>JALZWA010000220.1 GCA_023299815.1 Akkermansiaceae bacterium
CTTACCGAGTTAGGAAAAGGCCTCAGCTATTTCCCGGGAGTTGATACCGTCTTTGATGAAATTCGTGAGGATTGTATCCGCCCTGAGCATGAGGCGGCCGGGATCAAAGTGGAGCACTACATCGTCTCCTCCGGTCTACAGGCGCTTCTCGATGGCTGCTCGCTGAAGGGCAAGGTGAAAGCGATCTTTGGCTGCGAGTTTGGCGAAGATGCGAATGGGCGCATCAGCTTCCCTAAACGGACGATCTCGCACACCACCAAGACGCAGTATCTTTTCCGTATTAATAAGGGGATGCTTGATCCGCATGATGATGTGAACGATCACATGCCGCCTGAATCGCGGCCCATTCCTTTCCAGAACATGATTTATGTGGGGGACGGCCCTACTGATGTTCCTTGTTTTACCGTGATGAAGAAGGCCGGAGGCCATGCTGTAGCGGTCTACAATCCGAAGGACAGCAGTGGACGGAGTTTTCGTAAGTGTTACCAACTTTGTAATCACGCAGATCGCGTCAAGCATATTGCCCCAGCTGATTATCGCAAGGGGAGTCACCTCCGCCTCCTTCTTGAGGAGATGGTGATAGAAGTCGCTGACCGCATTCTGAAGGAGCGTCTCGCTGAGCGAGAGCATGGGCGCGTCGCCGCCCCAGGATTTTAATTTTTATCAATGAAAGACGAACAATTTCACTTCATTGGAGTCTGTGGCACAGCCATGGGTTCCGTCGCCGCCGGAATGGCTGAGCAGGGTTATAAGGTCACTGGTTCCGATCAGGCGGCCTATCCGCCGATGTCCGATTTCCTAGCGGAAAAAGGGATTAAGATTTTTGAAGGCTACCGTGCTGATAATATCCCTGCAGAAGCCACCACGGTGGTTATTGGTAATGCCATCAGCCGAGGAAATGAAGAGGCTGAAGCGGTGCTTGATCGGAGACTCCGCTATCAGTCTCTGCCGGAAGTTCTCAAGGAATACTTTCTTCGAGGACATCGTAACTTGGTCGTCAGTGGCACCCATGGAAAGACCACGACCTCATCGCTTCTGGCATGGATCTTCGAATCGGCAGGGAAGAACCCAAGCTTCATGATTGGCGGGATCCCTCGCAACTTTGGTCAGGGCGCTCGCTTCACAGATTCTGAATTTGTCGTGATGGAGGGGGACGAATATGACACCGCCTTTTTCGACAAGCGCTCTAAGTTCCTGCACTACCTTCCTGAGGTGGTTGTCATCAACAACATCGAGTTCGATCACGCCGATATCTTCGATTCACTAGATCAGATTAAGCTCAGCTTTGAGCGTCAACTCCGTGTGGTTCCTCGTAATGGCCTCGCTCTCGTCAATGGCGACGACCAAAACTGTCTCGATGTTTCAGAGGGGGCTCCTTGCCCCGTGAAGTCTGTCGGTTTTGGCGAAAGCTGTGAGATGAAGATCACGAATGTGAGCTACCTTAGGAAGACGACTCGTTTCGATCTCGATGGAGATACTTACGAAATCCCCATGGTGGGTGAGTTCAACGTCCGCAATGCTGCGATGGCGCTATGTTCCGCAAAGTTTGCCGGCCTCCCGGTTGATGAGATCCAGAAGGGGCTCGCAAGTTTCTCCGGAATTGCTCGTCGCCAAGAAGAGCGCGGTGAGGTGAGGGGAGTGACGGTGGTGGATGATTTCGCCCATCACCCGACTGCGATTGCGCAAGCGATTCAGGCTCTTCGTCAGCGTTATGATGGACGTCGCTTGTGGGTTCTCTTTGAACCACGCTCGAACACCACGCGTCGGAATATTTTCCAACAAGATCTTGCTGATGCTCTCTCGGAGGCTGACCTTGTCGTGCTCCCATCGATTCCTGATCCTGAAAAGGTAGCGGAGGCAGATCGCCTCGACCCTGAAAAGCTCGTGGCAGATATTCAGGCGACTGGCACCGAAGCTTGGTATCTTGGAGAGGTGGATGAGATCGTGACCCATGTGACCGGACTTGCGGTTGAGGGTGATGTCATCGTCGTTCTCAGTAATGGCGGCTTTGGGGGAATCCACCCGAAGCTGCTTGCGGCTCTGGAGAGTTAGAAAGAAGGGCTTAAGAGCCCGCTCTCTCCACGATGCGCTTGTTCCACTGGATCGAGCGTCTCAAGAGGCGAATTTGTTCTAAGAGGCCCCGGTGTTCCCGGCAGGCCTCTTTGCATTGCTGCTCTCTAGCATTGAGATTTAAATAGCGGCCCACTTCTCGGCAGAGGCGGGCATATTCGTCGGTTAGGAGGCCGAGTTCAGCCTTTGACTTCGTGATATCGCGATTGGCCTTACTGATTTGACCAAAAGTCTCGGAGGCTTGGTCTTTGTTACCCTTCAGCTTGGCATCGATGCCCTCCTGAAGCTTGGCTAGCTTCTCCTGCTCGGTATCGATCTGAGCATCAAGCTCGCTGAGTTTCGATTTGAAGTCAGTGAACTGACCGCGCAGGCCTTCAAGGACCTCTCGGGTTTTTTGATAAGCTTCTCCTTCTCCTGCTCCCTCTTCTTTGAGGACTTTGGCCTTTGTTTTTAGAGCCTCAAAGCGTCGTTTAATCTGCTGAGCATTCGCCATGATGTCATCACGCTGAGAGTTGAGCTCTTCTAGTGATAGGAAGAGTTTCTCTCGCTCATTGTAAAGTTCTTGGCCGATGTCTTTCGAGCGGTCGGTCACTGTGGTCCGCGCAACGTGCGCTTCGGTGAGAAGCTTATTGGCCTCAACAATCTTCTCCTCTAGAGCAGTTCGCTCGCGCTCGATGCGGCGGATCGTCCAATATTCCATGGAGATTTCTTCAATCTCCTCGGCCCCTGGCCAGCAAAATGATCCCAAGAACTGCTCACCCTCTTGCATGAGGTGCAGCTCATAGGCAGCCTCGGTCATCCGCTTCATCTTGCGATGAAGGCCAAACGACTGAAGGATGGTTGCGATGCTGTAGCGGAATCGGGTCATGTAAGGGCTTACTTTTTAAGGCTTTCTTGGAGTGATTTAATCACTTCGAAATCCTCAAGAGTGGTGGTGTTACCTGTGACTTTTCCGGTAGCAACGAGCTCTTTGAGAAGGCGGCGCATAATTTTTCCGGAACGAGTCTTAGGTAAGGAAGGAGTAAAATGGATTTCATCAGGTTTTGCAATCGCTCCGATCACTTTTCCCACATGATTGCGCAGTTCCTTATTTAAGTCCGGCGATCCTTCGGCTTTTCCTTTTAAGGTCACAAATGCGACCACTCCCTGACCTTTGATTTCATGAGGGCGACCGACAACGGCGGCCTCAGCCACGCTTGAGTGGGAGACGAGGGCGCTTTCGACCTCGGCGGTGCCGAGACGGTGGCCTGAGACATTGAGGACATCATCTAGGCGTCCGGTGATCCAGAAGTTACCTTTCTTATCACGACGGGCTCCATCACCAGCGGTATACATGCCCTTGTAGTCAGACCAGTAGGTGTCGCGGTAGCGCTTCTTGTCGCCGTAGATGTTACGGAGCATGGAGGGCCAAGGCTGTCGGATAACAAGCTTGCCGCCTTCTTCTGCTGAGCATTCCTCACCGGTTTCATCCAGAATCGCGGCATCCACTCCGAAGAAGGGAAGAGTTGCGGTGCCTGGTTGAGTCGGAGTGCAGCCAGGGAGAGGGGAGATCATAATTGCACCCGTCTCGGTCTGCCACCAGGTATCGACGATCGGGCAGCGGCCTCCGCCGATCTTGTCGTGATACCACATCCAAGCTTCTGGGTTGATGGGCTCGCCGACAGTTCCGAGAAGTCTCAGTGAGGAAAGATCGTGCGCATCTGGGAATTGATCACCCGCTTTGATAAAGGCCCGGATCGCAGTAGGCGCGGTGTAGAAAATAGAGACGCTATATTTTTCGACGATATCCCAGAAGCGGCCGAAGTCTGGGAAGTTCGGCGCGCCTTCATACATCACTTGGCTCGCGCCATTCGCGAGTGGGCCGTAGACGATGTAGCTGTGGCCCGTGATCCAGCCGACATCGGCGGTGCACCAGTAGACGTCGTCATCCTGCATATCGAAGATATACTTGGTGGTAGAGTAGGTCCCCATGAGGTAACCGCCGGAGGTGTGGAGGATGCCCTTGGGCTTTCCGGTGGAACCAGAAGTATAGAGGATGAAAAGCGGGTGCTCGCTATCGAAGCCCTTCGCTTCGTGGTGCGCGCTGACCTTTGCGACTTCGTCATGCCAGTAGGTGTCGCGGCCTTTTTTCATCGTCACTTTTTCGCCGATGCGCTGGTGGACGATGACGGTCTCTACGCCTTTGTATTTCTTAAGGGCGTCATCGACGTTCGCTTTCAGTGGGACCACGGAGCCTCGGCGGTAGCCGCCATCGGAGGTGATGATGGCGGTGGCCTCGCAGTCCTCAAGTCGGTCGGCGATTGATTCTGCAGAGAAACCGCCGAAGACGACCGAGTGCACGGCTCCAATTCTTGCGCAGGCGAGCATGGCGATGGCCGCTTCTGGAACCATGGGCATGTAGATGAGGACGCGATCTTTTGGTTTAATTCCCTTGGCTAAAAGAACGTTGGCAAATTTGCAGACCTCGCGGTGAAGCTGGCGATAGGTGAGTGTGCGGGATTCTCCGGGCTCTCCCTCCCAGATGATGGCGGCTTTGTTGGCGCGGCCATTGGTGAGGTGGCGGTCGACGCAGTTTTCGCAGACGTTGATCTTACCGCCGACGAACCACTTTGCATTAGGAGCTTTCCAGTCTAAGACCTTGCTCCACTTCTTCTGCCAGGTGAGTTCTTTGGCTTCTCTTGCCCAGAAAGTGGAGGGCTTGTTGATCGACTCGCGGTGGAGTCGCTTATACTGAGCAAGGCTTGAAATATGGGCCTTTTTGGAAAATTCCTTTGCAGGTTTGAATTCTAGGTTCTCGCTGGCTGGTGTCTTAGATTTACTGCTCATCGTGT
This sequence comes from Akkermansiaceae bacterium, assembly GCA_023299815.1. Classification (GTDB taxonomy): domain Bacteria; phylum Verrucomicrobiota; class Verrucomicrobiia; order Verrucomicrobiales; family Akkermansiaceae; genus SW10. The sequence goes on from JALZWA010000220.1 coordinate 4,902, forward strand.
GGTGGGAAATCTATCAGCACTCAAGTCGCGGGGACAATCAGGAAAATTCAAGTTTCCCAAATAATCTAATCTTTTCGCTGAGCGGTGGCGATGAGGTCATTGCGTTCTTGTTCAGTGAGGATGCGCCATTTGCCGGGGCGCAGGTTACCGAGTTCCAAGTGACCGATCTTGAGACGGACGAGACGCTTCACGCGGTGGTGCACCGCTTGGATCATGTAGCGAATTTGACGCTTCATTCCGGTCGTCAAGATGACTTCGATTCGGCGTGAGGAGAGACGCTTGACGGAGTGTGCTTTTGCTTTGCCTTCCTCGATATAGACGCCTTTCTCAAGTTTCTCGAGGATCTCGTTATCAAACGAGGTATCAAGCGTGACATGATAGAGTTTCTGAATCTTGTGCTTCGGATGGGTCAGGGCCTGAGAGAGCTCGCCATCATTGCTGAGAATGAGGAGTCCCTCGGATTCGCGGTCGAGTCGTCCCACGTGCATGAGGTGCTGCATCCGACCAGGGAGGAGGTTGTAAATGGTGTCACGCTGACGCTCGTCGCGACGGGTGCAGACGAGTCCCGGTGGCTTGTGGATCACGATGCTCTGGACCGCAAGGGGCTCGATGCGCTTCCCATCAGCTCGGATTTGATCACCGGGCTGCACTCGGTAGGCGGGAGTGAGGCAGGACTGCCCGTTCACCACGACATCTCCAGCAAGCACCATGGCATCAAAGGAACGCCGTGAGCCGACACCACAAGAGGCGAGATATTTATTCAGGCGGACACCATCGCTCATTGTGAAAAAGGGTCGGAGTAACTGGGGAGAGGGGACAAGAAAAAGGCGAAGCCGAGGAGGCTCCGCCGTTGGAAATTATGAGACAAGTAAGATTAGGAATCAGCTTTGGTCTTGGGGAGGCCAATCGGGCTGGCACCCTCTTTCCAAAGGCCGCGTTCCTTGAGAACCTTCACGCGCTCGAAGCGCTTCATTACAGAGCG
>JALZWA010000221.1 GCA_023299815.1 Akkermansiaceae bacterium
ACCTGAGCAGAGCGAGAGTAGCGGAGGACTTCCCCACTTGTTTGATCGCCGCTTTTAGTCACCCCCTATCAATGCCCTTTCATCCCCCCAAACCACAAGCATATCTTACGAGCGATAGGGCGTCGCCTGCAGAACTCAAGAAAGGAGTCGCGGCGCCTCGCCGCTCATCAACCATGCCGCACATCCCAGCGAGGCAGGCTCTACTGAGGGTGATTCAGTTTTAGTTCTTTCTCGTAAGCGTCTTTGGTCTTTTCAAAAACACACCAAAGTCTGTGAAAATAGGGATTTTCCCCACAGACGCATCATGGAACCCAAGCTATTGATCTAGCTGTGAATGTGAGGAGGGATGACTTGATGCATTCCGGATCTCCGGTGGTTTTTTACTGGAATTTTTCGCGAGTGCTTCGGCTGTTGCTCAAGGAGCCTTCTCCCCACTTTTTAAGACCATCTTTCTTATGAAAAAACAAAACAAACTAAATTGTGGACTTGCTGTTGCGGGTCTTGTTCTCGCAAATTCTGCCTTTGCGGTGGCACCTCCTCAGGTAGAAAATTCCCACCTTGGTAAGGGTGATTGGGTTGTTGGGTTCTCGGGATCTTATAGCCATGTCTCGTCTGGCGGAGATGAGTTGAACCTGTTCCTCGCTAATGTGGATGTTTCCTATTTTGTCGATGATTCATGGTCGGTGGGTTTGAGCACTTTCGGGCTCTTTGTGCCATCCGGCGGAGGTGTGGAAGACTCGGGTTATGCTCTGGGGCTTGAGCCTAATCTTCGTTACTACTTCCAGAGTGAGTCACCCTACCTTCCCTATGTTGGTGTTCACGGAGGGTTCGCCTATGCGAATGACGGTGAGGATAGCGAGGTGATCGGAACCTATGGCTTACATGCAGGTTTACTCATCCCGATGACGGAGAATGCCTACTTTAATGCTCAGTTGAAGTGGACAGAGTTCGAGGGAGCAGATGACGCTGAGATTGATCTGAGCACCGTGCAGTTACTTCTTGGTTTTAAGGTGAAATTTTAATCCTGATCTGCCCTCACTCCCTTTGGAGTGAGGGTGTTTTGTTCCCTTCAGAAACTTCCCAACCCCATTTCTTTTTGATGAAAAAATATCTTCTATCCACTCTCCTTGTATTTCCATCTCTCCCGATTTTGGCCTCCCCGATCATCGGAGCTTGGGTGCACAATAATGGCACTGCAAACGATTCTGATGTCCTCGTTTTTCTTCCGAATGGAATCTACTTCTATGCGGAAGATGGTTCCGGGGCGAGTGATACGATGGAGCGGGGGACTTTTTCTTGGGATGAGGCGACCTCTCAGCTTTCGCTCACTCCGATCACGGTGGCTGGGCCGAGTGAACTTCCTGCGAGCCTCTATTTTCCCATCGTGGGGAACCAAGCAGAGGGTGGGGAATTTCAGCGTGTGACCAGTGCTCATAATCCTCTTGTGGGGGGCTGGAGTTTTGGTGATACCACGCAAGCGGATACCAACTCTGGGGTGCTCGTTTTTTTAGAGAATGGCGTTTATTTTAATGCGCAGGATGTGGAGGCGGATCCTCCTTATTTTCAAGATGGGATGGAGCGGGGGACTTATACATGGGATCCGGCGACACGCGCTTTTTCTAACGTGCAGACGGCTGATACCAATGGTGAGGTCGGGATTTCTGACCCACGCACGTCTTTCAAGATCTCGGTGCAGGGCGATGATCTGGTGATCCAAGAGGGGTTTCTTAAATTCGTAATTGCGCGAGCGACCGCTATCTCGTCTTCGGCTGGAGCCCTCAATGAGGCGCAATCATTCATGGTTTCCGATGAGGGGATGTTCGGAGTCATGGTGGCAACAGTGCCCGGTTTTTTCTATACCGTGGACCGATCCAGCAATCTCGGTGAAGCGGATGTTACGGCGGGGATCGAAGGCACGGGGACGATGAGTGGAATGGTGCTAGAGACTGATCCGGCGATCATACCAAGGGCTTTCTTCACCACCCGAGTGGAGGTTCAGAGTGCAGTGGCGAGTGCTGAGATTGCTGATTTTTTGAATGGTCAATCAGTTGATGGCGTGAGTCTTTTCGCTGATGGGACGTGGACGAAAGGCGCTGAGTCTGGGCTATGGAGCTATGAGGTTCCTGATGCTGGGACGGGGGTGCTGCAGTTGACCTCGAATGCTGATGGCAATGACCCTGCGCAGTCGCGCACGGAGTATGCTTTTGATTTCTCTAGCCTAGATGGTTTTGAGGAAATCCCCACCGTGGTGCGGAGCTTCATGGGTGAGGCGGAGACGGAGATGCGGACTTTGGATGCGAACCTCGATCCGAATCCCGATGAGCCAGACTTGGCGCCATCACCAGAGGAATTCGTAGGCTTAGTCGGCGGGAAGACGATCAAAGGGATTAACTTCGCTGCGAACAACCGCTGGACCGCGTTTGGGGAGGCTGGGAACTGGGGATACTCGGCGACTTCTCCTTCGACAGCGACTTTAACGATTACCTTTGATGAGGATAGTAATGATCCACTCATCGCTCGGGATGACTATCTGCTAACCTTCACGGAGGCTGGGGGGACTTCCCAAGTGGCGGCACGGGTTGAAATTTCAGATAACAACTTTGTCGATGAGGTGCAGAATGTGGTTCTGGATCTTACGAAAAACACCTTCGCTCCGACGCCTGCAATCTTCACTTACCTCTTAGAAGATCGGGTGATCAATAGCACGGTCTTCGATGAGGATGGGACCTTTGTTTTTAATGGGAATGAGGGCGGAAGGTGGACTGCCGTTTCGGTGGGAGATCATCAGATTCTCCTGACTCAGACTTATGACGAGGATGGAAACGATCCTCAGGCTTACCGCGAGGAGTCTCTCTTAACCTTCGATGGGACCACCACGGTGGCGCTGAACTATCGGGAGTTCGACGGTGGGCAGTTAGATTTTGAGGTGAACACCTCGGTGACTTTTGATTAAGAAATTTTTCCGCAAGAAAGCCATAGAAGAGCCTCTCACCATCAAGGTGTGGGGCTCTTTGATTTTCTGGTGTCAGTCTAAAGTTCCTTCACAAAAACATTCCGCCATTGCACGGGCGCGCCGTGGGTTTGGAGCTGGATCGGGCCGGTCGCTGGAAGGGGGCCTTTTTTGTCGAAGAAGTTGTGGAGTTTGGCTTCATTGACCACGGTTTTGTCGTTGAGAATGACAGTCACCTTTTCGCCGACGAGTTTGACGGTCATTTTATTCCATTCTCCGACCGGGTTATCGGCGTGGACGAGCGGGTCTTTTCCGGGAGCATCTTTGGGATTGTTCCAGAGTCCGCCGGAGCCTTTTTTTGCACCGTGTTTCCATGCGCCGCCGGCTTCGGTGGTGTCCCAGAGTTGGATCTGGGGGACGCCGCGGAGGTAGATCCCACTGTCGGCTTTGGGGTAGAGTTTGTATTCCAGCTGGAGTTCGAAGTCGGCGTAGTTTTTTTCGGTGGTGAGGAAGAGGCCGTGGCCGTCGTTATGAATGATGCCGTCTTTCACTTCCCAATGTTGAGCGATGTTCTCTAGGCTCTTCTTTTTTTTCTCGGCAAGCTTCTCAGGAGAGAGGGCCATGTATTTTACAGGATCCTCAGTGGCGGCGCCCCACCAGCCGGTGAGGTCTTTGCCATTGAAGAGAGAGGTGAAGCCTTCTGGCGCTGCTGCAAGAGGGGAGATGAGGAAAGCGGAGAGGAGGAGGAATTTCATATGAGGGGATAC
>JALZWA010000222.1 GCA_023299815.1 Akkermansiaceae bacterium
GACGCAGAAGTGACTTATCCCCCCTCCCGAGGATGTAATTAATGTCGAAATATTTCCCCTCAGTGGTGCGCGTGACCGAGAAGCCCGTGCCATCTCCAAAATCCTGACTCATGAGCGGATCCCACTTTTCCACCAAGGGATTCGCCGCGATCGCAATCCCCTTCTCCGCCTGCTGGCGCGCCTCAATTCCCGACGTCTGAGCACCCACGACATCGACCTGATAGGCTACGACCCTAATGAGCGCGACAATCGCCAGCCCCATGATGGCCATGATCCAAAAGACGGCCACGAGAGCCGCTCCACGGGAATTTTTTGGTGAAATTCTCATTGGACTGGTGGGGCCGTTTGTTGGTTCTGGCCTCCAGTCGCCCGAGTCGTCTGCTGAGGATTCTGCTTCTTGGGAATCCAGAAGACCCGGCGGATGACCTCTCCATTGAGACCAAAGGCGACATTCAACTCGACCTGCGTCGGCAGAGTGTTGGCTTCCCATTCATAGAGCCCGACAGACTCATCAGACCAATCAACCGGAAAGGTCTTCGATGTCCCCCTGAGGACGCGCCACTCAAAAAGACGCACTCCTGTGAGAAGGGTGATGCGAGCGACGGGATCGATTCCGTCTTCCGCAAACTCATCATCGGTATCCAAAATGGCTTCCTCATAATACTGCAGCTCAACCTCTAACTGGCCATCCCGCAGCGGCACCGTGGTGATGCGCATCGCCTCAGCAGAGATCGGTGTGCCGCCCCAGCTGAAGGAAGTGGGGACATCCTGAAAAGTCATGTCTGAGAGATACTGATCGCCGCGATCGGTGAAGGTTAGCTCCATCCGTGCGTCGCCGGGGAGTCGTTGAAAATGGCGCTGCATCAGGGTAAAAAAGGCATCTCGGTTGATCTGCTCAGTCTGAGTATCCACCGTGAGACGGGTGGACTTGATAGTCGCATCCGCCTGCTTCATGATCATTGTGATCAAGATCCCTGAGATGATCATCGCTAGGACAAGCTCTAGGAGAGTAAAGCCGCCTCGGCTCCCCTTCTGAAAATGTGACGTGTGAATCTTCATGGGCGATAAAGTTGTAAATAGCGCCAGCCTTCCGCTGAAAGCTCATGTTTTTTCCCATTTCTAGACCAAGTTCCGGTCACCGTGACGCGGAACATCTGCTGAAGGATTCTTCCCTCCTCGTTCTCAAGCTCCATCGGCTCCACCACCGTGAGCACTTCCATCTCATTCTCCTCCACATCGGTCAGAGTTTCACCCTCTTCCAGACTCTGGAGAGTCATCGCCTCGGTGAGCGCGCTATCGATGATTTGCGCCACCTTCATCCGCTCTTCGACCAAGCGCGAGTTGTTCCGCATCGCCGAGAGAGCCTGGGTGAATCCCACTGACATAATGGCAAAGAGCATGAGCGCCAGCACCACCTCCATAAGGAGGAAGCCGGAGCGCTGATTCTTGCGGCGGGGTAAAAGTTTCATCTGCTGGTCTTGATTCTGAGTTTTTCGTCCTCCGCCATTCCTGTGAGCGGGTGGTAGACGCGGGCAAGACTGATGTCTCCGAAGTTCTTCGAGAGGCGAATTGAGATCGGTTCACAGAGACCCTCTGGCTCTAACATCCAGAGCTGAGGATCGCGGTTTTCGAGCACAATAGCATTTTGCTGGCCCCAGCGGCGCACCGCCATCTCGTATTCTTCACTGATCATTTCAATGCGCGGCCAGTTCATTTCCGAGAGCGGCTTCAGACTCGTGGCAGGTTGGCCATCATCGTAATATTCCGGTGTTTGTTCAGGATTGGCAAAAGGCCGGAGATGCGCTTCTCCTTTGCGGAGTTCCACCACAAAAGGCTGCTGATAAGTCACAGCTAGGGCACGACCTTGGCGGACGAGATCTTCAATCTTAGCATGCTCCTCGCGCAGCGCCTTCTCGGCTCTGGGCGTGCCGATCATCACGGCGGCAGCCGCGAGAACAACCGCAGCGATCACAAGCACGATAACAATCTCCAACAAACTAAACCCTCGAGAAGAGGATTTGGCGTAGGTTGGCTGAAGAATCGTCATTTAAGTAATAAAGTTTATTCCTGACTGCTCATGTCATCATCGGTCCCGAAAATCTTATCGGGTCCAGCGCTGATGAGTTCATAATTTGCCCCATCTTTCCCGGGCATCTTATACTGATATTCGATGTTCCAAGGATCAGTAGGGATCTCGGGAAGCGACTGAGTCCAGTCACGAGGAATAGGAGAAGTTGTGGGCTCGTTCACGAGCGCATCAAGCCCCTGTCCTTCCGTGGGAGCGCCGCGCTTACCAAGAAGACTATAGGTATCAATGTGACTCCCGATCGTATTGAAATCACTGCGCACAGCCTGAATCCGAGCACTGTTTCCAAATGATTTCGAGGAGAAGATCACGCCACCTAGAATGACGCCGATGATTCCCATCACGATGACCATTTCGAAAAGGCTAAATCCACGGGCGAGGCCGCGGAACTGTCGGTTAGTTGAAGTCGATTGAATTTTCATTTTGTCGCTGTCAAAACGTTACACTGATAAGAACGTTCCATAAACTGAAACTTGTCAGTGCTTTTTCACAGGAATGAACCACAAGGCATCACAAAAGTTTCCCCTTTTCCAAATTCGCGGGTAAACTCAGCCCATCGCCATGGCACTTGAAATCGCTCCCCCCTCCACCTGCTCATTTCTCGGCTCTCATTCTGAAACCTTCCACCGCGTTCCGGCGCTTCTGGGAGTCCCTATCGGAAAAGATCTTGAGATGGCTTCAGACATCATCCGAACCGCCTCACAATCGCTCGGCAGCTACTCAACCGCCGCTGAGTGTGATCTCAATGACATCCTCTTCACCGACTACGGGAATCTCGTGGTCGATCCCGACTCACGGGAGATCTCGGCCCGCATCGTGGGAGACAGCACCCGCGCAATCTTAGGCACGGAAGCGATCCCCATCCTCTTCGGTGGCGATGGCTCCTACTCTCCTGCGGCGGTGCGTGCGACGCTCGACCGCTTCCCTGATCTCAATGTGGTCCAAGTCGGCGCCGCTCCGAATCTTGCAAATGAGGTCGATGGCGACGCTTGGCACCCAGACTGTGCCACCACACGAATCCTTGATCGTCTCCCCGCTGACCAGCTCTTCCAAGTGGCCCTCCGCGAGGGGCGCAAAGAAGACTTTGAAGAAATGCGCGAGGACCAGCGTCTCGTTTCAATCGCCGATATCCACACTCTGACAGAACTCCTTAGAAAGAGTCCGGTCTACCTCAGCTTCCAGCTCTCCGCCTTTGAACCTTCATTTGCCTCGGCCACCGGCATCCATGAACCCGGCGGACTCCTCTGGCGCGACTTCGAGGAACTCTTGGCCTCTGTCCCATGGAATCAAGTCCGCGGCATTGACTTCTCTGGCCTCTATCCAGATGCCGATCTCACTGGCTACTCCACGCTGGTGGCGGCCAAGGTCCTGCGTGAGTTCATTCTGAGCATCCCTCAGCCCGAGTAAGCTAGAAGGCATTCTCGACCAGATTGACATCCGGCTTCTCCCCCTCTTGGAGGATGATTTCCACGACATCGTAGCGCCAGGAAATGGTGCGACGAAAGTCCTCATCATCCCCACGATTCTCCTCAGCAAGGAGGCGGAGCCATTCATTCGCCCCGCGCTCGATGAGTCTCTGCTTATCACGATCGACCGCCTCTAGCGGTCGCCCAAAGCCCTTCCGGGTCCTCGTTTTGACCTCTACAAAAACGAGCTGATTCAGATCGTGCCCACCACGCATCACGAGATCGACCTCCCCACCCTTCGGCGCGCGGAAGTTCCGGTAGAGGAGCTTCCACCCCTTGCGCATCAAGAAATGAGCGGCGATGCGCTCGCCCAGCGCCCCCACCTCCATCGGCCTAATCCGCTCACCCTTGATCTCCAGACGGGAGGCAGAAGTGAGCAACGGGCTGAAACGAGCGACGATGGAGCGGACACGGGCCATGCCGTGTGAGAGCTTCCAAGTGCGCTTTCGTTCCATATCCTTTATGCCGCTCGAAACCATATTCAGGATAAGTCAAAGCAGCCTCTCTCATGATACGATCGCGAGTCACTTTGGCGAAAATACTCGCCGTGGCAATAGAAAGACTCTTGGAATCCCCCTTCACAATTCCGATATGGGGATAAGGATAATTCGGCACCGGTAGACCATCGATGAGACACATCCCCGGCTCCACCCCGAGCGCCTTCACCGCGCGCGCCATTCCCAAGTGAGTGGCCTTTAAGACATTCACCTCATCGACCTCGGCCGCCTCCACGATGCTCACCGCCCAGCGGATGTCGGAATTCTGGGAGAGTTCATCATAGAGAAACTCGCGCCTTTTCTCGGTGAGTTTCTTAGAATCATTGATGAGAGGATGACTGAATCCCACGGGAATGATGGCCGCGCCCACCGACACCGGACCTGCCAGAGGCCCGCGCCCCGCTTCATCAACCCCGATCACGATTCCGAGATCCGCATAAGTTTTTTCGTATTCGAGATCCGGCATATCCGCTGGCTCTATTTCGCTCCGCTTCGCCGCTTTGGACAATGATATTTTCAATCGGCCTCTCGATCCCGCTGATACCCTTGTCCGGATGGCACGACCTTAAAAACTCGCTCAGGTGCTCTCAAATCCCGAAGGGATGAAAGGCATGTAGCCCCCCCGGGGAGGGGAGCGAGATCAGAGAGCGGGCCGAGCCGAGTGTCTCGAAGCACCCTATCACTCTCCCGAGGGCCGCCCTATTCAAAAATCGGCCTTCCGAAGAAAGACTAAGGAAAGACGACGCACATTGCCTTGGGGACCTTGGTCGAGTGGCCAGTCGGGGTCATTTTTCCCGTCTTGGTGTCAACTTTGATCGAGGTCACTTGATTAGATCTTTGTCCCGAGCAGAGAAGGTAATCACCCTCTGGACTGAGCGCAATATTCCGCACGATCCACACGCCAGAACTGACGGTCTGGAGATGCTTCAGGGTGCCATCTGGCTGGACCGCGAGGACGGAGACGGAGTCGCGCTCGGGGCCATTGAGGTCGCGGTTTCCGGTGTAGACGAAGCGGCCGTCCTTCGAGACGAGAATCTCTGAGCAGCTCATTTTGTCCTCTTTCTTATCCTTTTCTTCCCCCGCGGCGAAGACGCTCACGGTCTCGACTTCCTTGAGATCTCCCATCTCAGAGTTTCTTTGAAAAACAGTCACGGAAAGAGTGAGCTCGTTGAGGACATAGGCGTGCTTACCATCGCCGGAGAACTTCATGTGGCGAGGCCCTGATCCCGGAGGGGAAACCCCGGCCCCCGCAGGAATGAGAGTGCCATCGCTGAGATTCATGGCGTAGATCTTCACGCGGTCGATTCCGAGATCAGGGACGTAGGCGAACTTATTGTCAGGTCCGGGCCAAGTGGCATGGACACGGGCTTGATTCTGCGGTGCAGGACGTGGATCGATGACCTCGTGCTGGTGCAGGGAAGCATTCGGCCCGAGCTTCCCGGAGGCATCGATCGGGAAGGAAACGAGCTTTCCTCCGCCATAATCAGCTCCCATGACCATTTGATGAGTGTGATCAAAGCTGACCTGGCAGAGACCTCCGCCATCGTAGGTTTCGCTATTGATGAGATCGACCCCCTCTTTCGTGACCTTCCACGAGGAGACGGCGCCTTTTTTCTCAACCTTAGCGGTGGAGACCACGAGCTTACGATCAGCGCTCAGCGCAAGGAATCCGGCGTTCTGAGCAGGACCTACGAGGCGAGCTTCGGAGAGTTTACCGGTATCGCGATCAAGATCTGAGCGGTAGATGCCATCCGCGCCGGTCCCGATCAGAACAGGAGTCGTGTCAGCCGAGACCAAGGAGGAGAGAGCAAGGGAGAGGAGGAGCCTTTTCATGCCTCATGATGAGCGCAGCCCATCGCCCCGCCAATCGTAAAGTCGCAAAGTTCGCGACATCCTTGCATGTCCCGCGGAATGATTCATGATCTTACGAAATGCCCGACTCCATTAAGAACGCCAGCTACTTTGCCCAAGGATTCCGCGAACTCGACGAGACCCTCGCTGAGACCACCTCAATGCTGGCGAAATCACTCCCGCTCGATGACGAACTCCGCGCTCTGGTCCCCTGGACAGGCGAGGGTAACTTTCCTGACAAAGTCCCTGACGAGCATGAGCGCGAAGGGGCCCAGCTTCTCTCGATCTGCTTCGAGCTTCTCAACATCGTAGAAGAGCGTGTCTCGTGGCAGTTCCGCAGCCACCGCCGCACGAAGCACGGCGCATCTGCAATCAAGGGACTCTGGCCTGCCGTCATTGATCGTTTTAAAAGTGAAGGGCTTTCAGAAGCCGACGCCATCGCCGCTCTCCAGAAGGTGCAAGTCGAGCCCGTCCTGACCGCACACCCCACCGAGGCCAAGCGCCCATCCGTGCGGCAGCGCCATAAGGCAATCTACGAGGAACTTCGTAGTTTCGAGAGCGCGCGCCAAGACCCACACTACGGCCGTCGCATTTCTGACTCACTCCATGCCGAGCTGCAGACGCTCTGGTATACCGGAGAAATTTTTGTGCAGCGCCCAGACATTCAGGAGGAGCTTCAAAATGCCCTCCCCTATCTCAGCGAGATTTTCCCCGAAGTGGTGATGCGTCTTGATCGCTCGCTCGAGCTTGCTTGGCAAGATGCCGGCTGGGATATCGAGAACCTCCGTAAGGAAGACGCTTATCCAAAGCTCCGCTTCTCCACCTGGATCGGTGGTGACCGCGATGGCCACCCCTTTGTCACACCAGAGGTCACCTCTCGCACACTCAGAGTCTTGCAAGAGCACGCCGTCATTCTTCATCGACGCTCCCTAGAGAGAGTAGCCGAGAAGCTCACTCTAGCTCCGCCTTTTGCAAAAGTCCCCACTCGTCTGAAAGAAGCGGTCACCGCGCTCACTGAAGAATTGGGTGAAGAAGGTGAAAAAATCAGCGCCCGCTACCACCTCGAACCTTGGCGCACCTTTCTCCACCTCTGCCGCGAAAAGTTCGGCCAAGGCATCTATCAGCGCACCGAGGAATACCTTGCCGATCTCGAGCTCGTCTACGAGACACTCAAGGAAGTCGGAGCGACCCGCACCGCACACGAGTGGGTCTTCCCACTCATGCGCCGCGCCCACGTCTTTGGCCTGCACCTCGCCTCGCTTGATATCCGGAATAACTCGGAGTCGCACGATGCTGCCGCCTCCGAGCTCTTCGCCTCGATCGGGATTCCTGATGGAGAAAACTTTGGCACTTGGAGCGAGGAAAAACGTCGCGCCTTCTTAGTGGAAGAACTTAAGAACCCCCGCCCTTTCCTCTCGCGCTATGAAGAAGCAGGAGAAAAGGCCGATGGCATCCTCGCCTACTTCCGCCTCGTCGCGACCCATCTTCGCAAAAAAGGTCCAGACGGACTCGGTCAGCTGATCATCAGCATGACCCGCTGCGTCTCTGACCTCCTTCTGGTGCAGGTCCTTACACGTGAAGCCGGACTAGCGACCTTCCACGAGAACGGCCAATGGCGCTCGAAGCTCCCCGTGAGCCCACTTTTTGAAACCGGCGAAGACCTCGCAAATGCCAGCGGCATCCTCAGCGAATATCTCGCCATCATGGGCCCTCATTCATCCGGCCTGCAGCCTGCGATGGTCGGCTACTCAGACTCGAATAAGGACGCCGGAGTCTTCGCTTCCCAATGGGGCATTTTCAAAGGCCAAGAATCCATGACCGCTGCCTGCCGCGAAGCTGGAGTGGTTCCTCAATTCTTCCACGGACGTGGCGGCACCATCGGCCGTGGCGCTGGCCCTACTCGCTGGTTCCTCCGTGCGCTGCCCGAGGGATCTCTCGGTGGACCTCTCCGCATCACCGAGCAAGGCGAGGTCCTTCCTCGTAAATATGGCCACGAAGGAAATGCTCACTTCCACCTCGAGCTCCTTGTCGCCGGAGTCACTCGCTCCGTCGGGCTCAGTGAAGCCGCCGCCTTTGATGTCGATGAATGCCGCGAGGCGCTCGACGCCCTCTCCCATGAGTCAGACAAAGCCTACCGCGGACTGCTCGATGCCGATCAATTCATGGACTTCTACCGCACCGCTACGCCGATCGACGCGCTCGAGACCGGCGTCTTCGGCTCCCGACCTTCTCGCCGCAGTGGTAAAAAGGCGTCCCTGAAAGACCTTCGCGCGATTCCTTGGGTCTTCTCATGGACCCAAGCCCGCTTCTACCTCCCCGGTTGGTATGGCGTCGGCTCTGGACTCGAAGCGATCGGACCAGAAGCCTTTGCCAAAATCAAAGCGAGCCTCCCGAAGTTCGACTTCCTCCGCTACGTCTTCACCAACATCGAATCCTCACTCGCCTCCGCGAACCCTGAGACGATGAAGAAATATGCCGAGCTCTGCCCGGACAAAGATCTGCGCGAGCGCCTGCTCAATCAGATCCTCGAGGAATATGAGAAAACCCGCAGACTGGTCTTTGACCTCTTCGGTCGTGACTTTGATGACCGCCGCCCGCGCATGGAAAAGACCCTCGCTCTCCGCGAAGTCCCCCTCCGCGTGCTTCACAATCAGCAGATCGAACTCCTGAAGCGCTGGCGTTCCGCTGGTAGCCATGTGGAGAAAGACGATGGCAAGTTCCACCGCGACTTCCTCGCGCTGCAGCTCACCATTAATGCAATCTCCTCCGGCCTCCGCGAGACAGGTTAAGGGGTCACCGCAAAGAGATCGACCGTGCCGTCGCCATTCCCGGCGACGAGAAACTTCCCATTCGGGCTAAAAGCGAGCCCGACTGGCGAGTTCCCTGTGACGATGGTCTGGAGAATCTTGATCTCTTGATCGACCACCTCCCCCACTACGATCTCTCCCGTCGCACCGGAACCCACCACCGCAGCCCAGAGAGTCTGATCAGAATTGCTCACGATGGTCTCTATATCGCCATTGAGTTCCGCAACCTCTTTGAGCGCATCTTTATCTACCACTCCGGTGATGAGATTCGCCACCCCCTTGATCCGACTCCGGACTTCAGGATCCTCTTTGGCTGCCTTATCCAAGCGATCGAGAACCTCGCCGCCCATCGCCGCGAGCTCCTTCGTCGCCTCATCGCGCTTTCTAAAAGAAGAATCCGCAAGCTGCTCCACGAGAACCTTAAGCCGCTCCTCATCGAGAGGAACCGGTTCTGCACGCGGCTTTAGCAAGCGCCCGATCAGCCCCGGCTCATCTACCGCCAACAGGATCGAATTCTCCTCACCGAGTAGCGCCAGCGCATGAGCGGCATTTTTTCCCATTTCCAAATTCGCGAGACGTGCGCCCGAGTTAAGATTCCAAACTTTCGTCGTCTTATCCTCGCCCGTCGTCACCAAGATGAGCCCATCTTTTGAAATGGTGACATCCCTAATATCATTCGTGTGCCCCTCGAATTTCCGCAGCACCTTGCCTGATTCAGCGGACCACAGAACCGCCACATCATCCATTCCAGCTCCCACCAGCTCACTACCGCCTGGGGAAAAATCGAGAGCTTCCATCCTCATTCCCCCTTTCATCTTTCTCAAAAGCTCTCCCGACTTTCCGTCGTAAATAGTAACCCCACCATTTGCACTCCCCACCGCAATACTCAAGCCATCTGGCGAAAGAGTCAGAGCGGTCACATCTCCAGCGACCTTGTGAATCTTCACCCTCGTTTCAGCACCTCGCTCCCACTGCAGCCACTCATCCTGATTTCCGCCTGCGAAAACCTGCGAGCCATCATTGGACACCGCAAGCTGCCGGATCGACTGCGTCACCACCGGCAACCCACCTCCCGGGATCACCCGCTCACCGGTCTCAATATCGTAAATATGAAGATGATTCTCCCCTCCTGAGATCAGCTGGCTTCCATCGAGACTGAAGGCCACCGGCGTGTGGCTCGCATCGCCCGTCGGGATCGTCTTGATAGACTTTCCTGTCTTGGCCGAGATGAGCTCTAGGCTTTCAGCGCCCGATGCCACCGCGATCGTCTTACCATCAGGTGACCAATCCAGAACCTGCCCGCCTTTTTTAAAAGGAACCTCCCAGAGCTGCTTCAGAGTGTCGCAGGTATAAGCGCGCACCTTTTTATCATCCGAGATCATCGCAAACGAATCCCCGTCTGGGGACCTCGTGAAGGTGAAGATGTCCTTGAACTTTTTATCCTTCGCAAGCGTCTTAAGACACTCGCCCGTCTCAGCATCCCAGAGCTTCACCTCCCCATCATCGTCACCAGAAATAATCCGGCTTCCATCCGCATTAAAAATCACGGTATAGACATCTGCGCCATGCCCCTTAAAATCGCGAACCTCCGTTCCTTTTTCAATATCCCAAAGCTTCAATCTACTTCCGGAGTCCCCCGCCACAAACCATTTACCATTGGGATGCAAAGCGACCCGAAAAACCGTATCACCATGCTTATAAGTGCTCAAAGTCTTACCCGTCTCGACCTCATAGCGCACAATCGTCCCACCGCCACCTCCAGCGATCAACTCCTCCTCGCCCTCTCTGAGCGCAATCCCCCAGACATCGTAAGCAACCTTACTTGAAAAACTTCGAATCAACTTCCCAGATTCCAGATCCCACAAGCGAGCCGTGCCATCCTGAGAACTACTCAGCACCCGCTTTCCATCACTCAGCACTTTAATTTCCGAAATATCATCCGCATGCTGAAATCCCGCCACACCGAGCTGATCGACGGGCGTCAGCACATCTCCCGCCTGGGCTAAGATCGTGCAAAAACATGAGAGTAAGGTAACTTTCATCACTAAAAACTACTGTTAATAAAGCGTCACAGCCAGCCTTCTTTATTCTCCGGCTTGCGAAAGGATGTCAGACAGACCAAGCTCCGGTAATGAGACTACTTTTCCTATTCCTCGCTGGGGCAAGCATCGCCCTGGCCGCCCCTACCATCCCTGCCGATGAGCACTTCCAAGTCGAAGAAATCGCAGGCGGCTTTATCGATGCCATGGAGATCGCCGTCACCCCCAAAGGATACGTCTTCGTCATCGAGCGCACCGGAGCACTCAAGATCGTCAATCCCACCAGCCGCGAGACCAAGGACATCAGCACTCTCGATGTCGAGATCCGAAACAAAGACTTCGCCCGTGAGTGCGGCCTTCTCGGAATTGCCCTCGATCCTGCCTTTGACAAAAACCAGTGGCTCTACCTCTACTATTCTCCCAAAGGAAAAGCCCGCCACCAAATCTCCCGCTTCACCTTCACCGGCAGCTCTATCACCGATGAAAAAGTGCTCCTCGAAGTAAAACAAGACCCTGAGGAAAACACCTGTCATGAAGGTGGCTCTCTCGCCTTCGGCCCAAATGGCTGCCTCTACCTCTCCACCGGAGACAACACCTGCCCCTTCAAATCGAGCGGCTCAGCTCCCCTCGATGAAAGCGAGAACCGCAAGTGGTATGACGCTCAGCGCACAGCGGCTAACACCAATGACCTCCGCGGTAAAATCCTCCGCATCAAGCCCACCCCAGACGGCGGCTACGACATCCCAGAAGGGAATCTTTTCAAAGAAGGCACCGCCAAGACCCGCCCCGAAATCTACGTCATGGGTTGCCGGAACCCCTACCGCATCTCAGTCGATCAAAAGAACAGCTTCCTCTACTGGGGACAAGTCGGCCCCGATGCCGGAAAAGACTCCTCACGTGGCCCGCGCGGATACGATGAAATCAATCAGGCCCGCAAGCCCGGCAACTTCGGCTGGCCCTACTTCAGCGCAGATAACAAGCCCTATGCCGACTACGACTTCGTCACCAAAAAAGGCACAGACAAGTTCGATCCCGCCAAGCCCATCAACAACTCCGCCAACAACACCGGCCTCACCGAACTCCCTCCCGCACAGCCAGCTTTCTGGTTCTACCCCCGTGCTTCGGCCTGCGCCGGCCCAGTCTACTACGACGACCAATACCCAGACTCAGACACCAAATTCCCCAAATCCTTCGACTCCTCCCTCATCGCCTACGATTGGACCAGCAACTGGATTCGGCTCATCAAGCTCGATCAAAAAGGCGACATCATCTCAAATGAACCTTGGCTCTCCAAGTTCCGCTTCGTTCACCTCAACGACCTCGAAATGGGACCCAAGGGCGAACTCTACATCCTCGAATATGGCTCCAAGTGGTATGATGGAAAGAACGGTAAACTCAAGCGCGTCACCTACTCCAAGGAGCCCAAGGAAATCGAAGTCCCCGCCACCGACCCCCGCATGGTAGGCCTTCCAGAAAATCACCCCGGCTCCACTCTCATCGGCGGCTCGACCTGTCTCGCCTGCCACATGGCCAAGGACAAATCCATCGGCCCCTCCTACAAAGACGTCGCCAAGAAATACAAAAACGATGACAAAGCCATCGAAATGCTCGCCGAGAAAATCCTCAAAGGAGGCGTCGGCGTCTGGGGTCAGCAACCCATGCCACCCCACCCTCAGCACAACATCGAGGAGACACTCCAGATGGTCGAAGCCATCCTCGAAGTGAAATAAATGACCCTACCACCCCAACTTCTTCCGGAGAGTATCGTAAAACGAGTGCCCCGGAAGCCTCACCAAGTTTAGGCACTGCGGATGGCGCGTCACCCGCACCGTACTGCCTTCTTCGATTCTTAAAATGTCGCGCCCATCCACCGAAAAGAGAATCGGCTCATCCGTCCGTCCCGTCGGCGTCAACTCGATCACCGAATCATCAGCCAACACCAATGAGCGATTGCTCATACTGTGCGGACAGATCGGAGTCACCACAAAGACGCCCGAGCGCGGCCCGATCAACGGCCCACCCGCTGCTAGCGAGTAAGCAGTAGAACCCGTCGGCGTCGCCACCAAAAGACCGTCTGCATTGTATTCATTCAAAAGATCGCCATCGACGCGCGCCTCAAGAGATACAAGACGGCCCGTCTCCCCTCGCATCAGCACCGCTTCATTCAGCGCAATAAATTCGTGAGCCTTCCCTCCTGCCTCCGTCATCTGGACCCACAGCATCGAGCGCTCCACAATCTGCATCGTCCCCTCGGCAATCACCTTGCTCAGCTGGTCCACCTCATCATCCGTGCAAGCGGTCAAGAATCCCAAGGTCCCGATATTCACCCCTGCGATCGGGATCGGCGAAGCCCCCATCGTGTGTAAAGTCTGCAGCAGCGTTCCGTCTCCTCCGAGTGAGATCACAAAATCCGCGCCTTCCCAAAACTTCTTCACCCCTTTTTCCTCCACTAAAGTCGCGGTCTCGCTCTCTAGGATCACCTCAATCTCTCGCGCTAAGAGACTCTTACGAACCCGAGCTACTGCTGCCGGTGCATCGGTTTTCTTCGGGTGGGCTACGATCGCGACTTTCACATTAACTACTTACCACCTCGTTCAGCCTCCGGCAAGCGAACCGATTGACAGATCCGCAGTCAGAACACAGGTTCAAACCATGTCGCTGACGCAGAATGAACGCTCTCGCTACTCCCGCCAAACTCTCCTCGGAGAGATTGGCGAAGCCGGACAAGAGCGCCTCAAGGCATCCTCCATCCTCTGCGTCGGCACCGGCGGACTCGGTTCCCCTGCCCTCATGTATCTCGCCGCCGCCGGAGTCGGGCGCATCGGACTCATCGATCCAGATATCGTCGACCTCTCAAACCTCCACCGCCAAATCCTCCACGACTCGGATCGCGTCGGCACCCCCAAACTCGCCAGCGCCCAAGCTCGCATTGAAGCCATCAACCCTCACATCGAAGTCATCCAGCATGACGGCCTCTTCACCGCCGAGAACTGCCTCCAGCTCCTCAAGGACTACGATCTCATCCTTGATGGCTCCGATAACTTCCCCACCCGCTTCTGCGCAAATGACGCCGCCTTTTTTCTTAAGAAGCCCCTCATCCACGGCGCCATCTTCCAGTTCGAGGGCCAAGCCACCGTCTTCGCGCCCCACCTTGGCGGCCCCTGCTACCGCTGCCTCCTCCCCGAACCACCTCCACCCGGAACCGTCCCCACATGAACAGAAGCAGGTGTCCTGGGCGTGCTCCCAGGAATCATCGGCTCCCTCCAAGCGATGGAAGCCATCAAGCTCCTCGCCGGAATTGGCACCCCGCCTCTCGGCCGTCTCACCCACTACCGCGCGCTCGACACCAGCTTTCGCGAAATCAAAATCAAGCCCGATCCTGCCTGCCCCCTCTGCGGTGAGAACCCCACCATCACCGACCCCATCTCCTACCAAGAAGACCCCTGCGCTATGAACAACGACGGCCTCCCAGAAATCTCCACCCAAGAACTCAAGACCATCCTCGACACCGGATTCGAAGGCATCCTCCTAGACGTCCGCGAGCAGGATGAATTCTTCATGGCTCACATCGAGGGCTGCGAACTCCTCTCCCTCAGTAGCTGGCCCGAAGCTGCAGCCAACCTCCCAAAAGACGCAAAATACTACGTCCTCTGCGCCGCCGGAGTCCGCAGCGCCCACGCTGGCAACTGGATGCTCCAGAATGGCTTCAGTGACGTCACAAACGTCGCAGGCGGAATGAACAGCTGGCTCAGTCAGCAATAAAGCGTAGCAGAAGCTCTTAGCCTCTGATCTCATGAACACAAAGACTAAGAAAATCTGCTCCGACAAAAAAAACGACCGCCTCTTTTCAGAAGCGGTCGTTTGAATAATTTTTGAATCGCTGAGCTTTACTCGGCAGCCGCTTCTTCTTCAGCAGGCTCCTCGTCAACGACGAGGTTCTCAAGATCAACCCACTCGACATAAGCCATGAGTGCGGCGTCCGAAGTGCGTGGTCCAAGCTTAGTCACGCGGCAGTAACCACCAGGGCGGTCACCAACAGCTGGAGCTACGACGTCGAAAAGGCGCTTCACAGCATCCTTCTGACGAAGCATGCGGAAAGCCATACGGCGGCGGTGAACAGTGTCCTCCTTAGCAAGGGTAATAAGCTTCTCCACAACAGGGCGGACAGCTTTAGCCTTAGCCATAGTGGTGCGAATGCGTCCATGCTGGATCAAGGCGCAAGCCTGGTTCGCGAGCAAAGAACGGCGGTGGCCATCCTGGCGCTGGAGTCTGACGGTTTTCTTACGATGTCTCATCGGTCTAAATTTTTAAAGGGCTGGTGATTTACTGGTCGAGGTTCTGAGCGATAAGATCGGCCAGTCCCACAGGGGCTTCTTCTTCAGCGCCGAGACGTGGGGCCATTGGAGCACCCAGGTTGACTCCGGAGAGGAGAGATGGATCAAGGTTCATTCCGAGTCCGAGGCCAAGCTCATGAAGCTTGTCCTTAATCTCGTTGAGCGACTTCTTACCAAAGTTACGATACTTCAGCATTTCAGCCTCCGTCTTAAGCGCAAGCTGGCCAACAGAAGTGATGTTCGCATTGTTAAGGCAGTTCGCAGCACGGACCGAAAGCTCGATCTCGTTCACACTCATATTAAGAAGCTTCTTAAGCGCAGCATTCTCTTCAGACTGCTCAGCGGGTGCTTCTTCGAACTCAACTGCGTTGTCGTCGTAATTGACAAAGACGTCGAGGTGGTGACGAAGAATCGCGGAAGCTTGGAGAAGAGCATCGTGTGGTTCGATACGACCGTCAGTCCAAATATCGAGCTCAAGCTTATCGAAGTCAGTGATCTGACCGACACGAGTCGCTCCTACGGAATACTTCACCCGGGAAACTGGGGAAAAGATGGAATCGATCGCGATGACGCCGATCGGCGCACCGTCACGCTTGTTCTCCTCGTTGGTGTGGAAACCACGGCCAACCTGGATTTCGAACTCAGCGTCGAACTTGATCTTCTTATCAAGGGTGCAGATGATCTGGTCCTTATTGACAACCTCGTAGAGATTGTCCTCCTGAATGTCTCCCGCAGTGACAACACCAGACTTATTGACGGAAAGAGAAAGAACGCGAGACTCTTTACCATGCGCGATGAACTTCACCTTCTTGAGGTTCAGCACGATGTCAGTGACATCTTCCACAACTCCGGGGAGGGTTGCGAACTCGTGCTGGACTCCGGCGATACGCACGGAAGTGATCGCAGCTCCCTCAAGAGAAGAAAGGAGGACGCGGCGGAGAGAGTTACCAATTGTGTGACCGTAACCCGGCTCAAACGGCTCAGCGGTGAAGCGAGCGTAGTTGTCGGTTGCTGTATCTTCGTCCTTAATAAGACGATTCGGGAGCTCGAAGCGGTTAAGCTTCACGGCATCGGTAGTTTCTGGCTGAGTTTCAGCGGTTTCTTCTGACATTTCTGTAGTAGGTTTGCCGGGTTACCCTCTGGCGAGGTCGGTTGTTCAGAGAACAACCATCAGAGGACCAACGGCGGTTAGCAATTTCTCGCGGAGCGGGAAAGAACCAGCTTTGAGCGGGCTGTGCAATGCTTTTTTCCCTTCTTCTTCCTTAGAAGAAGACGATTCCAACGCGAAATCGAATGAAATTACAAAGATCTGGCATACCAGTGACTAGTCATCCGTTAGAGAGAAATATGAAGTCGCGAAAAAACCTTACACGTTTCACCTATGAAACCGCTGCCTTCGAAGGCTGGCGCCTCTGCATCAGCCGAGCGGGAACAACCTTCACAAAATACTTCTCTGATAAAGAGTTTGGAGGCCCTAGAAAATCTCTCAAGGTAGCTGAAATGGCCAAAACTGACCTTCTCAAGCTCGTCGATAATTCCCGCAGAGTGAATGGTAAACTGAGTAAAACAACGGTTTCCAAAGGACAAAAAATCCTGCAGGTTTGCTCAGCTCATGGCTAAAAAATACTCCCACGCGATCCACTGGTTCCGCAGAGACCTCCGACTCACCGATAACACCGCTCTCCGAGCCGCCACTCAGGAGTCAGAGGAAGTCATCCCCTTCTATCTTCTCAGCAGCTGGAAAAAGCACCACCTCTGGACAGGCCCGAAGCGCCAGCAGTTTCTCTGCGAGTGCCTCGAATCGCTCGCGAAAAATATCGAGCACCTCGGCGGCGAGTTCATCATCCGTCAGGGAGACGCTCTCGCTGAGATCGAAAAACTCGCGAAAGAGAGCAATGCGGACGCCATTTACTTCAACCAAGACCCCGACCCCTTCGGGAAAAAGATCGAGGCCCAACTCGCCACCCTTTGCGAAAATCTAGGGATCGCCTGCCACCCTCTCCAAGACGCCGTCCTACACGGCCCAGAAGAAATCCTCAAGGGAGACGGCACCCCTTACCGAGTCTACACCCCCTACTCCAAGCCCTGGCTCGCCGCGGAAAAACGAAAACCGCTTGGAAAACCGCGCACCCTCAAAACTCCCTCCGGCCTCGACTCCGCACCCCTTCCCTCGCTAAAGACTTGGGAGCTTACTTTTGATGGTGAGGAAATCCTCCGCGGAGGCGAGCGATCCGCACGCGACCGAATGTCTCAAGCCCTTCAGGATCGGGTCGCCTCCTACGAGAAATATCGTGACGTCCCTTCGGTCCTCGGAACCAGCCGTCTCTCGCAGGACCTTCGCTGGGGAACGATCTCCGTCCGCGAACTCTACGATCGCGCGAAAGAATGCGGCTCCCTGCAATATCTCAAGGAACTCGCGTGGCGCGAATTCTACTTCGCCATTCTCCACCACTTTCCAGAAGTCCTCAAATGGGAATTCAAGGCCGACTGGCGTGGCCTGCCTTGGGACGAGCCAGATGAAAAATTCGAAGCCTGGAAAAAAGGCGAGACCGGATTCCCCATCATCGATGCCGGCATCCGTGAACTCCTCGCCACCGGATTCATGCACAACCGCGTCCGCATGATCGTGGCCATGTTTCTCACAAAGGACCTTCATATCGACTGGCGACTCGGCGAGCAGTTCTTCATGCAGCACCTTGTCGATGGCGAGATCGCCTCAAATAATGGCGGCTGGCAGTGGAGCGCCGGCACCGGAGCGGACGCCGCACCCTATTTTCGCATCCAGAATCCTTGGTCACAGACCAAAACACACGACTCCCAGGGCGAATACATTCGCAAATGGGTTCCCGAGTTAACCAAGGTCCCCGCTAAGGCTCTTTATGGTCCGCCTGAAGCAGATTGCCCGATCGCACCTGACTACGTCATGCCCATTCTCGATCACTCCACCGAGCGGAATATCACCCTCGCGCGCTTCAAGAAACACCGCGCTGATCAGAACTAATTCGCCTCAGTCTGCTCTCTGAGCCTTGGGTAGATCTCGAGAATATTCTCCACCGGAATGGCATAAACCTCCACGCGGTTCACCGCGGCAATGTTCAGCCCGATACACTCACCTGAGAACGTCAGCAGCGGCCCACCCACACTCCGACGCGTAAGCGCAATCTCGTGCTGAATCACCATCGGGAAACCTTCGCGCCGACGCGAGATCTGCAAATCTCCCCCGCTCATTTGATCATTTCGGGATTTCGACCCACCATAAAGCTTATAGCGAGCCGTCAGTGGCACCTCTAACTCAAGAGTCTCCTCACCTCGCTTGATCGTGAGCTTGATCAACTCCTTCGCCGTCTTCTCCTTGATGAGATCCACAAACTCCTCCCGCTTTTTGACACTCACACCATCTGCCTTGAGAACCATATCATCCTTCTGAAGCTTCATTTTTTCCGCCCCCGACCCCTCGGTTACAGAAGTGATCTGCACACCCTCATCCGTGTTCTTCAGGCCCACCCCGAGCACAGCCGGACTCCCTCCGGGAATCTCACGCTTATTTGCGGAAATGATACCCGGTCTGGGACGTCGATACTTCCTCATCGTTGCGCCATTTGAAACGACCCAAGTGCCGCGAGGAAAATCACTCGTTGCCGACCAAGTCACCGGTAGCAGATTAGATGCATCCACCTTTACCAAAGCCAAATCCCACAGCCCATCGGTCGCAACCACCCGAGCTTCACTGTATTTTTCCTCATCCACGCGAACCGTAAAACTCTCCACCGCCTCCAACTCGCTAGCCTTCGTAAGGATGTAGCCATCGGAACTCATCACCGTGCCATAAAGAAAGCTCTTCCCGTCTTCATTATTGAAAAAAGCTGCACTACTTGATTGCAGCGAGGACTGAACCGGACCAAGCGCCGCTTGAATCAGCTTATTATTCTTTCGCTGCTCAGAGGGAAGCGAGTTTCCGGAGACCGGAGCAATGAGGAAAGCAGCGAGGAGCGAAAGGGTAAATTTCATGGGCGCTCGTCGAGCTTGATTTTCTTTTCGATCACCTCTTCTTGAAATGACCACTTAAGGACTACGGTCTCACCCGCCCCCTTTTTTTCAAGAGCTTCCAAGAAAGCACCTTTGCCCGTGAATGGCTCGCCATCCATCTCTAGCAACAGCGCCCCCTCAGTGATTCCCGTTTTATCCCCGACACTCTCCGGAAAAATCTCGCGCACCTCTAAAGCTCCGTCTTCTCTTTCTTCTACAAGCACTCCCAGAAATCCCGTGCCCGGCTCAGGCTTCTTAGCAAAGCCACCCTTCCCAATAAACTTCCCTTGAGCCATCTCATCCCAGTCTCTCTGAAACTCCCGGATCGGAACATGCATACTCTCCTCTCGTGATGCTCCCACACGGCTGTGAATTCCAATCAACCTGCCCTCGATATCAAAGAGCGGTCCACCTGAATCGCCGCCAATCAAGAGACAGTCTGAATTGATCGTCGTGTCCGACTGCTTCACCACTCGGCCCACTCGTAGATTCACTCCACGCCCTTTATCAAAGCCTCCCGAGTGCCCGAGCGCGAAGACCCAGTCACCGAGCTTAAAAGAATCTGCCTCATCCAAGTCCACATAGGCGAACGGCCCCGGATCAGTGATCTGGAGCATCGCCGCGTCCGTCTCCGAATCCAGCCCAAGAGAGACCCCATTCAACTTCGTGCCATCCTCGAGAACCACCACAATGTCATTACCAACCCCGCCGCTCACGTGCGCCGCAGTCAAGACCAGTCCATCTTCAGAAATGATGACCCCGCTTCCCGAGCCCTCGCCGATTTCGAGGCAGACCGTCGCCGCCCGCGTCTTCGGGAGGCTTTTTTGAAGAGCCTCTTGAATCTTCTGCAGATCCTTCAGCGACTCGGGAGCCTTCTGATCGTTAAAATAGGGTCTCGCACCGGAGAATCCTGTCAGAGTGAGCATCAGCGCCACAGAAAGAAACCATCTCATTTCCCTTACCTTAGATCTGCAATGCCGCCGTGGCAATGGGCAAAAGAAAAAGATCTCCCTCTTAAAAAATAAAAAGCCCGACCGACGCTCTACAGGAAAACCCCCTTACCTGTGTAGGATGAACAGCCAGCCGGACTTCAAAAATAAAAATCTGCTCTCAGATGCAAACGACTCGACCCAACACTGACAAGTAGAAAAAGACTGCACTACATCTTCTGGAGATAATCCGGCACCTCATCACGCTGCACCGCAGGCGGCAGAGATGGGCTAGCATAAGTAATTAGCCCACCTACCCCTGCTGCATGAGGGGCCTCCAGCAAAAGGCTCCCCTCTGATTCAGGAAAGACGTAAATTCGCTTTCGATCTGCGAACCATTTTGCCACTAGGGCCGCAACTCCCGTCAAGATCAAGAGCGCTATGCCACCCGCAACCATCCTCACTCGGAGAGATGCGGAGAGCGCTTTCCAGCTGTATTCCGAAACCTCCTCAGGAGGAATAACCTCTTTCTTTAGAGGATGTAGCACACTCGCCTCGGGCGCTCTCATATCCCCCAGTTCCTTTTCCATCCAGTAGAGGCGAATCGAAAGCTGCACCGTAAAGCTCTCGATCTGCGCAACCGCCTCCGTCCGGTCTAAAGCCTCCTCAACCGATCTCACCAGCGCATTCCGCTGCTCCTCCAGTGGGATCACCTCCCTCATCGCTGGTGACATTGCCATCTGAGTCCGCTCGGGAATTCCGAGGTAATAAAAGACCACCACCGAATGACCTCTCCCCCGGAAATGCTCCTTCATCACCTGCTCAGGACTCTCTCTCGCCGGGAGTTCCTGCTTCGCATCAAAAAGATAGAGGTAAATATCGACCCCAGAATCACGTGCATGGTAGGAGAGAAAACCCTCTCGATCATTCTTCTCCTGATTCGTCAAAAGATGCTGCGGGTCGGTCAGATAACTTTCCGGAGGCTGGCTAAAATAAGCCTTAAAATAGCGATCCTCAATCGTCGTAGGCCACTCCTGGAGCTCCTCCTCAGGAAGATCCATCAGATCCGGCTCAAACTCGATCGGTTCGCGATTCTCTGAAAAAAGACGCTCAAGCGCAATCGACCCCATGATCGAGGAACCCGGCACAAGCACACCCTCATCCAAAGCGGCCTGCTCATCATCAGTCCACTGCGGCAGCACCTCTTCCTCCTCAAGCTCCTCGAGTTTCACCGCCTCAAGTTCCCCCTCCTGCCCCACGGCAAGTCCGCCGAAGATCAGCACAAAAATAATCCACCAGCCGCCCTTCATGACTTCTTCTCCTTCCCCGCCTTCTCGGCTTGCTCGGCTTGCTCGGCTTGCTCGGCTTGCTCGGCTTGCTCGGCTTGCTCCTCCTCAACCTCCTGATTCCCCTGACGTATCCGCTGGAGAATCTCATCCACTGGCCGCGGCTGCTGGCCACTCGCCGCAAGCATCGACTCGGGGTCTCGTCGCGCCTTGCGCCATCCTTTTTTCAACGAGCCCTCAATGCGAGCGATCACCGTCTTAAAAGACTTGAGATACTCTCCCTGCAAAAGATCCGGGTGAGCTGCCGAAAGAGCATCGAAGGTGTTGTCCTCATCCAAATAAGGCATCAGCGCGTAACCAAAAGTCATCGTCGCCGCCTTCCCATTCACATCGACCACCAAGAGAATGCCATTCTCATTCGGCCGCGTGACATCCACATCCGTGTAAGCAGCTCGGTTCAGAAGCCAGAAGCCGAACTGACGGAGGCTCGAAATCTCATCGAAAGCCGCGATATAAACTGAGAAAAAAAGCTGAGGAAAGCGCCGCTCGAAATCCTCCAGCACCTTGCGCAAAGCTGATCGTTCCTTCATTCTTAGAACCCCTGCGGAGTCCGCCAGCTTTTGAAGCGACACATCATCATTCCCGAAAAGCTCATCCACGTCCGCCATCGCAAACCCACAGTGGGGGCACGATGTTGCAGCGCGATGCATGCGCTGGACACAACGGGGACATTTCATGAGAGAATTAAATAAGACAGAGCCCAGAGCGTCAAAGCCCAACCCTTCTTAATTGCGAGGCTCGTCAACAACCCCTTAATTTTTGAACTATTCCAAGAAAACATGAGAAAATTCTTGGCAAAGCGGGCAAATTCACACAGCTTCCGCGCTCCACAGCCCATCACTTATGGTTTCTCTCAGACTTTCACGCAAAGGTTCAAAAGACCGCCCCTATTACAAGATCGTAGCCGTCGACAGCCGTAAGCGTCGTGACGGTCGATACATCGAGCAAATTGGCACCTACGACCCTATGGTTGAAGGTGAAAACTACGCTCTTGATCTCGAAAAAGCAGACAAATGGCTCGGAGTAGGCGCTAAGCCCTCCACCACCGTCGCTAGCATCATCAAGAAGGTGCGCAACGCAGGCTAAGCCTCGTTGAAATAAAATTTCAAAACCCGAAATGCACCTGAAAAGGGAGCCTTCGGGTTTTTTCTTGCCCACATTTCTTGACCCTCCCCCATCCTTTGCTAGCTTCCGCCTCCCGGAGGGATGGCTGAGCCTGGTTTAAGGCGCTCGATTCGAAATCGAGTGATGCGCAAGTATCCGTGGGTTCGAATCCCACTTCCTCCGCCAGAACCCCATTCCAGCTTGCTGGAATGGGGTTCTGGCGTTCCGGAAAGTGCTTGTACTCTTCAAGCCATTCCGAGCCATTCCGAGCCTCAGTGAGGAAGTTTGAGCTCCCCCAGATCACAAGCGCAGCGAGGGCAATCCCACTTCCTCCGCCGATGCTCCCTTTCCCATTGCATCCCTCTCCAAAATCCATATCATCCTCCAAGTCGCCGGAATGGTGGAATTGGTAGACACGCGTGATTTAGGATCACGTGCCCTTGGGCGTGCAGGTTCGACCCCTGTTTCCGGTATTTTATTACAAACCCCTCCCCTCAATATTATGGAAGAACTCAAAGAAAAACTCGCTGCCCTCGGCATCGAAGAAGAAAAAATCGAATCCATCATCGAAACCGTCTTCGGCTTCGTCAAAGACAAGCTCCCAGACGGGATGGAAGGCATCGCTGATTCCCTCATGAATGGCGAGACTCCTGACCTGAGCAGCCTCGGTGGCGGCCTCATGGACAAGGCAAAAGGCCTCTTCGGAGGTTAATTCCCGCTCCACTTCATTTTTAAAACGGCTCCTCCAGTTCGCTGGCGGGGCCGTTTTTATTTCCATTAAACCAAAAAAAAGGCCGCTCCCCTATAAGCCGGATTCTGTTCAGCTGGCCCAATTACCAACCTTGGCAGTCATTTATCTCTGCGACTATTACCCGGGGATCAGACGGACGAGCAGCCCTTCCCCTGTTCTGTCTTGCACTGTGAGAGGTTTACCAAGCCACCTAAGTTACCCTCGGCGCGGTGGGCTCTTACCCCACCTTTTCACCCTTACCTCCCGAAGAAGGCGGTTTAATTTCTGCGGCACTATCTGTCCGGCAGTCCTTACGAACTACCGTCCCTCATTTTCATAAGGCACACTGCTCTGTAGTGTCCGGACTTTCCTCCAGCTCTCTTGCGAGAACCAGCGACTGCCCGGGGAGCGGACGCGCAGGCTAGGGGAGGACCCTATTTAGAGCCAGAACAAATCGATCGCGAATACCACGACCATCAGGAGCGCCACGACAATCTTCATCCCGAGGCCCGCGACGGTCCCAATCACCGAACCCACCCCAGAGACCGTCGCAGGCTTCATCGTCTTCTCCGCAAAGAGCCACTCACAACCTGCCGCCCCGATCAGCGGACCCAGCAAAAGCCCGAAGGGCATGAAGAAAAGTCCCACAACCCCGCCTGCGAAAGCCCCAAAGGCACCCCATTTCGTTCCACCAAACTAGCGCGAACCCATCGCACCACTGAGATACTCAAGGACCTGTGCCGTAATAAGGCCGACCCCAAGCAACACGAGCCCCCACCACTCCACTCCCCCTCGATCATCGAGCGAGAAGTAAGGCACAAAGGCCGCCGCAAAGATAAAAAGGTGCCCCGGCAGGAAAGGAACGACAGTCCCGATCAAGCCCAAGATCACAAGACAAGCCGTCACGATCCAAGCGCTCCAGAGGATCACATTATTTATCAACCATTCCCACACAGCTCAGTTATCGACCTAATCCGGCTCACCAGCCATTCCAAAATATCGCGATCTTTCTAAACACTCCATTGACGTCGGGCCCATTAATCCGTCTCCTTAGAGAAACCACATGAAAAGATTCATCCTACCCCTCTTGATCTCCTGTGCTCCCGTCGCCTTCGCCCAGACCATTCTCTTCGATGGAAAAGACGAGGGCTGGAAAATGGCCGGACCCGGTTCCTTTGAAATCGAGGATGGCACCGCCACCGCAAAAGGAGGCATGGGCCTCTGGTGGCACGAGATGGAGCTCAATAACTTCTCTCTCAACCTCCAGTTCAAGATCGATGACGAGAAGCAGAACTCGGGCGTCTTCATCCGCTTCCCTGATCCAGCTGATGATCCTTGGGTCGCAGTCAAGCAGGGCTATGAGATTCAAATCTCAGGGAAAGGGGTCACAGATCACACCACGGGTTCCATTTACAAAATCCAAGCGCCTGTCGCGAACCCACTCAAGATCGGCGAGTGGAACGACTACCAGATCGTCGCCGCGAATGAAAAGATCGCCATCATCCTCAACGGCGAACTCATCAATATCTTCGTCGCCGAGAAAGGCCGCGGTGATGTCAAAGGACACATCGGCATCCAGAATCACGATGACGAGTCCCCTGTTCAGTTCCGCGAGATCAACGTCACCTCCTACGGAAAAGGCGGCACCCTCATGGAGCGGCTTGCCTTCACTGGAATCACGCGCGCGCAGCTGACTCAGTATTGGTCAAAGGCGGCCCCCATCACCGCTCCCGACATGCCCACACAAAACGGCGGCACCACCAAGGGAAAGCCTGACTGGCATCGCCTCGCCGATCACGGCCCCGCCTTTTTCCAAAGCTTCTCGGATTGGCACAAAGGCGAATATCGCCCCGAGTCTGCCATCAAGGGCATCGCTCTTTCCTACTCCGCCATCCCCACTCATCAGGCACTCTTCAATCTTGAGACACTCTCGCTCGTCACCGCCACCACCAAAGGCACCGCACTCAACAACACGCCCTGGGGTGGAGGCCACGGACAGGTGAATAAATTTCTCAACAAAGAGAGCTACCTCTTCACAGCACCTTCCGGCCCTGTCTGGGCAGATGAAAATGGCTCCTTCAAGGACCTTCGTGAGATCAAGGGACACGGCAATCTCCCCAATGCCAAATTCTATGGCTACATCCGGAATGGCAATGCCGTCATCCTCGACTACACCGTCAATGGCACCCAAATCTACGACTACCTCGCTGAGAGCCGCAGCGGACTCACCCGCCTCATGGAGTTCGACGCCCACGAGAAAGAACTCGTCTGCCGCCTGCTCGATAGCTCCAGCTACCCAGACTTCCAACTCATGGTCCGAGGAGAAGGAGCCACCGTCAAAGTCGAGGACGGCCTGCACACTCTCCACCTCGCACCCTCTCCCTCACGACGCTCCGTCTCCCTACTCTACTCACGGTCAAAAGACGGCGTCGTCAGCCCGCCGGTCGCCTTCGCCCCCTACGCCAACCCCGGCGTCGGCATCTCTCCCGAGACCTTCACCGTAGAGGTCCAACTCGACACCTCAGATTCTCCGTGGCTCGTCGACACCATCCCCCTGCCCCCCACCCTGAGTAATTCAGCCTACCTCAGCAAGGTCCGGGTGAGCGACTTCGATTTCTTCTCCGATGGCGACCGCGCCCTCGTCTCCACTTGGGATGGCGACATCTGGCTCGTCTCCGGCCTCATCCAATTCCAGACCCTCACCTGGAAGCGCTGGGCCACTGGATTCTTCGAACCCCTCGGCCTCCGCATTGTCGATAACATCCCCTACATCGCCGGCCGCGACGCCATCTGGCAAGTCCAAGATCTCAATGGCGATGACGAAGCAGATGAGTTCAACATCTTCAATAGCGACGTCCTCATCACCAACAACTTCCACGAATTCCAGTTCGGTCTCGAGACTGATACCGACGGAAACTTCTACTTCGCAAAAGGCTCCCCCGTTCTCGCTGGCGGTCGTGGCTTTGATAAAATCGTCCCGCACAATGGCGCCTTCATGCGCGTCTCTGCAGATGGCTCCACCCTCGAAGTCCTCGCCACCGGACTCCGCGCTCCCGGCGGAATCGGCGTCGGCCCAAATGGCGAGATCACCAGCGGTGAAAACGAAGGCACCTGGCAGCCCTGCTGTAAGATCAATTACCACGAGCCCACCTCCAGCGCCAAAGCCTTCTTCGGTGTCGAGGATGCGCGCAATGGAAATGAAAGCCCCTTCACCGAGCCCATCGTCTACCTCCCGATGAACGTCGATAACTCAGGCGGCAGCCAGATCTGGACCACCGAGGAATCCGAGCTCGGCATCCCTGCCGGAGAACTCCTCCACCTTTCCTACGGCCAATCCAGCATCTACCACGTCCTCCGCCAGAAGATTGGCGAGGGCCAGTATCAAGGTGGCGTCACCAAGCTCCCCATCAAGCTCGGCTCCTCAGCCCAGCGCGCCGCCTTCCACCCAGACGGCTCCATGTATCTCTGCGGCTTCCGCGGCTGGCAGACCAATGCCGCCCATGAAGCAGCCTTCCAGCGCATCCGCCGAAATGAAGCAGTCTCTTACCCCATCCCCACCGCCATGGAAGTCACCCCAGAAGGCGTAAAGCTCAGCTTCGCCGTCGAGCTCGATGAAGAACTCGCGAACGACCCAACCTCCTTCACCCTTGAGCGCTGGAAATACATCCGCAGCAAGCAATATGGCTCCGGCCAATTCTCCGTCGACAACCCCGACCTCGAAGCAGAGAAAGCAGCCACCGAGAAAGAGTCAAAAAAAGTCCGCAATCGCGACAAAGTCACCGTCCTCAGCGCCCGACTCCTGAAAGATAAAAAATCCGTCCTCATCGAGATCGATGACCACAAGCCCAGCCAGCAACTCAAGATCGACTACGACCTAGAATCTACCGACGGCGACGAACTCATCGGCACCATCCACAGCACCATCCACAAGGTCCAGTAGTCTAAAAAACTCTGCGCTCCTCTGTGTCCTCTGAGCCTCCGTGTTCAAAAATCGCTCACTTCTCCCATGCGCGCGCTCGCCCTTCTACCACTTCTCTTCTTCCTCCCGCTCGCCGCGAGCGCGTCCCTCACCGCCACCTTCCAGCAAGGAGAGAAATCCATCACCACGCAGACTCGTCTTCCCTCTCTCAGCGTCGCTCCGAAATCCTCCCCCGCCCAAGGCCTCCCACCCGGCCCTTTCACCACCACCTTTTCCGGCACCCTCCTCATCGAAAAGCGCGCCCGTCTTTACTTCTCCTTTGAGGGAAAAGGGGACGCCATTTTAAAAATCGCCGGTGAAGAAGCGCTCAACCTCAAGGGCGATCTCACCACCCAAAAATCCAACCGCCTCCGCCTCAACCCCGGCGAGCACGAGATCGAGATCACCTACACATCCCTCCCAGATGGCTCCGGCTCCTTCCGCCTCATGTGGGAAGGCAGCAAAACATTTCCCACCGAACCCATCCCCTCCACCGCCTTCACCGCCTTCACAAAAAGCGCCGCGACCATCGACCCAGCCCACCTCATCGCCTCGCACAACTGCACCAAATGCCACACCGCTGACTTTGGAAAAAGCGCCCTCCCAGAACTCACACACGCCGCTCCCGATCTCACCCACATCGGAGATCGCGCCAGCGCCGAATGGCTCACCCGCTGGATCGCCGAGCCCGACAAACTCAAGCCCACCACCACCATGCCCGCCATGGTCGATCACACAAAACCCGAAGGCGCACAAGCCGCCGCCGATCTCGGAGCTTACCTCGCCACGCTCAAATCCACCGAGCCCGGACCCGCTCCGGACAAAGCTCTCGCTCAAGACGGTGGCACCCATTTCCACAACCTCGGCTGCATCGCCTGCCACACCAAGCCAGATCAAAACGAACCCGACTTCGAGCAAGGCCGCATCCCCCTCAACAACGTCGCCACAAAATACCGCGGCGACTCACTCGTAAAATTCCTCAAGCAGCCCAACGCGCATCACCAAGCCATCAAGATGCCCGACTTCCGCCTCAGCGCTCCCGAGGTGCAATCAATCGCCGCCTTTCTAACAGAAGAATCCACCGGACGCCACACCCCCGACCCCTCCGAGTTCCCCCCCGGCGATACCGCCCGCGGAAAAGCGCTCGCCGCCTCGCTGAACTGCACCTCCTGCCACCAAGGCCTCGCCGAATCCACCCACCAAGCACCCGCCTTTTCTGAACTCAAAAACTGGTCCTCAAAAGGCTGCCTCGGCCCAGATGAAAATCGCGGCAAAGCTCCCCGCGTCCTTCTCACCAAGAAGGAAAAAGAAGCCCTCACCGCCGCCGCACCCACCCTCACCGAGAAGCTCAGCTTCGACACCCCAGCAGCCTACGCCACGCGCCAGACAAAGGCTCTCCGCTGCAATGCCTGCCACGCAAACGATGGCCTCCCCTCCACCCTCACCGGAAACCACGCCGACACCAAATCTCTCGTCGCCCACATCGCGGGCCATTCTGAAAAACTCGAACAATCCCGCCCCCCACTCACCCACATGGGCGCGATGCTCCAGACCCCTTATTTAGAAAAAATACTCCTCGGCACCGCCACCCCACGCCCCCGCCCCTGGCTCGACATGCGCATGCCCGCCTTCCCCCTTCACGCCACCAGACTCACCCACGGCCTCGCCGCCCAGCACGGACTCCCACCCTCGACCCCATCCGAGAAAATCGCTCCCGCCACACAAATCGCGATTGGAAGAAAACTCGTCGGCATGACCGGCTACGCCTGCCTCACCTGCCACGCCCTCGGAGAATCCCCCGCCCTCGCCGCCTTCGAGGTGCAGGGCATCAACTTCGACCTCGCCCACCAGCGCCTCCGCCCCAGCTACTTCCACCAGTGGATGCAGAACCCCACCCGCCTCGTCCCCGACACCAAGATGCCGAAATACACAAACGACGACGGCAGCGGACTGCGCCCCGACATTCTAAATGGCGACTCCGCAAAACAATTCGAAGCCATCCGCGCCTACCTCCAGTCAGTGAACAAAAAAACCACCCAGCCCTAGAAGGACTGAGTGGTTGTATCGCTAAGGTTCAGACCTACTTGCCTGTTCCTGTGATATATCCATCTGTGGGAATAGACACTCCAGGATTTGGAGCAGATCCACAGCTTGTGAGCATTCCAAGGGCGGCAGTCGCAATC
>JALZWA010000223.1 GCA_023299815.1 Akkermansiaceae bacterium
ATATTAGTGCCGGCTTGAAGGAGGTGATTGAAGTCACTGATGTCGATGAGTTCATCGGTGAGAGATTCGAGCTTGGATCGGTTTGCTGCGGCCACGGCACTCGAGGGATCTAGATTTTCGGGAGCGTTCCGTCGGACAACTTCGGTTCCATTGAGAAAAATAGCGACGCCGTCATCGTATTTCAGACGGACGGAGAGTCGGTCAATCCCTTCGGAAGAAATCAGCTCGAAGGGAATGCGGAGGAAGGCGCTCGCGGAGACTCCTTGCATTTCTGGCAGGATATCAGTCGCTGTTTCTTCTTCGAAACTGAGTGGCGCAAGCGGTGAGGCGCCGGCTGCGATGGCGGTAATTTGCTGCGAAGTGAGGGCGGTTCCCCAGATTGCGAAATCATCGATGAGGCCCGGAAAACTGTTGGCGCCATTGTTCGCGCTGCCGATCCAGAGGCTCCGGATTGGGGAGAGTGAGAAGGTGTTATTTCCTGATGTAAAGAGCGTGCCATTTTGCCAAATTTCCTTGCGGGAGCCGTCTTTTACAAAGAGGTAGTGATTCCATTGGCCTTTGTAGTTGGCCTCATTGGGTTCGTTTTTAGAGATGCGAGTTTCGCTGGTATCACAGCATCCTGCGGTATCCCAAAAAACAGTGCCATTTGACCACGGGAGATGGGATTTTGCGATGACGGATCCACCATTGATATCGGCATGAGCAGAGAAGGCGCTATTCCTTTCGGGCAATTCGGTTCCGCCGAAAGTCCACAGGCTGATGGTGATGGCGTCGTTGATCGTGGTGTCATCGAGGAAACCGTCGGCCGCGCCGGCGATCTTGACGGTGGCGCTATTTCCATTGGTCCCAAAGTCCATCGCTCGGTCGCCGGCCTGGCCACTGCGTCCCCCTTGATCAGGGGTGAAAGTCGCGGCCGTGATCGTGCCCGGGTGCCCGTTTCCGCTGGCATCGGGGGCGATGGTAGATGAGCTTGCGTCATTAAAATCCCAGAATCCTAAGGGGCCGGTGCCGCTTCCATCTGGGCTCCCGTCATCGTAGCCGATTGCGGCAGTGGTGCTTGTCCACGCGGAGTCATCAAAACTGAGATCTCGCCATGTTTCGCCCAAAGCATTGTCGGTAGGAACGAGAAGTTTCGATGGAGAGGCGGGGGTGATGAGGCTGCCGCGATCTTGGAAGCCAGTTCCAAAGGAAACGTCTTCTCCAAGAACCGGATAGGTCAGAGCGGAGGTCAAGGTGCCATCCGGCTCACTGAGTGAAAGCTGCTCGCCATCGGCATCGAGTTTGAAATTCGTATGCAGAGTTTCCCCTGCGATTCCACGGTCCTTTTTAGAGGCGAAAACGACGAGATATCCGCCCGCGGGAATCGAGGCACCAGCGGGGAAAGTCCACTTCAAGCGATTGGCAGAATCATCGGACAAATGCCATCCGCTGAGGTCTACTTCCGTCGCCGAGGGATTGTAAATCTCAATCCAGTCCTCGAAGTCGCCATCCTCATCCGCCAGTCCTGATTCGTTATCAGCAAGGAGCTCAGAGAGGATTGGCCCAGCCAAGACCACCGGACTCAGTAGAAAGGTGAGAGTAAAAGGGAGAAGAAAAATTTTAGGAGACATTGGGCCAATGAACAGAAGTTAAGGATTCATCTTCACCCTCAGTCTCGCATAAAGAGTGCCCTCTGTCGCCAAGCTTATCAGGAAACTCCAAATTGCTCCTAAGAGCCCATCTGAGCGCTGAAAGGCAAACACACGATGGACGGGAGTTTTTAAGAGGCTAGTTTCGTGAATCCTCATGTCCACTTCCTTCTCTTTTTCCCATTTTACGATTACTGGATCAATCTGCTCCTTAGTTCTTCATGCGCTGACCTCGGTGACGGCTAGCGCAACAGATCTCGAGACTGTCGCGGCTCTCGGTAATTTAACAAATAGCCCTGCGGTCTTCACGGACGATTCTGCACCGGGCACTACGGCTACGATCGCTGCCGGAGATCTCAAAACCATCTATTATGATGGGCTGGACTTTGAGGGAAATGCGACCCGCGTTCACGCTTGGGTCGGGATTCCAGCGGGAGCGAGCGCCGCAAATCCTGTGCCAGCGGTTGTGCTCGTGCACGGCGGTGGCGGGACCTCTTTTAAAATCTGGGTCGAGAGGTGGAATGAGCGTGGCTATGCCGCGATCTCGATGGGCTTGGAGGGACAAACTGATGTCGTAGCGACGCAAACTCAACAAGACGCAGGACAGTCTGCGGGGCAATGGTTAAGACATGCCATGGCTGGTCCGGCGAGAACGGGAATTTACGGCGATTCAGCAGCTCCTCTGACCGATCAGTGGATGTATCACTCGGTAGCGAATACCATTCTCGGGAACTCCTTGATCCGCTCACTACCTGAGGTGGACGCCGCGAAGGTAGGGATCATGGGTGTGTCTTGGGGCGGGATTATCACGAGCACCGTGATCGGGATTGATTCGCGCTATGCCTTTGCCGTTCCGACCTATGGCTGTGGTCACCTTTATGATGCTCAGAACCTCTACGGCGATAACCTTGGAAACAACACTCTCTACCGCGAGGTCTGGGATCCTATGGTAAGAATCGCTAATGCGACGGTGCCGACGCTCTGGTATTCTTGGCCAGGGGATTTTCACTTCCCGATGGATAACCAAGCTTACACTTATCACGGCGCGAGTGGCCCCCGCATGGTCTCCCTAGTTCCTGGAATGAACCACGGGCATGGTGCGGCGTGGAACCGCCCAGAGAGTTATGACTTTGCCGACAGCGTCATTTCCAGCGGCGCCGCGTGGTGTGTGCAGGATAGCCTGAGCCAGACGGGAAATGCGGTGGAGGTCGTCTTTACTTCTTCCCGACCGCTCACCGAGGCCATGCTGATCTCGACAACGGGCACGGGAAAAACCGGCGATCTCACTTGGCCTGAAATCGCGGTGGACTCCTTTGTCGAAAGTCCCGCTGGCACGTGGACGATTCAAGCGACCCTACCCGTGGGAACAACCGGGTGGTTTGTGAATGTGAAGGCTCTCGCTTCTGACTTAGATGCTGACGGAAGCGGCCGCACAGACAACTTCAACTACGTCGATGAGGATCTCATTGTGAGCTCGGACTACCGAGAGGTGATCGCGCTCACTCTCAATCCCGCAGCCGAGTTCGTCATCGATCATCCCATCGATGAAGATCACACGACGGGATCTCTGCAGGTCGCCTTCACCGGGCCCACCAATGTCGAGATTACGGAGGTCAACATCACCGCCGAATCGCACGGCGGAGCCTTTTCCACGGTGACCGAGCTGCCTCTCATTATTGAAGTCCCCTCCCCTGCCAGTTCTGCGCTGGAGGTCCAGTTTGATAATACGATCGCCTCACTCACTCAGGGAGAATCGGCTACTGGAACCGTGACGATCGTCTGGGAAAATCTCGATGGCTCGACGGATGAAGTTACCATTCCTCTCAAAGCCACCATGGCAGTTTCCGCAGAGATTTGCTTCGACCTCGATGCAGATTGGACGAGTGAAACGATCCGCACCTTTGACACCGTGAAGATCAGTAGCGGCGCAGTCGTTACCCTAGATGAAGGCGGTAGCATCGCAGGGTTGAACATTCAAAATGGCACCCTCAAAATTGATGCCGCACATCAAATGATCCTCGAGGGCCCCTCGGTCATGGCTGCCGACGGAGTTCTTCAACTCAATTCCGGAAGCGTGATCACGAAT
This sequence comes from Akkermansiaceae bacterium, assembly GCA_023299815.1. Classification (GTDB taxonomy): domain Bacteria; phylum Verrucomicrobiota; class Verrucomicrobiia; order Verrucomicrobiales; family Akkermansiaceae; genus SW10. Next base: position 3,715 of record JALZWA010000223.1, read on the forward strand.
GGGCAACCGACGACGATCGATGGACTCGTCAACATCGCAGGAGGCACGCTGGCGCGGGATATGACTGGAGTGAGCCACACCATTGCGGGATCAGGGCTGATTCGGATGACTTCAGGATCATTCGCTTACACGGGTGGGGCACCAGTCGATGTGCTAACCCTAAACACCGATCTCGAGATTAGCGGAGGAGTCTTGGATTTTGATGGGCAGGTCTATTTTGGCCAAAATGTCGCGCGAGAATTCGCCGTGATGGGTGATGCCGCATCGATCAATATCGCGCGCTTCAATCAAGGCCCTGGAGGAAACTCTGGGACCTTTCGATTTGCCCTCAATGAAATAGGAGTGAGCACGATTCAAGTCGATGCCTGGATGAATCTTTCCAACGCAAAAATCCAAGTCGATGGATCGGCCTACCTCGGTGGGCCAGCTGAGATATTACTCTTCGATGCGGTCAACTTTGTCTCCGTGGCACCTGCCGGAAACCTCTCCATCACCGGCTTCACGGAGCAAGGTCTTGATGCTGTAATCTTCCAAGATCAGACCGATGGCAAGGACTGGGTGCAGCTCGTCTTGACCCCGAATAGCTATGGAACTTGGGCTACGGGAAAGAGCCTCAGCGGCGCGGCAGTCAACACGTCCGCGAATCCCGATGAAGACCAGTTGAACAACCTCCAAGAATTCGCTCTGGGCGGTGAACCTCTGGCTGCCGATGACTCAGCCATCATACCCTCGCTGAACGGCGATTCTTTTTCCTACCGCAAACGTCTTGATGCCGTCAGCCAAGGCTTAGTCTACTCAGTGCAGACATCGATTGATCTCATCGGCTGGGGAACTGACGGACTTGGTGCCGAAACGATCGACCCACTCGACGCTGACTTTGAAACAGTCACCACGTCCCTCTCTACCAGCAGCCCCCAGCGCTTCGTCCGCCTCCAAATCGCCTATCAATAAGCTGAGGTTATTTTACCGAAATGACGAATCTCGCTTCGGTTCGCTGATCCTTCTCAGCATCGGGTGACCAGTTCACCATCATGCCTTCGTTGAGCTCGGCTCCTTTGCGATTGGAAAAATGAATCGCTGACTTGCCAGTCGCTTCATATCCGAATGTCTTTTTGAGGCTGCCGATCTCGACTTCCGCCTCGGCGACACCGGGGCCGTTGATCTCCTCACTGGCCATGTCGCGGGGCTCTAGGAAATCAAGCTTCTGTCGCTTCCCATTGGTCCACTTCAGCTTCACGTAGTCATCCTTGATGAGTTCCTCGAAGCCCTTGCGATCATTTGCCATCTGCTTTTTCTTTTGGCCGTAAAAATTCAGCACCCGTGCGGAGACATGAAAGCGAAGCGAGGCTGCCTCGTGGGTTCCGGGGTCCGTCATCTTTCCTCCGAGCGAGACCTCACCTCGATTCTGCTCAATGATCACCTCGAATGCCGCGCCACCCTCGACCTTCCCCCGGATCGTCGTCTTCTTAAACTTGGCCGTCGGTTCGTCATCTGACTCAAGCGACTCAGGAAGGATTTCGAGAATCTTTTTGACCCCATTCGGCATCGTCTTCTCAAGGCCGTAGACCACAGGCATATTCACATATGCAAAGGGCTCCCCTTTCCCCATGATCGGTTCGATCAAGAGCCCCTCAGCGCTATAGATGCTGAGGCGAATCTTACTGTTCTCGTAGCCCGCAAAGCACGCCGTCCAAGGTTTCTTATCAAGATTAGTCAACTCTGCCAGGGAAGCGGGCATCAGGAGAACGTTCGATAAAACAAGGAGGGCGGAGGCTGAACAATGACGAAAAATTCTCATATGGACGCGTAGTGTCTCAGAATTTCCGCAGCCTTACCATCAAGCGAACACCCGATGGCCTCTCCCCTACTCTGAGTGGTCAAAAAGACCGAGTCGATGGGCGACATTGATCGCAGAGGGAGCATTGTGAACCTTGAGTTTTTCGTAAATGTGACCCACGTGGGTATCAACCGTCGGGTAGCTGATTCCGAGATTCTGAGCGATTTCCTTTTTCACCAAGCCCTGGCCGAGGAGGGTGAGAATTTCCATCTCACGATCGGTAAGCACTTTTTCAACCTCGCCCTTCGGCAGGCGGGACTGGAGGGAGGCCATGAGGAATTTGGCAACACCGGGATCTAGCGAAGCCCCATTATTTACCACCACGCGGACCCCTTCTTTGATCTGGGTTGCGGTGGATGATTTTAAAAGATAACCCGCAGCTCCAAGCGAGATCGCCCGCAGGACATCGGCCTCATTGTCAGATTGAGTAAGAATGATGACCTTAGTTTCTGGAGCAGATTTCTTGATTTCAGGGAGAGCATCAAGCCCACTCATCCCAGGCAGGCGGAGATCTAGAAGAATGACATCAGGGGATTGTTCGCCCTGGTTCCTGAGATTTCGAAGAGCAATTTCTGCCGTTCCGAATTCGCTCACGAGTTCGATCTTTCCATCTCGCTTGAGGGCAAGCTGAATCACCTCGCGGTATTCGCGGCTGTCCTCCACTAACATGACGGTGATGGAATCGCTCATTTGAAGAATTCGAATTTATGGGTTTTCAGAGTGAGGGATATTCGAGTCCCTCCTGATTCAGACTGCCTGACGCTCGAGTGAGCACCTAGCAGGCGTGCGCGTCGCTGTAGAGATGCCGGAAAATCTCCCTCATGGCCATGACCATTATCCGTGACAGTTAAGCGAACCTCCTTCGCATCAGCGACCAAGCGGGTTTTGACAGAGGTTGCCCCAGAGTGACGGATCACATTGATGAGAGCTTCTTTGTAAAAAAGGAAGAGGTCGATACGACGGCGACGCGAGAGCTGCCTCAAAAAATCCTCACCCTCAAAAGAGAGGTCATGCTCCAGATCTGCAAGGAAGCTCATTGAATCCCGCTTCATTTCCACGACTAGGTCCTGACAGACATCTGTGGCCTCGATCATATTGGCACAGTCACGCGCAGCTCGGCCAGTCCGCTCCGTGAGAAGCCGAATGCGATCCACGGTATCGATCAGTTCTTCCGGTTCATCGACCGCTTCTTTTGCCAAATCTCCTAGCAATCCAATGGCATGAAGGTTTGCCCCAAGATTGTCGTGAAGGTTCGCCGAAATGCGCTCTCTGATTCGAGCCTCCTGTCGACGACTCCGGCGACGGTAATATAAAATCAGAAAGCCAATTCCTACGATCAGGATGGCCGCCAGCCAGAACATAAGCTTCAAATTAATCTTCTGCTGAGCATATCGCTCCGCCAGTTGCCCCGTGACAATCGGTCTACGAGTTTCTAGCTCGTAACGTTGCGCCAGTTGATTCATCCATTTTCTCACGGGAAGGATCTCTCCATAAAGATTGTTTCCATCGGTCAGTGCGGACAGTGAACGAGTGCTCCCCACCCGTAGAAAATTGGATGTCATCGCTTTCCCCAGCGCCACATTACGCCCGTTGGAGTGCAACTCAATTTCGGCAAAGGCGATTTTTGAGCCACTGCTCTGACCCTCATTAGAAAGATAAGGCTCGGTGGCAACAAGACGCACATAACGACTATCCGCCTCCGGAAATTGCCAATCCATCATCGGTCCAGCCTCATAAATCGAGTCTATCTGCCCCTCAAGTAAGACCCTAACATCTGAAAAATCTGCACTTGATGCCGCTTCGATTCTGAAGCGTCGCGGAAGCCCGTAGTCTCCAGGATAGGCCTGCGGAACAGTATCGCTTTGATCCGCGGCATGGAGCCTAATCCCAGAAAGGGGGATTACTTCTCCAAGATCGATCTCAATGACAGGTTCACCCGTCCCATGCGCCACCAAGGCCCTGCTCTGAAGTCCCTTCGCTGCATTCATGACATAGGGGACAATCCCATCGACTAAGTTCTTCCGATTCCATGCATCGAGATCCAGCGACTCAGTTGAAGGAGTGACTCGTTTGTGAAGGGCGACGTTTGTCTCCCCCTCAAAGATCAGAACTTCCGAGAGCTGAAGGATATGCAAGCCATCAAAGGCACGTCGCGAGAGCTGCGAAGTTTCAATTTTCACCCAAGATGCCGTCTCGCCGGAAGCAGGGATCACCATTGGCCCGATCCCCGGAAGCCTACCGCTCTCTTCTCGAATCTCTACCACGAGAGTCCCCTCTTCATCACCTTCCGTGCCGACCCGAATATCGAATGCCAACGGAAAACCATCCGAGACAAACCCACTCCGAATGTCTCGCCAAAGGGCGGGGATCAAAACGACCTCATCGATCCTGAACTCTTGGCCAAGATCGATCTTAAGCGAGATCTTCTCCTTCGCGTTCGGAAAAGTCGCCGAGCGATACCCGATGGGGCCCACCCCGCTGTTCAGACTCATCTGAGCAAGCGCGCTCAGCTCCGTGTCAATGGCCTCGAGCTCTCTCTCCAATTCCGAAATGGAAGCCGGTTCGGAACCTCTAGCCGAGCCGGCTTGCACGACCGCAATGAAGAGTGCCGCGAAAAGATGATGAGAAAGAAAGCGAGCCACGGTGAAGGTCTGATCGTGGTCAGCAGTTGAGAGAACTTCCAGAGAAAACCTGACACCGACCTCGTTCTGAATTTAAATCAGCTTGTTCCTAAGCCACCATTATATGAAATCATTGACCCTCCTCACTCTCATCTTCTCGACGGCTCTCTCAAGTGTCGCCAGCGCTGGACTTAAAATCTACTACATCCGCCACGCGGAAGGCGGCCACAACGTCAAGAAAGCCTGGGAGGAGAAAGGAGTGCCTCAATCGGAGTGGCCTTCTTACGTCGGTAATCCAGATGTCTTCACTCCGAAGGGTCTTAAGGAAGTAGCCGCAGCAACCGAGAAGCTTCAAAAGTATGACTTCGATTTTGTGGCCTCCAGCCCGATGTGGAGAGCACGCAACACCGTCCTCCCCTACCTGAAAGCGACCAAGAAGAGGGGTGAAGCCTGGCCTGAGTTGCGCGAGGGATTTGGGATGCAGGTGATCCTTGATGAAGGTTTCCCTGAGGTGAAGGAGGATATCTTAAACAAGGGGGATGCCATCGAGATTCCCGAAGAAGAGAGCGAGTTTTTTGGACTACGCGAAGACGGGAAAAACAACTACGCCAAGTATCCCAAAGGCAGCGACAACGACATGAAAGCGGCTTACATGAAAAAGGTCTCACTCCACGCGATCCAGTTGCTCGAGGAACGTTTTGGCGGGTCGGATAAATCAATCCTCATCGCTGGACATAACAGCTCTGGGGTATCACTTCTGAAGTTACTCCTCAAAGAAGCTCCGATCGGAGAAGCCAGAAGAGGGTTAGAGAACATCGCCATCTGGATGGTCGAGCAGCAGGAAGATGGATCTTACGAATTGAAGATATATAACGACAAACCCTACTTGGAGTAAGGGGGGAATTTCCCCTCCATCAGTCAGGGGAAATCTGTGTCAAAATTCTCAATGAGTTCAATGAACCCACACAAACTTTAGCGGTTTTTGGGCAAAGAAATTCATCCGCAGATTAAGAAAATTTCCGCAGATTACTTTTATCTTAGGGGAGCACTCTACACTTTCGATTTAGGGACTTTCTTCAGGAGTTCTTTGACAAGCTTCTGGTAGGTGTCGCCATCGCCTCCGTGGTAGGGGCCGCCCATGTGGTTGTAGCGGAGCTTTCCAGTGTGATCGAAGATGAGGTAGTAGGGAACGTATTTGACGGGAGCCTTCGGGAATCGGGTTTGATACATCACCGAGGTGTTCTTTATGTCCTTGCTCCAACCCTGTGCTGTAAGCGCGGCGAGGGCTCCTTCTTTGCTGCCCCGCTGGCAGTAGGAGGCGATGAGGTGGAAGGGTTCGTCCTTAAGCGATTTGGCCAAACTGACCATGCCCGGAGTGAGTTGCTTGCAGCCCACTCATCCGCCCCAGATGACGAGGAGGGTGACTTTGCCTTTGAGGTCGGCGGGGGCTTTGAGTTCAGGGCCGGCCCAGTGTTGGCCCCATGTGATCTCTTTGGTCATGCCAGCAACCTTGGTGTTGTCTTGGTTCCCACCGAAGGCGGGGAGCGCGAGGCTGGTGATGGCGAGGAGGAGTTTAATCATGTGGTGGAAGGTAGATCTGGATTCGGTTGAAAGCAAGGGGCAGGGCAACAGAGGGATATTTCTCCCGCAGCTCAACGCGGCCAACCCAACGCAGCCCAGTGGCAGAGTGGGGGAAGTTAATCCGCAGATTAAGAAAATTTTCGCAGATTAGCAGGGACTTTTTTGATGGTCTGATCTCGAAGATTTTAAAGATCTTTAAATTTACTCTGACGCTCCCCCTCCGTAGCGTGGTCCATGATTCAGAATGATCGTCGCTCTTTTCTTAAGCGCTGCTTTGGCACTTCCTGTGGGTTCTCGGCAACTCTGCTGCTTTCTCCGACGCTTTCTCGGAGGGCTTACGGGCGTGAAGTTTATGGGGAGAAGATTGGTGATAAGCCCTTTGCGCGGATCGAGAAGATCGATGAGGGGGTTTATGCGCTGATCTCGACCCCTTTTACGAAGGATGGAAAATCTGGGGATCTTTCGACGCACTCGAATGGCGGGCTGATTATCGGGAAGGATAAGATCCTGGCGATCGACTCTTATCGCACTCCAGCGGGGGCGGCTTACATGGCAGATGCGAGTCTCTTTCTGGCAGGCCGCTTGCCGACTCATGTGGTGAATACTCACTTCCACTTTGACCACTTGGGAGGGACCCGGGCATTCATGCGGG
>JALZWA010000224.1 GCA_023299815.1 Akkermansiaceae bacterium
TCGCCGTGGTCCTCCTTGAGGTTGTAGAGTTCGAGCGCTCCGTCCTCGAAGAACTCGATGAGCTTCCAGTCTCCGTGGCGGGTCGCGCCGTAAGGTTTGGTGCGGTGGTAGTGCGGGTAGTGCCAGTAGAGTTGGTCGCGTGAGGTCTGAGCCTCTGGGTCTTTGAGGATATTGGTGATGCTGATGCCATCGATGTGTTCCTCGGGCTTGGCTGGGAGTCCGGCCATTTCGAGAAGGGTGGGGTAGAAGTCGGTGCCGATCACGAGAGCGTCCGAACGGGAGTCGGGCTTGGTCTTGCCGGGCCACTTCACGACGAAGGGCTCACGGATACCGCCTTCGTGCGAGAAGCCCTTGTAGGCCTTCAGGCCTGAGTCGGTGGCGTCTTTGTCTCCGCCATTATCTCCGGTGAGGATGATGACGGTGTTATCCGCGATGCCGAGGTCATCGAGCTTGGCCATGAGTCTTCCGACGCTGTTATCAAGCGCTTCCACCATGCCGGCGCGAGCGGGGTTGATGTATTCTTCTTTTGTATTTTTAAAGGTCTTGGCTTTCTCACGATACTTTTTCACGAGGTTTGGTGGAGCCATGATGGGGCCGTGGATGGTGTAGTACGAAAAATATAGGAGAAAGGGGTCTTCTTTTTTGCCGGATTCCATGAAATCGAGCGCGGCATCGGTAAGCTTATCGGTGAGGAAGTCGCCTTTTTTACCATCGTCTAAATTTGGCATGCCGAAGGGAGAGAAGTATTTCCCGGGTCCTCTGGGTTGTCCCCACTCGCGGCCGCCGATGTTGAGGTCAAAACCGTGTGCGGTGGGGAAGTGCTCGGCCATGTCGGGTTGGCCATTCGGCATGAGATGCCATTTGCCGAAGAAACCAGTGCGATAGCCTGCCTCCTTCAGCGCTTCGGGAAGGAGGACGCGCTCGTGTGGAATGCGCATGTTCCACTCAGGAATGGTGAGCTTGGCGTTCTTTCTGTCGTGGCCGGCGATCCAGTCCGTGAGATGAAGGCGTGCAGGGTAGCGGCCACTCAGGATGGCAGCGCGGCTCGGCGAGCAGACGGTGCAGGCTGCGTAGGCATTTTCAAAGAGCATCCCCTGCTTGGCGAGGCGATCGATGTTCGGGGTCTCATTAAACTCAGCGCCGTAGCAGCCGAAGTCCGCCCAGCCGACATCGTCTACGAGGAGGAAGACAAAGTTTGGCTTTTCGGCTGCTTTTAAGGAAGCTGCGAAGAGTGAGAGGCCAATGAGAAAACAGATGTGCATAATGTTGCATTAATTATACGATTCTATAAAAGCGGTTTCCAGATCCAAATTATGATCCCTTCTTCAATCCGAATTTTCGCACTTTTATCCACCTTCGCATGTGCTGAGACCCCGACCTTCGTGAAGGTGGGAGCCGGAAGTTATACCTCGAATCGACCTGAGATTTGCGAGCCACTGCCGACTGAGATTTTTAAAACAGCGGAGCTCACGGGTCAAACCCCGACCAATCAATGGTGGAGCTCCCTTGTGTGGGAGAAGCACTCGCAGAACATGTTTCCCCATCCGCTGGGGATGGTGTGCCACGCTGGTGGATTAGGCGTGAGCTACCCGGGATCCGGACTTGTAGGAGGCTCGGGAAATATCATGGGCGGTGGCGTCTCAAAGGGTGGTGATCTCATGATCGCGCACTCTGCGACTTCTGAGTTTCCTGACACGCGCCTCGCGAAGCACTCCGCGTGGTTCATCACGGCAGAGTTTCAGAAAGACGACGCCATTTTAAGAACGAGCTTCGGTCACGGAAGTCCTTATCTTTTTTGTGAAGTCGAGGGTGGGCAGGGCAGTCTCAAGTTCGCGCACAAGCCTGTCATTTGGGAGGGCGAAGAAGGCGATGCCGTGATCGGCCTCACCGTGCGTGGGAATCACTACGGCATCTTCGGGCCGCGTGGATCGAAGTGGACCGCGCAGGGCGACGACCTGTGGAACTGCGAGTCGGAGAAAGGCTACTTCACCATCGCTCTCCTGCCGGATAACGAGCCGAAGACCTTTAAGCTCTTCGAGCGCTACGCGCACTGCCACGTCATCGACACCAAGATCATGACGCAGACCGAGAAAGGCCAGCTCAAGACGAGCTACCAGTTCGTCACCGAGGCCAAGGAAGGAAAAGAAAAAGGCTCCCTCTACGCGCTCTACCCTCATCAGTGGAAATACTCCTCTGACCCTCTCACCGATCAGAGCTACCGCTCGGTGCGGGGCGAGATGAAGCTGGCCGCGGGCGAAGGCTTCAGCACCACCGTTCCGGTCCAAGGCCTCCTCCCGATGCTTCCAAAAGAAGGCATCCCAGACCGCGAGCGCATGCTGGCTTACCTGAAGAGCTTCCCGGGCAAGAGCGACATCGCCGACACCTACTGGGAGGGCAAGCACCTCGGAACGCTCGCGACCCTCAGCGGAATTGCCGAGATGATTGGCGAAAAGGAACTGCAGCAGAAATTCGTCAGCGAAATCCGTGAACGTCTTGAGAACTGGTTCACCGCCTCGCCCGGCGAAGAAGCGCCCCTCTTTTACTACGATAAAAACTGGGGAACCCTCATCGGCAGCAGAGCTTCCTATGGCAGTGACTCACAGCTCAACGATCACCATTTCCACTACGGCTACTTCATCCGCGCGGCTGCCGAGGTCGCCCGTCTTGATCCTACTTGGGCCAAAAAGTGGGGCCCGATGGTCAACCTCCTCATCAGCGATATCGCCTCCGCGAAAAAGAACGACAGCCTCTTCCCCCACCTCCGCTGCTTCGATATTTATGCCGGTCATTCCTGGGCCTCGGGCCATGCGAAGTTCGGCGATGGCAACAACCAAGAATCTTCCTCTGAATCGATGAATGCCTGGTATGGCATGATGCTCTGGGGCGAGGTCACCGGCGATGACGCGACCCGCGATCTCGGCACCTTCCTCTACAACACCGAGCGCACCGCAGTGGAGGAATATTGGTTCGATGTCTCCCAGACAAACTTCCCGAAAGACTTCCCCAATGTCGCGCTCGGCATGATCTGGGGAGGAAAAGGCGCCTTTGCCACCTGGTTCTCGGGCGATGTCGACTGCATCCACGGCATCAACTGGCTCCCCTTCACCCCCGCCTCCATCTACATGGGGCGCCACCCGGATTACGTGAAAAGAAACCACGACTTCCTCGTCACCAAGCGCAAAGGCGGGAGCGATTATAACAACGGCTGGGGCGACCTCGTCGTCATGTTTAATGCGCTCAGTGATCCCAAGTCAGCCGTCAGCTACCTCGATGGAAACCCCCAATGCAGCCTCGAGGGCGGCAATACCCACGCCTTCATGTATCACTGGGTCAACACCCTCGATCGCCTTGGAAGAAATGACGCCAAGGTCACCGCCGATCATCCCTTTACTAACGTCTTTTTGAAGGACGGAAAGAAGACCTACGCAGCTTACAACTTTGGTGAGCAGCCGCTCAAGGTGCGCTTCTCCGATGGGGTTAAAATGACGGCCGCCCCAAGAAGTTTGAGCCTTAAAAAGTAGGCGAGATTTAATAAGAAAGCCACGGCAGTGGCGAAAGAATGAAGCGCGGGGTGAAGTGAAACGAAACCCCGGAATCCTCTCCCGCCGGAATCAGGATCGAGCCGGGAAAGGTCGAAGCGAATATCATCAGCCCGAAGATCCCGCTGCCCGCTTCGCCACCACAAGACGACCTGCGGCTTCCTCACGTGACACTTCGGAATGCTCGACTTGGCCGGAATCTCCCGACTGTTTGTCCCCGGGTTTCGTGGAACTTCACCCGGGGCTACATTCCGTCGCCACTACCGTGGCTGAGATTCATGCGAACCAGTTTTTTACCACAGAGTGAGCTGAGAAAGCTGAGCTAAGAAAGAGGGAACCTTTATAGATTAAAGAAGAGAAGTCATCAGCCTCATTTTCCAAGCTCTGTTTCCTCTGCTCACTCTGTGGTTCATTCTTCTTCGTGGCGCAAGGGAGGTGGGCTTGGTTGTGGGCAAGCGGGCAGGATGCACCCTAGGGCATTTTACCTGCTCTCCATAGCCTGCTACTTCTCCACGCGGTAGAGCTCCTTACCCTGATCATCACGGAACTCGATGGTGAGTTGCTTGCCGGCGGTGAGAACTAGGAAACCACCACTCGGTTTGGGGGAGATGAAGGGCTGTTTAATAAGGGCGTCGGGGTCGGTGCTTTTTTGGTCGCCGGGTTTTCTGCCGAGGCGGGAGTTTTCATCGTTGAGCGCGCCGCAGGCGAACTCGTTGATGCCGCTGGGGTGGATGCTGTGATATTGCCAGTGGCGGTCTCCGCAGAAGGTCATGAGGTTTTCGATTTTGTTTTCGGCGAGCCAGTTGAAGAAGTCGTGGGCTTCGTGGCGGAAGCCTTTGAGGTTTACGTGATTGTCTTTTTTATAAGCATCGTCTGGGCCGACGAGGGGGGTGGGGGAAATGAGGAGCTTCCACTTTGCGTCGCTGGCTTTGAGGGTGCTTTGGAGCCAGGCTTTTTGCTCGGCGCCCCAGAGGGTTTTATCTGGCCCATCAGCCATCTTATTCGGCGAGCGGAAGTCGCGGCCTTCGGTGAGCCAGATCTGGAGGTCCTTGCTGACGCGGATGGTGCGGTAGCTTTTCTCGGGGAGCGGGAGTTGCTCGCGGAACATGTCGATCCCGGTGGTGGAGAGCGGGAGGCGATCCTTCGTGTTGTCGGAATCGTTATAGCGGAAGTCGTGATCATCCTTCGACCAGTAAGTGGGGACGTCTTTGAAGAAGTTGATCATGCGGGGGAAGCGGAACTGCTCGTGCCAGCACTTGCGGAGCTCGGGGATGGTCTCGGCATCACGAATGGGGTTGTCGTAGTAGACGATGTCTCCGGTGCCGACGAAGAAGTCTGGCTTCTCGGCGGCCATGGGGACGAAGGCGGGGAAACCGAGCCGCTTGTCTTCCGGTGTCGCCGTGAGTGGGCCGCTGGATCTCGCCTTCCTTCCGTGGAGGAACTTGTTGTAGTTCATGCAGCTCCCGATGATGAAGCGGACTTCGGTGTCGCCTGATTTCCCGGGGAGGGTTTTGAAAGTGCCCGTGGGTCCGGTCTGCGTCTCTGCTTCGGTGGTGCCGTAGTGAGCGCGGTAAAAATAAGCGGTGTTAGGCTTCAGCTCATTCAAGGGCACGCGGACGATGAAGTCATGCGCGGCTTCCGCCTTTTGAAAAGGAGTGGTGGAAGAGGCTTCGAAGTTCTCAGCGAGACTCCACTCGAAGGCGACCACGCCGCTTGCTCCAGGGAGGTCGCCGGTGGCATCGAGTTCGTTTGCGGAAGTGAGCCGTGTCTGGAGGAAGATGCTCGTGTCGCGGGCCTCGCCACTCATCATTCCTTGCCCGAGGAAGAGGCCGGCATGAGAGAGTGAGGCGAGGGCGAAAAAGAGAGGGATGGGATTCATGATCTAAAGAGGGAGGCGATTTTTCCGTGAGCGTCCTGTTATTTTTCTCATTCGATGATTTGAAAGAGAAGATTCCTTAGCCAAGTTATTAACAAAACGAATGATTGCACGCCTTCTCTCCCTTCTTCTCCTTACCAGCTTCGCCACCGCTGCCGAAAAGCCGATGAACATCCTCTTGCTCTACGCGGATGATTGGCGGCACGACACTCTCGGCTGCGCGGGGAACCTCATCGTTAAGACGCCTCATCTTGATCAGCTTGCAAAAGACGGCGTCCGCTTCACTGAGAACTGTGTCACGACGGCGATTTGTGGAGTGAGCCGGGCGAATCTCATGACGGGGCAGTGGATGTCGCGTCACGGGAATCGGTCCTTCAAGATGTGGGACACTCCCATGGGCGAGACCTACCCGGCGATGCTTCGCGAAAAGGGCTACTTTGTGGGCCACGTCGGCAAGTGGCATAATGGTAAGATTCCTAAGGAGCATTTTGACTTCAGTAACACCTACCACGGCAGGCACTGGTATGATGTGGAGGGTGAAAAGATTCACGTCACTCAGCGGAATGAAAATGACGCGATGCAGTTTCTCAAAGAGCGCCCTCAGGAGAAGCCCTTCTGCCTCACCGTCTCCTTTTTCGCGACCCATGCTGAGGACCCGCACCCGGATCAATTCCTCCCGCAGCCTGAGAGCATGAAGCTTTATCAAGAGGTCACCATTCCGGTGCCTGAAAATGCTACCGAGGAATCATGGAAGCGGCTCCCTTCTTTCTTCAGCGAAAAAAACGAAGGGCGGAACCGCTGGGGCTGGCGCTTCGACACCCCGGAGAAATACCAGCGCATGATGAAGAATTACTACCGCCTCGCGACTGAGGTGGATGCCACCTGTGGCCGTCTCATCAACAAGCTGAAAGAAGAAGGCCTTCTCGATAATACCCTCGTCATCTTCACGACTGATAATGGTTACTACCACGGTGAGCATGGTCTTGGTGACAAGTGGTATCCGCATCAGGAGAGCATCCGAGTCCCCCTGATTATCAGGGATCCACGCATGGCTCAGGTTAAAAAAGGAACCACCAATGACGACTTCACTCTCAGTGTCGATCTCGCGCCCACGCTTCTCTCCGCGGCCAATGCCCGCACGCCCAAGCGCATGCAGGGGAGGGACATCGCTCCACTCTACCTTGCGGACAAGGCGCCTGAGTGGCGTGAGGAATTCTTCTACGAGCATCCCACCTTGCAGAATGCGAACTTCATCCCCGCCTCCGAGGCCCTCGTCCGCAAGGATTGGAAATATTTCTACTGGCCCGAGACCCAGACCGAGCAGCTCTTCGATCTCAAAAATGATCCTCACGAGGAGAACGACCTCGTAGCAGATCCCGCTCAAGCAGTCCGACTCGCGGAGATGCGCGGTCGTTTTAAGGAGCTGAAGGAAGCGGCTCGCTAGTGTGTGTCATCTAAAAAAAATGAAGCCCGCTCCATTACTGGAGCGGGCTTCTTCTCTTTGAGGTCGGGGGGGATCTCTCAGAGAGAGATTGGGATTTATCCTTTTTTCTCGAGGAAGCGAGCAACGTAGTCCTTACCACCAAGGCCGATGGCAATGGCTCCACCGAGTCCAAGCGCAAGGCCAAGGGCGGTGACGAGAGCCTGGTAAGGCGCGCTGGTGATGTTCTGCGCGATGCCTGAGTGCTGAAGAGCAGCGACTCCGGTGATCACGATGATTGCGATCTTGGCAATCTTCGCGAGAAGGAGGTTCTTATCGGCAAGTGCTCCATAAGCATACTTTGATCCCATCAATCCTACACCGAAGATGATGATGGCACCAAGGATGTTAAAGTAGCCGGAGAAGATGTTTTCAGAAGCCTTCGAGAGGATTGAGATCTCAAGTGCATCAATCGCTGAGGCACTCATGAGGACGATGATACTGATGAAGGCGATGAGGCCAACCACTGCGGAAAGCGAACGGCTGCCTTCCTCTGGGACATTGAGACCCATCTTGGCAGGAAGCGAATCAGCACCGATCCCTTCAAGGAGATTGGTGAGAATCTGACGCACGATCTTCGCGACGAACACTCCAATGGTGAGGATGACGATCGCTGTGAGGATGTTAGGAACTGCTCCGAGGATTGCATTGAAGATATCTGAGACAGGCTTGGTGATGGCATCGATCCCGAGGATGCCGAGTGCGGCAGTGAGTCCTGCGAGGGCGATAATGCCATAGGCAACTCCAGCAGCACCATTCGAGATGGGTGCTTTTTCACTATCCATGCCAAGGCGCTCGTCGATGCGAGTTGCCTGGAGGACGTTTAAAATGATCTCCTTGATCACCTTCGCAAGGATGAAGGTGATGTAGGCCACGATACCGGCTCCGACAAGATTCGGAATAATGTTCAAGAAGCCTCCGAGGAGATTATTGAGCGGCTGGGTGACATTCGAGAGACCTGCAAAGTCGAGAGCGAAGATGAGGACGAAGAGGAAGAGGACGAGGCCGACGAGCGTTCCGATCAATCCGGAGGCACTCGTATTTGAGTCGCCGAGATATTTCGAGAGCTTGTCGTCGAGACCGCTGCGCGAGGCAGCTTTACCGATTCCTTTACCGATGGATTTTGCGACGAACTTACCGATCAGGAAGATCAGAAGGGCACCGATGTATTTTGCGATGGGGCCAGCGGATTCGACCCATTGGCTGATTTGAGCCGAGATATCGGCTGCTAGGATAGTGGGGATGTCATTCATACGATTTAATGGATGGGGTTGTTGGGTTCTGTGTTTTTGGGGTGAGAGGATTTATTCGGTGGGCTGGATTTCCCAGATTTCCACGGCGCGGTTCTGGGACTTCGTTCCAAAGCGGGAGGTTTGGCCAAAGTAGATGGCTTGCACCTTTGAGGGGGGCACTTTTTCTGCGAGGGCTTCGGCGACGGCTTTGGCACGAGCGGAGGAGATCTTGCGATTGGTTTCTAGCGATCCTGAGATGTCGGCGAATCCTGCTACGAGATAGCGGGTGCCCTCGCGGTAGGTTGAGGTGACCTCGGTCACCGATGATTGCTGTGCGGAGGAAATGGCTGACTTGCCAGAGCGGAAGGTGATGCGTCCGTGGTTCTTGGCATTGTGGGCGCTTTCGAGCTCTTTGTATTTATTGGTGAGCGCTGATCCTTTGAGTCCATCGATCTGGCTCAGGATATCGAAGAGCTTGCGTTCCCGGACTCCGAGAGAGTCAGGGGAGCTGGCAAAGAGCGGCTTCGAGGGGGTGACAAGAGTTGCACTTGGTCCACTTGGTCCGCCTTCTTGCTTCTTCTTGAGTAGGGTAAGCGCATCGGTGAGATTGCTCGTCTGTTGAACGAGTCCGGCTTTCTCTTCTTGGGCCTTCTTTAGCGCGGCCTGAAGTTGTTCGATCTCTTGCTGGGAGCCTGTGATAGAATGACCCTGCTTGAGCGCAGCGAGTTCCAGTTTGAGTTGGCGAGCCTCGGCGTCGAGGTAAGAGCGCTCTTGTTCGTGGCGTGAGTTTGCCTTTGCGATGGCAGCTCTAATCTCTTGTTCTTGAACAGCGGTGCCGCGCTCGACGCGGACGATTTCTTGAATGGGAGGTAGGACTTCCTGTGTGGAAGTGCTGCCGATTTCTTGGCTTGCGTAGAGTGGGGTGTCATCCGCCTCCAGGAGTTGATTTTTGAGATTCTTGATCTTGTTTTCACGTTGAGTAAGCGCATTTCGAAGTTGGGAGTTGTCAGTTTCAAGGGTCTGCAATTGGGCGTTGTAGTCTTCTTCGAGCTTCGCGATGGCGGCGGAAGCGTCGGGGAGTTCAGCGGAGGTGACCTCAGAGGGATGAGCGAGAGGCTCCTCGGTAGAGGTGGTGGGTATTGCTTGTCTCATCGTATCGATGACTGAGCAGGATCGGGTGGTAGAGAGGAAAAGAACGAGGCCGAGAGCACAGACGGCGGTGGTGACGATTTTCTCTTCAGTGGAGAGGGCGCGGCGGGGATACACAGGAAGCAGGGAGTTGAATGGTTAAAAGGAGGGGGATTACTGAGAAGGTTTGAATGGGCTCGGCGCTGCCTGAAGCGATGGTTCAGAGCAGCCGTAGAGTGTCTCGAATGTATGGAAAATTCGAGGTTGGGCGACTACATTTCTTCTCGATTTTACAATGCATAAAGCCGAATTCGGGCCGTCAGAGGGGGCCTGCCTTTGTTGGTCGAAAAACAGTTTGGCTTGTTGCGAAAACTGATATAAGTGACTTTCTGTCAGTAGTTAATGTCTTTTCCTAGAAGGAAATTGTTTATTTGGGATAGCGCTGATCGAGCTGTTTGAGGAGGCGCAAGGCGTCTTCGGATTGCGTGGAGGCAACATTTTTTGTTTCACCCTCCTCGCTGCGGTGGTCGTAGAGTTCAATTTCTCCGTCCTTGTGAGCGATGAGTCGGTGGGTCGTAGTGCGAATGGTGCGGTTCCCGGAGAAGTAGGAGATGGCGATGCCCTCTGAAGGTGCGATCTCGCTCTTTAGGAGATCGAGGAGGGAGTGGCCGCAGAGGAAGTCTGGCTTTTCGAGGCCAGTGAGGTCACAGAGAGTGGGAAAGATATCGATGCTTTCTACGATTTCCTTCGTACTTGATCCAGGCTGGGCGACTTGGGGCGCGGAGATGATGAGGGGTGCGCGGAGTGATTCTTCATAGAGGGAGTGTTTTCCCCAGATGGCATGCTCGCCAAGGTGCCAGCCGTGATCTCCCCAGAGGATGATGATGGTGTCTTGGGCGAGGCCGAGCTCGTCGAGGTGCTTGATGATTTTTCCGACTTGGGCATCGGCATAGCTGACGCAGGCGGCGTAGTGCTTGCGGACCTCGGAGGCGAATGCGGGGTCGGTGTTGGGGTCCTTCTCCCAGCGGTTGTATTTCATGAACTCGCCTGATTTGTGCCAGGTGGTGGTGCCTTCTGGTTTCTCGGGATGAGAGATGGGCGGGAGTTCAGCGTCCTTGTAGAGGTCGAGGTATTTTGCGGGAGCGCCGAAGGGGAGGTGGGGACGTAGGATGCCGGTGGCGAGGAAGAAGGGCTTCTTGTCTTCCGCAAGGAGCTTAAGTTGGTTGAGGGTTTCATCGATCGAGATGCCATCGGGGTAGGAGTTGTCGTCTCCTTCTAAGGCTTGGAGGACGTCCATCTTAGAGGTGTCTTCGCGGATCTCGCCATTGGCAAGGCCGTGCATCCAGCCTTTGGGATCTTTCCAAGGACCTGCCGGTAAGAGGTGGCGATTCCAGGACTCGGGCATTTCGAGGTCGCTGTCGTCATCCCAGCGCTTTCCGCCGCGGCCGCCGGGGTGATGGGAGACTTTTCCTACGGAGACAGTGGTGTAGCCATTCGCGCGGAAGTAGCCTGGAAGTGAGGGGTGCTTAGTATCTTTGGCACGGGCAAAGAGGGCATTGTTTCCGCCGGATCCGTAGGTGCCGGTGAGAAGGGCGTAGCGAGAAGATCCACAGGTGGGGGCTTGCACGTAGTGGCTAGTGAAGGCGCGGCCTTTGGCTGCGAGGGCATCGATGTTCGGCGAGTGGATGTAGTCTTTTCCAAAGCACTTGAGCTCGGGGCGGAGGTCATCGACGCAGATGAGAAGGATGTTTGGCTTTGTTTCGTCAGAGAATCCTAAGGTCGCAAGGAGGAGAAACACTAAGTGGGGGAGGGGGAGTTTCATGTGGGGAAGACTATGTGGGGGGCTACTGACTTGACGAGTCAGAAGGCGATCGATGCGGCTGCTGCGCGCAGCCACGCTATATTTGCAGGCCCTACTGGGACTGAATGGCTTCTTCGATGAAGCCGAGGAGTTCTTTATAGCCGAGGCGTTTGGAGGCGGAGCTCTTGAAGATGATGGGCTCGCCATTGCTCCACTCTTTCATCGCTTCTTTGAAGAGTGCGATGTGTTTATTGAGCGGGGTGGCTTTGATCTTATCGATCTTGGTGAAGACGAGGGCGAAGGGGATTCCGGCTTCGATGAGCCACTGAACGAACTGAAGGTCGATCTTCTGTGGGGTGTGGCGGGAGTCGATGAGGACGAAGGTGCCGCAGAGGTTCTCGCGCTCTAGGATGTATTCGGAGACGAATTCGTTGAATTTCTCGCGCTGGTCTTTGGAGACCTTGGCAAAGCCGTAGCCGGGGAGGTCTACGAGGCTCCAGTTGTCGTTGATTTTGAAAAAATTAAGCTCGCGGGTGCGTCCGGGGGTCTTGGAGACGCGGGCGAGGCCGTCCTTGTTCGTGAGGAGGTTGATGAGGGAGGATTTGCCGACATTAGAGCGGCCGATGAAGGCGAACTCGGGCAGCTCTGCCGAGGGGCACTGGTCTAGGGCGACGGCGCTTTTGATGAACTTGGCAGAGGTGACTTTCACGGGTGACTTTTAGGCTGGCGGTGATTTTTCAGCAAAGCTTATTCCTGTGGGGGAGATTTTTCTCAGCGGGCGATTTTGAAGACGCGGGCGGTGAGGATGATGGAGGCGACGGCGAGGCCGATGGCGAGTCCCCACCAGATTCCCATGGGGCCTAGGCCGGCGCGGGTGGCGAGGAGCCAGCCGGAGGGGATGCCGATGAGGGAGTAGGAGAGGAAGGCGGTCCAGGCGGGGATTTTGACATCTTCGAGGCCGCGCAGGATGCCGCCGGAGACGACTTGGATGGCATCGACGAATTGGAAGACGGCGACGACGGTGAGGAGTTTTCCTGCGAGAAAGATGACTTCTATGTCATCGACGTAGAGTCTGACGATGGTGTGACGTTCGAGCCAGCAGAAGAGGGAGGTGAGGCCGACGAAGAAAAGGGTGATGAGCCAGCCGGATACGATGATGGCGGGGTAGCGGTCTTTTTCTCCCGCGCCTGCGACATTTCCCATGCGCATGGTGAGGGCGATGGCGAGGCCGAGGGGGATCATGAAGAGGGTGCCGGCGGTGGTGAGGGCGATTTGGTGAGAGGCGAGTGAGACCTCGCCGTAGAAGCCGACGAGAAATCCTGCGGCGGAGAAGGATCCGACTTCGGCAAGGAGGTGGAGGCTGGCGGGGATTCCGAGGGTGAGGAGCTTGCGGAGGGTGGCGGGATCAGGGCGGGCGATCCAGTGGTTTGGGGTGAGGTGGCGGATGCTTTTGGCGCGGTTCAGCCAGAGGAGCATGGCGATGAGGATGGCGATGCGGGAGATGAGGGTGGCCCAGCCGGCGCCGATGAGTCCGTAGCCGAGGGTGAAGATGAAGAGTTGGTTGAGGGCGATATTAAGGATGACGCCACCCAGAAAGATGAAGAAGGAGGGCCAGGGGCGGCCGAGGGAGTCGCCGTGGTTTTTGAGTCCCATAGAGCCGAGGACGGGGACGAGGGAGATGAGGATGAGAAGGAGGTAGGGTGGGGCGGCGGCGGTGACATCGAGAGGTTGCCGGAAGATGCTGAGGAAGGGGATGATGGCGGAGGAGAGGAGGAAGAGGATGAGTCCGGCGACGAGGGCGAGGTAGAAGCCATTGCGGCAGGTGGCGCGTGCTTCGGCTTCGTCTTTTCTTCCGGCGGCACCGGAGCTGAGGACGGAGATGCTGGTGATGAGTCCGATGCCGAAGACGAAGGGGATGGCAAAGACGGCATTGGCAAAGCTGAGGGCGGCGAGCTCGGTGACGCCGAGGTCTCCGACCATGACGGTGTCTGCGACCATCATGAGCATCTGGCTGATCTGCCCGATGATGAGGGGGACGGAGAGGATGGCGGTTTTTTTGCCCTCGCGGATGAGTGAGGGGATGGTCAGCTGGCGAAACATCGAGGTGGGCGCAGACCTTGGCGCAAAAGAAGAGAAGAGTCGCGCCCCAAGTGAGTTGATCAACCGAATCGCTCAGGAGCGAGGGCGCTGATGGGGATGGTGGGTTCCTTTTCGTCTACGAGGTCGGCGATGAGCTGGCCGGTGACGGGGGCGAGTGAGAGGCCCATCATGGAGTGGCCGGTGGCGATGATGACGTTGTCATGGCCGGGAACTTTTCCGATGTAGGGGAGGCCGTCTGGTGAGCAGGGGCGGAGGCCAACCCAGGGTTCGAGGCCGGCAAATTCTTGCGGGCTGAATTCGGGGTAGAAGGAGCAGAAGGATTCGATGATTCCTTGGAGGCGGGGCTTGCTGATGGTGGTGTCTTTTCCGCAGATCTCCATGGTGCCGGCGACGCGGAGCTGATCGCCCATGGGGGTGACGGCGACACGGCCTTCTTTGAGAAGGGAGCAGAGGCGGGGGTTCTGGAGAGGTTTTGGGAGGGTGAGTGAGTAGCCTTTTCCGCCCTGCATGGGGAGTTTGAGGCTGAGCTGGTGGGAGAGGTCGAGGGAGGAGATTCCGCCGGCTAAGATGGTGGTGTCGGCTCTGTGGGTCGCGCCGGTTTTGGTGCGGATGCCGTCTTTTCCGATGGAGATGGCTTCGTCTTGGATGAACTCGCCTCCGTGGCGGGTGATGCTTTGGCGGAGCGCGCGGGTGAAGTCGGTGGGGTCGAGGTGGCAGTCTTGGGGGAAGAGGATTCCGCCGATGGCATTGATGGCAGAGCTGGGTTCGAGTTCGGCGATGCGGGATTGGCCGATGAGTTCAGCTTGGAGGCCGAGACGGTGGGCGGACTCGACGACTTCTGCTTCGTCATCAAGCCCCTTCTGGGTCTGGCAGAGCATGAGGAGGCCTTTGTCGATGAGGGGAAAATTTTCCTCACGGGCGAGATCGAGGTGGAGCTTGCGGCTGAGGAGGCTGAGGTCGCGGAGGAGGGGTTCGCTCTTTGAGACGTGATCGATATTCGAGTGGCGCATGAAGAGCCAGATCCAGCGAGCGAGTGCGGGATCGAGACGGGGGCGGAGGAAGAAGGGGCTTTTGGGATTGAGCATCCATTTGAGGCCCTGCGAGATGACGCCGGGGGCGGCGAGGGGGATAAAGTGGCTGGGGACGATCATGCCGGCATTACCGCTGGAGCAGGAGTTCTCTAGCTCGGGATCCCGCTCGATGATGCGCACGGCGTGACCGCCTTTTGAAAGGGAGTGACCGATGCTAAGGCCGATGACTCCGCCGCCGATGATGAGCACTTCTTTCATGAGCCAATGCCGAATTGGAAGGGGTCGCTGGGGTCGAGGAGGAGGGTCGATTCAGCGATGATGTAGGCTTTTCCTTGGATCACGGGGGTGATTTTTTTTCCCTCAGGAAGGTTGATAAATGATCCCTCGAAGATGGTCCCGATGATGCTGGCCTGTCGCCACGTCTCTCCCTCGGCTAGGGTTCCGGAGGCTGCAAGGCAGGCGAGCTTCGCACTGGTGCCGGTGCCGCAGGGTGAGCGGTCATAGGCTTTTCCGGGGCAGAGGACGAAGTTTTGGCTGTCTGCTTCTACGCCTTCTTGGGGTGGGCCGAAGCTCTCGATGTGATCGATCTCGCCGCCGTAGGCTCCGCGGATTTTTTGGTCCTCAAGCGCTTCCATGACAGCGGAGGTGAATCGGGTGAGTTCTTCGATCTCGGAGAAGCGAACTTCGGGTCCCTGATCTTGAATGAGGAAAAACCAGTTCCCGCCCCATGCGATGTCTCCGGTGATGGGGCCGTAGCCGGGGACTTCTACGACTTGGTTCTCACGGAAGCGGTAGGAGGGGATATTTTTTACGGTAACAGTGCCGTCATCCGCGAGAGTCGCGGTGACGATTCCAGAGGGGGTCTCGATGCGGTGGTCTCCGGGGGAGATTTTTCCGAGATGGACGAGGGTCTGGACGACGCCGATGGTGGCGTGGAGGCAGCCGTTGAGATAGGAGACGTTGTTGAAAAAGACTGCGCCAATGACACAGGTCGAGTCAGCGGGCTCACAGAGATAGGCGCCTACGATGGCTTCGAATCCACGGGGTTCTAGGATGAGGGCGCGGCGGAGCCAGTCGTGCTCGGTTGTTAAAAAATCACGTGCGGCAAGCGCTCCTTTCTCCGGAGAGGTAGGCGCGCCATCGATGACAACGCGAGTGGGCTCACCCCCGGTGTGGGAGTCGATGACGCGGATCTTTTTCATCGCAGCCTAGGAGTTTGATCCGTCCCAAGCGGTCCACCAGTCGCGGAAGAGGCGCCACTGGCTGTGGAGGAATTGTTTCTGGCTCGGGCTGAGTTTGTCATCAGCGTAGATCTGGTGCTCGTAAGCGGCGTTGCCTTCGAGAACCATGAGTTCCTTGTAGTAGAGGACGAGGTCTGCGCCTTCGTCAAAGGTGGAGAGCACGGTGAGGGCTACGGAGAGTTCTTGGGCCCACTTGCGGTCCTGCGTGTTGCCCTTTGCTGCGGATTCGCAGAGTTCGACAAAGCGGAGGATTTCCTTGGGCAGGGCGTTGCCGACTCCGGTGATCGCACCGGTGGCTCCGCAGTTCACGAAGCCGTGGTAGACCTGGGTGTCGACTCCGGCCATGAGGATGAGCGAGTCATCGACGGATGTGATGTGCTCGGCGGCGTAGCTCAGTGAGGTGGCCCCACCGAATTCCTTGAAGCCGACGAGTGAGGGAAACTTTTCGCGCAGCGAGAAGAAGAGGTCAGCTTTGGTCTCAAAGCCATAGTAGGGGCTGTTATAAATCACGGCTGGTAGGTCTTCTCCTGCTTTTAGGATCGCGCTGAAATGATTTACTTGAGCGGCGGGTGAGGAGCCTCTGGAGAGAACGCGTGGGATGACCATGAGGCCGTGCGCGCCGACTTGCTTCGCATGGGCGGCGTGCTCGGCAGCGATCTTGGTGTTCTGCGCTCCGGTGCCGACGACGGTGGGGACCCCCGCTTCTACGAGGCGGCGGACGCCCTCTTGACGCTGGGCATCAGTGAGGAGGGGCCAGTCACCCATCGATCCGCAGTAGACGACAGCGCGCATTCCTTGATCGATGAGATCCTGCGCGGTGGCGACGAGCGCATCGTAATTGATGTTTCCCTCGGCATCGCAAGGGGTCATGAGGGCTGGGATGCAGCCTTGGAAGATCGGTTCGTTGGTCATTTCTAGAAACATGTCTATTTTTAGGGTGATCGTCTAGTCAGACGCGTGAGTGTTTGCTTTAAATTTTGTCAAAAATGACGTGAGCTACGTCTCAGGATGTTAGGTGATCTTTCAGACTCGATCAGCGGCGCTTTCCTTGGGGGAGCGCTCTTTGATGACATCACGGATACGACCTACTTCGTGAAGGATCTCGCGGGTCGCTACTTCTTCGTGAATGACGCGCTGGTGAGTCGCTGCGGCATGCAGGATAAGGGCGATCTCTTGGGGAAGACGACCGCCGAGCTTTTCCCGAACCCTCTCGGCGATGAGTTCCTCGCGCAGGATCGTGAGATTCTTGCCGGCGGCCCTGCGATTCTCAGTCAACTGGAGCTCCATGTCCATGCCGATGGTAGCCAAGGCTGGTGTCTTACCTGGAAGCGGGCTTTGCGGAATGAGAAAGGCGAGATCATGGGGCTTTCGGGAATCTCTCGGGATGTCGTGGGTGCCACTCCGAGCGCGCGGGATCTCGATTCGCTCGCGGATGTCCTCAGCTACATCCGGAATCATCTCGATACTCCTCTGAGGGTTACAGATCTCGAAAAAGCGACGGGCCTCTCGTCCTATCAGATCAGCCAGCGGATTGAGGGTCTCTTTGGAATCTCTACGAAGCAATATATGAGCCGCTGCCGGATCGATGCTGCTTGCCACGCGCTCGAGCACAGTGATGAAAGTCTCAGCGAGATCGCTCTCGCCTGCGGCTTCAGTGACCAAAGCGCCTTCACTCGTCAGTTTGGCAGAATCGTGGGCATGACTCCTAAGAGTTATCGCAAACAGCGCGGCTGAAAATGCCGGTTGCGGAATCTCAGTTCTTTGCCATCCTTGGACAAAGCCATGGACGAACTGATTAACGAGCCGCCGACTTCTTCGGCCTTTCTTCCTTATCCGGTCTCGACCTTGAGCCCGAAGATTATTCCCAATGATCTCACTTCTTTTAAGTCCCGGGGCCTCAGTCAGGTAGAGCGGGACCTTCAGCAGAAGCTCGTCGAGATGCGCGAGCAGTATGAGAAGACCATCGAGCACTTCAACTGGAACAAGATGGTCTACGAGGCCGATATCCAGTTCGAGCCGGTCATGGGCGAGATTTACCACCTTTACCGCGTCCGTCAAAAGGCAGTTCTTTCCATGATTGGGCCGGATCAATGGGCCCAGAAGCACCTTGCTACCTTCCGCTTAAATCTTGATCGCCAATGGGAGCTCATTGAGGCAAGTGTTGACGCGCGCGATCTTTTTAGCGACGAAGGGGTGGCCGATGTCGGCTAGCTCTCCATGTCTATTCACCCCAGCGCCGTCATTTCGCCTACCGCCAAGATCGGCGAGAACGTGAAAATTGGACCCTTCTGTGTCATCGAGGATAATGTCACCCTCGGCGATGGCTGCCGTCTCCACTCGCACGTCGTCATTCACGGCCATTCTGAGATTGGAAAAGAGAACGAGTTTTTCCCCTTCGCAGCCATCGGGATCAAGTCACAGGATTTGAAATATGCCGGCGAGCCCACCGCTTTGATTGTCGGGGATCGTAATGTCTTCCGTGAGAGCATCACGATTCACCGCGGCACGCGCGAGGAGCTTCCTACTCGCATTGGCTCGGATAATCTATTCCTCGCCTACTCCCATGTCGCGCATGACTGCCAAGTGGGGAATCACAATATCCTCTCGAATAATGCCAGCCTCGCAGGCCATGTGGAGTGTGAGGACTACGTCATCGTTTCCGGACTCACTGGAGTGCACCAGTTCTGCCGTCTCGGATCGCATGCCATCATCGGGGGCATGACGAAGGTCGCTCAAGACGTGCCGCCCTTCACTATTGTCGATGGTAACCCAAGCCTCGTCCGCGGGATTAATAAAATCGGCCTCGAGCGCCGCGGATTTAGCGCTGAGGACCTCAGCGCACTCAAGACCGCTTACAAGAAGCTCTTTTTTAAGAAGGAGCTGAATCTCGGTGAGGCCATCGCCTCTCTTCCTGAGGAAGCGGTGGCGCATCCCTGTGTGAAGCAGCTCGTCGATTTTATCGAAGGCTCCAAGCGCGGGATCGTGAGGTAGCTCTGGCTATCGGATCCGCTGAATCGTTCCCCCGGCGTCGGCCTCGATTAGCGCGCCGAGGCCCTTTCCGCTGCCGAAGGGAAGCGCCCTGTCCGTGATGTAAGCGAATGTTTCGAGGGCCGATGCTTGCAGCCCAAAGGAGACATACATCCAGAGCTTCTTCCCGAGGCCGGTCGGATCATGAACCTCGGAGAGCGAGTGATAGCGGCCTTCGATTTTTTTCTTTGCGGCGTGAATGTTATCGCCTTCAGAGACGCGCGACCGCAGGTCTGTCATCGAGCGATCATAGCGCGCATCACGTGAATGAGTGCACGAGATGAGACTCAAAGCGGAGGCCGTTAGGATCAGAGCGAGAACGAAGCGCGATCCAGACCTCATCATCCGAGAGGCTTTTACTTGAAGCCGCCTTGTGCCCAGAGAACTCCGTAGACGATGGTGTTGCTGAGGTGAGTGTGCGCGAGGCTGTTTGGATCCGTGCGGCCTTCCTTGGTCTTGTTCGCGACGTGGAGGAGATTGGAGTAGACCGTCCGGAGCTGCTGCACGGTGGCATTGGGCCTTCCGGTGACGCCTGGGGTCTTCTTTACGAGGAGAGTCTGCGCTTCGAAGATGAGAGCGGCGGCTTTTTGAACTTGGTCGAGATCTTCTTCGGTGGGAGCAGTTCCCTTATCTTCGACCTCGGTGAGGATTTTCTTGGCGCCAAGGATATTGGCTACTGCTTTGGGGAATTTTTCCTCAAGACCTGAGCTTGCAAGAAGCCAAGGGATATCAGGAGCCTTGATCCCTTGACCGACCTGAAGTTTTGAGGGGTCAACTTTGTTGTAGAGCTTCAAGATGCGCCAGTAGCGCGTGCGCCCATAAGCTTCCTCGGAGACTGCCGTGAGGCTTCCTCCAGGCTTGATGGTGTGAAGGGTGACCTTTTCAGGACCGGCAGCCTTGCGAGCTTCCTCGGTCGCTTTTTCAGCAGCTTTTTCAGTTTCTTCAGCGGCCTTTTTAGCTTCCGTGCGATCGATTGCTTTATCGAGTTTATCGAGCGGATCGGCTGTTTGCGCGAATGCGGGCGGAACGAGAGCGAGGACGGTCAGGTAGATCAGGGACTTCATTTTATTGGGGGCAGATGAGAAATAATGACTTTGAAGAGCTTGTCGGGCAATATGATTTTTTCACAAAGCTCAGAAGGTGACCAACCAAAAGAAGCCACGCTGCGTGGCGCTGTCAGCAATGGCATCCTTTCGCTAAACTAAAACCGATGCCTACGCCATCGATACCCTCATCGTCCCACTCGACAACTCTTATAAGAACGTCATGCAGCTTAGCAGCATCGCCTTTCTTCCAAATGGCGACGCCCTCGTCATCCTAAAACCCGGAGCCGTCCAGAAAGCCGGAGAAGCCTCCTTTAAAATGCTCAACGAACCCAAGCCCCCCCGGAGACTACCCCTACATCTGCACCTTTCCCTGTCATTGGCAAGCGATGCAGGGAATCCTGCGAGTGAAATAAGGAGAGTTCCTTCCGGCTCCTTGACTCTTTCCCGCAAAATCAAGACGCTCAGGAATGGCCCTCAACTTTATCTGGCTCGGCTTCTTTGTCATTGCCTTCATCGTCGCCCTCGCCAAAACGATTTTCTGGCAAGACTACACCGTCTTCCCGGCCATGATGACCGCCCTCTTCGACATGGCGAAGATCGGCACCACCCTCTCGCTCGGCTACATCGGCGGGATGGCCCTCTGGCTCGGCATCATGCGGGTCGGCGAAAAATCAGGCTCCGTCAGGATCCTCGCTCGACTCCTCAGCCCGCTCTTCGTGCGACTCTTTCCTGAGGTTCCCAAAGGCCACCCGGCCCAAGGATCGATCATTATGAACTTCGCCGCCAACCTCCTCGGCCTCGATAATGCCGCCACCCCGCTTGGCCTCAAGGCGATGAAAGATCTCCAAGAGATCAACCCCAAGAAGGACACCGCTTCCAATGCCCAAATCATGTTCCTCGTTTTAAACACGAGTGGCCTGACAATCATCCCCGTCTCCGTCATGATTCTCCGCTCCGCTGCCGGCGCGGCGAACCCCGCTGACATCTTCGTCCCCATCCTCATCGCCACTTATTGCTCCTCTCTTGCTGGGCTTACGATTGTCTCGCTGATTCAAAGAATTAACCTTCTCCGCCCGATTGTCCTCGTCTGGCTTCTCGGAATGACCTCCGCCATTGCCGGCTTAGCCTACTACTTCCAAGCACTCTCCCAAAGCGCCTCCCAAAGCGCCGTCGAATCTCAATCTGCACTCCTCGCCGCCTTCGTCATCTTCTCGATCGTCGTCGGCTTCTTCTGCCTTGGTGCCCTTCGTAAAATTAATGTCTACGAGGAGTTCGTTGAAGGAGCCAAAGAAGGCTTCGGTGTCGCCGTGAAAATCATTCCCTTCCTTGTCGCCATGCTTGTCGCGGTAGGAGTCTTCCGCGCCTCCGGAAGCTTTACCGCCATCACCGATACCATCTCAAAGGGAGCCCAGATGGCTGAAATGGATGACCGCTGGGTCGAAGCCGTCCCCACTGCTCTCATGAAACCGCTCTCCGGATCCGGTGCTCGCGGGCTCGCGGCTGAAGCGATGGAAACCCACGATCCCGATAGCTTCGCGGCCCGCCTCGCCTGCATCTTTCAAGGGTCCACCGAGACCACCTTCTACGTCCTCGCCGTCTACTTCGGATCCGTGGGCATCCGCCGCACCCGCTACGCCCTCCTCGCAGGCCTCTCCGCTGATTTCGCTGGGATTATTTCCGCGATATTTGTGGCCTATCTCTTTTTCGGATAGAAAATAAGGAGAGCCGCTGTCCCTCGCACCTACGATGATTACCTACCAGATACTAAAAAGCATTTTCCCCAGCAGCGATTGGCTTCTTGCTGTCATTTATCTGGCGGTATTTTCTTTGCTGATACTTCGAGTGAAGCACGACTGCCGGACACTTGGCGAAAGCTTTTCGAGGCATGTCCTCTTGGCGTTATTGTTTCCGATTATTTTTGGGCTTTGTTGGCTAATAATTTGGCCAGGAGCTTTGCGACTTTTCCTTTCTGGCAAGACGGTGGCAGATTCGACAGCAGCAAAACTATTTAGACGGCATCAACAGTCTAAGGAAGGTCACACAAATTAAATGACGAGAGTCCACGCCGAAAGCTCGATCCAACAGCGAGTAATCATAGCAAACTCCAGCGGGCTTCATCCGCACTTCTACACCAAAGGTGTTACGTCTTTCAGCCCCGGGTTGCCGCAGTGAAACGAAGGCTACCCGGGGATATTCCCATCGTGATTCATCAACACCAAGGGTGTTGCGTCCAAGGTCGAACTCCTTTCCGGCATCGAGGACGCAAGCCCTTCAGGCTTGTGGAAGCTTCTGGGGGCGACCCAGGGTAGCCTCCGCTTTGCTCCGGCAACCCTGGGCTGAAGGACGCAACGCCGTTGGCGTAGGAGAGGGGGGATAGGTATTGAAAGCCTTGCTTCTTCTCTTCTTAAAAAAAGAAAGCCGCTGTGACTTTCATCACAGCGGCTTAGGGGGACAGATGGTGGTCTTTTAGGAATTGCCGTATTTTTCGGCGTGGAAGGCGGTGGCTTGCTTGACCCATTCATCGCGCTCGACGCGGCCGGGGAAGGCGAGCTTGTCAGAGAAGTCTGCTGCTTGTTGATCAGTCCACATGGCGATCTGCTTGAAGCGGTAGAGGCCGATCTCGTGAAGCTTTGCTTCCAAGACGTTAGCAACGCCTTTGATCTTTTTCAGGTCATCAATCTCACTGGGGCGTGAGGTGAAGAGGACACCGAACTTTTCGTCGACCTTGACGGGCTGGTCTTTGAAGGCTGCGGGTGCTGGGGCGGGCTCGGTTTTTTGCACGGGTGGATCGGCCTTAGGTGCAGGTGCTGCCTTGTGGTAGATGTTCACGATGGGTGCGAGGGACTCACCATGCTTTTCCCGATGGAGGTCGGTGGCTTGGTTGACCCATTGCTCGCGCTCGACGCGGCCCTTGAAGCTGAGCTTCTCGGAGAAGTTGTCGATGTTGTCCTGTGACCAAAGGGCGACTTGCTTGAATTGGTAGACGCCGATGTCGTTGAGCTTAGGCTGGAGGGTGTCGCCGACGCCTGAGATCTCGGTGAGGTCATCTTTATGAGAAGGGCGATTCTGATAGAGGTAGCCGAGTCGAGCGTCCTTGGTGGCACCGGAGTTGGCGAAGAAGGCCTGAGCACCAGCGGGAGCGGGGGTGTTCTTGGCCGCATTAGCAGCATTTGCGAGTTCGTCTTCTGCTTTCTTCTGGGCGGCTTTGGCGGCATTCGCTTCATCACGCAGACGGGCAAGTTCTTCTGACGAGACGTCTGGCTTGGAGGGAGCAGATTTCAATTTACTGAGTTCTGCCTCCAGGTCGGTGACTTTTCCACGGAGCTGATTGTTGGCGCTGGTGTCATCGTCATGTTTCGTTTGAAGGAGTCCGAGGGCGGAGACGTTCTTGGTGAGATCGCCTTGGAGGAGTCCGAGTTTGGACTCGCGCTCATCGAGGTTAGCCTGTGCTTGCTTCTTGTGATTGTTATACGAGAGGTCGAGCTCACTGAAGCGGGCTGCTTCTGCAGAGAGGTCGTTGTTGAGAGAGGTGATTTTTCCATCTCTTGCGGAGAGCTCGCTGTCCCAGTGCTTTTTGTGGGCTTCGAAGAGGCCGGAGAAGCGGGAGCCGAGGTCGTGTTTTTTCTGGTAACCTGCAGAGAGGTCTTTGCTGAGGCGGTTATGCTTGGCAATGGCAAGATTAAGACGGCGAGCGTGCTTATACCAAATAAACCAAGCAAGGGCCAAGCCGCCGAGGAAGAAGAGGGCGGTTGGAAGATAGAGGGATAAGAGATAGGGAATCTTTTCCAAATGTTCGGAGATAGCTAATGTGATCATTTTTTACAAAGGGGAGGCTGGAGGTTAGGCGAGGGGCTTCTCGGGGAGCTCGTTGATGAGATCACTGAGCTTGCTGTTTGTCTCGGTGAGAGCGGTCTCGCGCTCATGGAGGGTGCGGTTGATGTTTTCTACTTCCTCAGCTTGTGCGCGGCAGTGACGCCAGAGGAACCAGCCTACGAGAAGGCCGATCAGGAAGATGATGAGCCCACCGATGAGGTAGGTTTCCCATGCGTGGGTGAAGAAGAGGTTGTCAGTGGCAATGATGGTCATGGTCCTTGTGATGTTGGTTGTTAATGAGGGGTTTTAGTCGGAGGATTTGGTGAGTGAAATTTCTACGCGGCGGCTTTTCCAGAGATCGGCTTGGGCGGTTTTTGAGGTGTCTTCACCGAAGTGGTTGACGGTGAGTCGGTCGCCGGAGACGCCGAGGGCGATGAGGCGATCACGGACGGTATTGGCACGTCGGAGGGAGAGCTTGCGGTTGAAGTCTGCGTTGCCCTTGATGTCAGCGAAGCCCCCGACGGTCAGGCCTTGGGGGACGTCTTTTGCAGACAAGATGAGTTGAGCTGCTTTCTTTATTTTTTGGTCCTCAGCGGTTTTGACGGTGGCTGATGAGCTGTCGAAGTAGACGGCGAGAAGCTTGAGTTCGTTGACGAGGTTCGTGGCGATCGCTGGGACGGGCTCAGGAGTGGGGGTCGGTGCTGGCGTGGGGACGGGATTCGGCTGGGGGATAGGAGCGGGAGCGGGCTTTTCGATGATGACGAGCTTGGTCAGACGCTCTGCGCTCTCGGGGAGTTTCGCGATTTTAGCGACGATGTTGTCGTGGGCGCCTTTTTCCTCAAAGACGGATTCTGCGATGAAGCGGTCGTGGTGGTAGTGGAGCCTCGCGGGGCCTTTGGTGGTGGAGAGGAAATCTGGAATGAAGGCCTTTGGCTGATGAGCCCACCATCTTTTGTGGAGGCGGTTAGCGAGAGTTGTCCGGTCGATGACGCGAGCGCCTTTGGCCCCGCTCTTGACGAAGGCAAGAAGTTCATCACGGGTCTCAGTGTCTGGAAGAAGGCCTGTCACGACGATGGTGTCGTCTTTTCTCTTCAAGCCAAAATTAGCGTGCTGGTAGGGCTGGATGGTGAGTTCGTCGACGAGTTCGATGCCCTCTGGAGAGGATGCGGAGGCTGCGGCGAGGAGAGTGGCTTGTTGGTTCTTGTTATCGACGATGCCAGCGAGAACGAGTGAGGAAGGGCTCCAGTCAAGGGAGGCTTGCTCGGCTGAATTGAGGAAGCGGGGTGTGAGTTCAGTAAGTTTTTCTTCAGAAGTAATGGGGGCGACATCGTCTGAGAGTTCGAGCTTGTCGATAACGGTGCGGGGTGCGCCGTCTTTGGTTGTAGGAGTGGAGGCGAGACCGACAAGGAACTTGCGCTCGTTGTCGTCTCTGACGAGGCCGGTAAGAATGACGGACTGGTCAGCCTGCTCGGCCAAGCGGAAGTGGGGAGGAGCGAGCTCAGCGGCGGGCTCGAGATCCAGATCGAGGTAGAGGCCAATCACGCCATCGAGATCATCCCGTAGTTTTTTCACGGCGTCTGGGTTGGTGGGGAGATCACCAATCCCAGTGAGGTTGTGCTTGGTGATCTCTACTTTGGAGGAATCGAGGCCGTGTTTGGTCAAGATTGCGGAGACCTTGTTCCCGAGGTCGTGCTCAATGCGCTTCTGATGGAGCGGTCCTGCAAAGAGGGCGCAGAGGATAAGGACGCCAAGAAACAAGAGGATACCTAAAAGAGCTTTCATTCAATTTTATGACGGATGATTCTGTTAGATATACAGTTTTTTTGAAATGAACCACGAATAAAGAGGTGGTTTATTTTAGTTTGATGTAATTTAAGCCCTTTCTGTGAAGTGCTTTAAAGGCATGTTAGCTTACGATTTTTCTTGGGCGAGCAGTTTTCTTTGAATCAGTGAGTCCAAAATGGGGAAGAGAAGGAGCTTAAAAAAAGAGAGAATCTTTCCCGCTTCGCTATTGGATCTTCCCTGACCTCAGTACACCTTCCCGCCGTGTCCTCTCTCCTTTCTGCTACCGAAATCCGTCTCGCTTACGGTCCTCAAGTCCTGCTTGATGGTGTCACGCTTGCCGTCGCCGCTGGCGAAAAGGTCGGGCTCGTTGGGCGGAATGGCTGCGGCAAGACCTCGCTTCTTAAGATCCTAGCTGATGAAAATGGCGCGGACTCGGGCGAGATCTCGAAACGTAAGGAGCTCCGCGTGGGCTACCTGCCACAGGAATTCGAGCTCGATGGCTCCCTCTCGGTCCACGAAAATATCCTCGCCGGAGCGGCTGATGTCGCCGCCGCAATCGTGCGCTACGAGACGGGGGATGGCACCGACGCTTCCCTCCAGAATGATCTCGAACTGATCGATCACGCCGATGGTTGGAATCTCGACAGCCGGATTGAGACTCTCGCGAACACCCTCGGCACCCCGCCGCTTGAAACCGAGACCGGCCCGCTTTCTGGAGGAGAAAAACGACGCGTCGCGCTCTGCCGCGCCCTCGCCTCCCAGCCTG
The DNA here is from genome assembly GCA_023299815.1 of Akkermansiaceae bacterium. GTDB lineage: Bacteria > Verrucomicrobiota > Verrucomicrobiia > Verrucomicrobiales > Akkermansiaceae > SW10. The sequence goes on from JALZWA010000224.1 coordinate 25,866, forward strand.
ATCTTCTTCTCCTTGATGAGCCGACTAACCACCTTGACGCCGAGTCGATCCGCTGGTTGGAGTCCTTTCTCATGACCTATCCCGGTGCCGTGATCTTCGTCACGCACGACCGCTACTTCTTGAATGAAATTGCGACCCGCATTATCGAGATCGATGGCGGCAAGGCCTACTCCCACTCAGGAAACTACACCGCCTTCCTCGAATCAAAGGCGATCCGCCAAGACATCGCGAAGAACTCTGAGAAGAAGCGCCAGAAGTTTCTCAAAGACGAACTCCAGTGGGTCCGTGCCGGCGTCAAGGCCCGCACCACCAAGTCCCGCTCCCGTGTTGATGCCTTCTACGAGGTGAAGAATCAGGACGCGCCGCAGGTTGAGATGGAAATGGATCTTCTCATGCCACCGCCACCGCGCCTTGGTGACACCATCGTAGAGCTGGAAAAGGTCTCTTTTTCTTACGAAGAGGAATCGACTGGTGACTCCGCCGCCTCCGGCCCGCGGACCCTTTTCCGTAATCTCGATCTCTCACTCGAAGCGGGTCAGTGCACCGGGATCGTGGGGCCGAATGGCGTCGGAAAAACGACCCTGCTTAAGATCGCGCTCAACCAGCTCCAGCCCACCAGCGGCACCGCGAAGCTCGGTAAGCAGGTGAAGGTGAACTACATCGACCAATCGCGCATGCAGCTCGATGGCACCGGCTCGCTGCTCGATGAAATCTCAAATGGTGCCGAGAAGATCGACTTCGGAAACGAGACGATCGGAGCGCGCGCCTACCTCAAGCGCTTCCTCTTTTCTGATGACCGGATCAATGAGCGTGTCGACCTCCTCTCTGGTGGCGAGCGCGCGCGCCTCATGCTCGCTAAGGTTCTCAAGACCGGGGGGAACCTCATCATTCTCGATGAGCCGACCAACGACCTCGATCTTCCCTCGCTACGGATCTTGGAAGAAGCCCTCGCGCACTTCCCCGGCACCGTGCTTTGTGTTTCTCACGACCGCTACTTCCTCGACCGGATCTGTGACCAGATCATCGCCTTCGAGGATGGTGGGGTGAAGATTTCACCGGGTAACTATTCCTATTATTTAGAGAAACGTCAGCAGCGTGAGAATGCCGAGCGCGCTCAGGCGGCGGCTTATGCCAAGGTGAAAAAGTCTGCTCCTAAGAAGGACAAAAAGACGAAGCTCACGATGGCGGAGGAGATCGAAAAAGAGACCATCGAAGAGCGCGTCATGGCGGCCGACGAAAAAGTCGTAGAGCTTGAAACGAAGATGGCCTCGCCCGAAGTTCAGACGAACTACGAGGAGATCCCTAAGGTCATGGAAGAAGTGAAGGCGGCCAAGAAAGCGGCCGAGGAAGCGCTCGCCCGCTGGGAATATCTTGAGTCGTTCGAGTAGCGGGGCCGTGGCATGATCCGCCCCGGTCATGTTCCCCGGCGAAGCAGATGTGAAGATCATGACCGGGACGGATCATGCCACGATGAGAGCTATGCCAGCTTTGTCTTTGCTTGAGCCACAAGCTCTGTGAGCTTCTCGCGTTCGGGCGCTGCGCCGCGGGCCATGTCTGGCTTGCCGCCGCCTTTTCCTCCGGCGATGGGGCCGAGCTCTTTGATGAGGTTTCCGGCTCCATGACCCGCGTCATTTCCATCTTGGCCACAGAGGGCTCCGAGGTGGAGCTTGTCGCCATCGTCTACGATGAGGAAGGCGGCGTGGCTG
>JALZWA010000225.1 GCA_023299815.1 Akkermansiaceae bacterium
TGCACCGCCACCGCAAACTTCGTCCCCAAATCAACCAACCTCCCCGAAGGGCCATCGATCACAAATCCATGCGCTCGCTCATCATCTACCTCCGCCACAAGCTTCCCCTCGTGAAGGAACCCACTGTTACGCCCAGTGATCTCGAAATCAGCAGGAGCCTCCAGCACCACCCTTACTCCGGAAAAATAAACCACCTCGATCAGTCCCTTTTTAAAAGTGATCCGATCGCCGATCTTAAACTGCTCACGCTCAGACACCCAGTCCGTCGCCTCTACCTGAGCCAGCCTCACCACAAAGCCCCCCTTCTCTTTAAAAAAGACCTCGAACCCCACCAAGCACATCACGAAAACCGCAGCCACCCCCATCAGCACCTTCACCACTTTCCCTCTCCGCAAGCGCCCCGCGATGACTGACGAAAACTGATCCGCCTCTTTCTCCGCCTCAAGACGGCAACGAAACTCCCTCACGAAGACTTCCCCATCGTCATTCACCGCAAGCGTCGCAAGCCGCTCAACCTGCGTCAACCGCACAAGACGACGCCCTAAATCGGCATCTTCACGACAGCGCCTAAGGAGCTCTCCAGCCTGCTTCTGATCAAGCTCCCCCTCGGCCTCAAGAGCCAATAACTTTTCAATCTCCTGATTCATTTCTCGATCTGACTGTTCAATTTAAAACCCATTTTCTTCTCCAGACAATCCGCCAAAGCACAACGAGTCCGATGCAGCTGCATCGTCAACGCAGAATACCCACGCCCTGTTTGCTCCTCCAATTCCCGCACCGTCGCCCCCTCCAAATACCGCTGCCTCACCAACTCGCGCGCAGGACCATCCAACGCAGAAACACACTCCCGCAGCGCCTCCAGCACCTCACCATCACCCTCCTCCTCAATCCCATCATCGATAAAAGCTTGCAGCTCCTTGCTCCCGCCAATCGGCTTCGCTCGGAATTTCCGAACATGATTCATCAGTAAATTCCGCGCAATCCCACGGAACCAAGACTCCACTTTCCCCTCTCCTGAAAAAGTCGCCCGCTTCCGGTAAGCCGTAATAAAAACCTCCTGTGCCAAATCCTCCGCCTCCTCTTTCCGCGAGAGTCGCGCCGCCAAAAAACCACGAATCGCCGACTGGTGCTTCCTCACCAATCCCTCAAAAGCCACCAAGTCCCCCTTCATCGCAGCCCCCACCAAATCCTCTTCCCCCGAAAGGGAATCCGATTGCGGGTCATCTGCTGAGCTATTCATCACAAGAATTCACACCCTAAGTGCTTCATCGTTACGAAATACCATATTTAAAAAACAACCTCAACCTCACCGATTCACCCGAGCGAGCGAGCGACTCAAGACACCACCTCTTACAAGCGCCCTAAAAAACAGGATAAAAATGTGTCATTTTACGATCTCGGCAAACATCATTTTACACACCTGCCTCAACCGAGACACAAAAACACCAAACACACATACTCAAAAAACCATGAATTCCATCTCTGCCCTAATTCTCTCGGCAAACTCTCTCGTAGCTCCGCTGAGCGCAGCCGTCGTCTACGCCGACTTTAATGACAATACTACCGGCGCACTCGGCAACTTTTCCGCCGGAGCAGGCCAAGGCGGCGGAAGCGGCTTCCTAGCCGGAGACGTATGGGCCAACACCGGAAGTATTTCAATCATCGCCGGTGACTTATCCGCTCCTTCTGGGACGAATTATGCCATCACTCAAGGATCGCCTACTGCACAGAGTGTCCAAGGCAACTTTGCCAGCGCACGTCACACCACCCGTGCCACCGCCACCACGATGGGAACATCGAGCGATATCTGGTTTTCATTCCTCCTCAATCAACCGACCACAAACTCTCGTGGCGGAATCACCTTCAACCAAAACACCTCTGCCCCCGGAAATCCCCGCATCATCGCCACCGGCACCGAGGTCCGCCTCGGCCTTGGCGCAACTTTGAATGCCACCGGCGTAACAATAGGTCTCAACACCACAGCCCTCATTCTTGGACAACTCATCATCGATTCGGCCGGAAATGAGACCTTTAATGTCTGGGCCGATCCTGATGTTTCCGGCGGTATTTCCGGACTTGGCGCGCCCGACACCACCCTCACCGAGAACGCGAACTCTCTCAACTCCGGCGTTACCCGCGTTGGAGTTCAGTCCTACGCATCTGACAGCCAAGGCGGAATCTTCGATGCTTTGATTCTCAGTGATGACAGCAACTCGGCGCAAGCCTTCGCCGATGTCACCGGGGTTCTTGTCCCCGAGCCATCTTCAGCCCTCCTCACCCTTCTCGGAGGCATCGCCCTGCTTCGCCGCCGTCGCTAGATCACTCCGGCTCTCGTCAAATCATCCGCCCCTCCCGGTCTCACTACCTGACCACCGGCAGGGGCATTTTCTTAAACCAGTATCTAGATTCGTCATCCCATTCCTCATGAAACTCCCACTTCTCTCATTCACTCTTGCCGCCAAGCTCCTCACCCAGAGCGCCTTCGCAGGAAGCATCACCGCCGACTTCAATGACAACGCCCTAGCTCCTCTTGGAGACTTTACCCAAGAAGCAGGACAAGAAGGCGGATTCGGTTGGCTCGTAAATGACACCTGGGCAAATACCGGCTCCATCTTAGTCATCACCGGTGACCTCACCGCCCCTGCCGCTACCGGATACTCCGTCACCCAAAGCGGAACAGGACAGAGCATCCAAGGCAGCTTCGCTAACGCCCGACACACCACTCGCGCCATAGACACCCCCCTCACCGGCACCGTCTGGTTTTCCTACCTCCTCAATCAACCCACCGCCGACTCTCGCGGCGGAATCACCTTCAACCAAAACACCCTCCTTCCCAGCAACCCACGCATCATCGCCACCGGCACCGAAATTCGCCTTGGGCTTAACACAACCCTCCAAGGCTCAGGCGAAGGAGCAAACCTTCTCACCCTCGGAGAAACCGCCCTCATCCTCGGACGCCTCACCATCGATCCCACCGGAAACCCCGACACCCTCGACGTCTGGATCAACCCAGATCTCGCCGGCGGAGACGCCGCCCTTCCCGCTCCTGACACCACCCTGACTCTAGAAACCGCAACCCTCAATGGAGGCATCACCCGGGTCGGCGTCCAGAGCTACTCCACAGACAACCAAGGAGGCATCATCGACTCCCTCCGCCTCAGCGACGAGGCAGACGGCTTTACCATCGTCACCTCTGATATCGAACTCCTCGCAGATGACCCGAACCTCATCACCTCACTCGTCAACCCATTCGCTGACATCCCACTGAACACCTCAGACACTCCCATCACCGCTGACATCGTCATCACCAATGATGGCACCACCAACACCCTCACCATCGCAGACACCTCCACCATCTCGGGTGATGACGCCGCCTCCTACACCATTCTCACCGCGCTCCCGCTCGATATCGCCCCCGGCACCATGACGACCCTGCAAGTCCAACTCGACCCCGCTGGCTCACCACGGCTCTCCACCGCCAGTCTTGACCTCAACTCAAATGACACTACTAGCCCCGCCACCTCTATCACCCTCAGCTCCCGCATTCTAGGCAGCGGTGGAAACCAACTTCTAAACTCCGACTTCGAAGCCGATCCCGCCTCACCCATCAACTGGACTTCAAGCAATGTCACCATCGCCGAAGGTATCGCCCCCGGCTCCACCAACTCCGCCTCCCTCAGCCCCGCCGGCTCGCTAAGCCAAGCCGTAGAAGCGGAAGCCGATTGGTTCTTCGAGACCTTCTTTCAAGCACCAGACACCTCAGAC
>JALZWA010000226.1 GCA_023299815.1 Akkermansiaceae bacterium
AGTTCAGCATTTCGACGTAGTCCGGCTGTCCTTCGTCCCGCTCTTCGATGTAATGAGCAACGTGTGCGGGGACTGTCTTGTCGATAAGTTCGATGAGAAGCTCGCGAGGATCTTCTGAGCGGAGAGTCTCATTACGATAGCCGTAGACGACTTCGCGCTGCTGATTCATGACGTCGTCAAAATCGAGGACATATTTTCGGCCGCGGTAGTGCATCTGCTCGACGCGCTTTTGTGCGGTTTCGACGGAGCGGTTGAGCCACTTGTGCTCGAGTGCTTCGCCATCTTCCATGCCGAAGCGCTCCATCATGTTCGTCATGCGGTCCGCTGCGGCGAAGTTTCGCATGAGGTCGTCTTCGAAAGAGAGGAAGAACTGGGATTCACCGGGGTCGCCCTGACGCGCGCAACGTCCACGGAGCTGACGGTCGATCCGGCGTGATTGGTGACGCTCGGTTCCGATGACGAGGAGACCACCGGCTTCGTCGACGCCTTCGCCGAGCTTAATGTCAGTTCCACGTCCGGCCATGTTGGTCGAGACGGTGACGGCATTCAGCTGACCGGCATTTTGCACGATCTCGGCTTCCTGGCGGTGATACTTTGCGTTTAGGACAGAGTGGGGGACCTTGGCTGTCTTGAGCATGCGGCCGAGTTCTTCGGAGGCTTCGACAGAGGCAGTTCCGACGAGGATGGGCTGGCCCTTGGCGTGGGATTCCGAGATGCGGGCGATGACGGCGGAAAATTTTTCACGCTTAGTCTTGAAGACTTGGTCGTTACCATCGATTCGGGTGTTCGGGCGGTGAGTCGGGATGGGGAGGACATCGAGCTTGTAGATGTCGTGGAATTCTGCCGCTTCAGTTTCGGCAGTTCCGGTCATGCCGCCGAGCTTCTCGTAGAGACGGAAGTAGTTCTGGATGGTGATGGTGGCGTAGGTCTGGGTCTCGCGCTCGACCTCGACGTGCTCCTTTGCCTCGACAGCTTGGTGGAGACCATCGGACCAGCGACGGCCGGCCATTTCACGGCCGGTGTTTTCATCGACGATGATGACCTTGTCGTCCTTGACGACGTATTCGATGTCCTTTTCGTAGATGCAGTAAGCTTTGAGAAGCTGAGAAATGGCGTGGACGCGAGTGCCTTGGCTGTCCATACGCGTTTGGATTTGCTCCTTTTTCTCAGTGCGGATCTTTTCGTCGATTTCGAGGTCAGCATCGATATCAGCGAAGGCAGAGGCGAGGTCCGGAATAGTGAAGGCCTCAGGCTCATCGGGAGAGAGGAATTCGCGGCCCAGTTCCATGAGGTCGGCGTCGCGGCCTTTGTCATCGATGGTGAAGTAGAGTTCTTCTTTGATAGCGTAGAGCTCTTTCTTCTGAGTGTCTTGGTAGAAAGAGAGCTCGGTTTTTTCAATGAGGCGACGGGTGTCGGGGTCCTCCATGAAGCCCATGAACTGACGGTTACGGGGTTGGCCAAGTTTGATTTTGAAAAGAGCGCGTCCGGCAACTTCTTCATCGGCATCCTCGAGAGCTTTCTTCGCTTCAGCAGCGAGATCGTTGCAGAGGTGGTTCTGCTTTTTGACGAGTTGCTCGATGAGCGGGCGGTAGCGCTTGTATTCCTCGGTATTGGAAACAACGGCAGGACCGGAGATAATAAGCGGCGTCCGTGCTTCGTCGATGAGGATGGAGTCGACCTCGTCCACGATGGCGAAGTAGTGGCCACGCTGGACCTGATCTTCCTTCGAGTTGGCCATGCCATTATCACGGAGGTAGTCGAAGCCAAATTCGGCATTCGTTCCGTAGGTGATGTCACAGGCATACTGCTCACGGCGGACGTGAGGAGGGATGGCGTTCTGAATGGTGCCGATCGTGAGACCGAGGAATTTGAAGACAGCGCCCATCCATTCTGAGTCACGGCGGGCGAGGTAGTCATTCACGGTGACGACGTGGACACCGAGGCCAGTCAGAGCATTCAAAAAGACGGGGAGAGTCGCGACGAGAGTCTTACCCTCACCAGTCATCATTTCTGAGATCATTCCGCGATGGAGCGCGATGCCACCGACGAGCTGGACGTCAAAGTGGACCATTTCCCAGGGGAGTTCTTGGTCACAGACGGGAATCTTAGTTCCGCAGAGGCGGCGTGCGGCATTCTTCACGGCGGCGTAGGCCTCAGGAAGGATGTCGTTGAGATACTTATCACGAAGGGCCGGGAATTCGTCCTCGATTTCAGTGAAAGCCGTTTTGGCTGCTGCGATGGACTCAAGAGAGCCATCGACCTGCGGGAGGGAGGAAAAGTCGCTACGGAGAGCTTCTAAGCGATTCTTAAGGCCATTCGCGAGTTCTGCGACGACTTCTGGCTCCATGAGTTCAAGCTGACGGCTGGTCGGAACTTGAAGGGGGAGAAAGCGGTGTAGATAAGCCTGCCACTCCTGCACTCGGGCTCGGAGTTGCTCATCGGTATCGGACTGGTAAGACTCCTCCAGTTGGTTGATTTTGGCGATGACGGGCCGCATCCGTTTGATCTCGCGCTGGTTCTTTGAGCCAACGATTTTCTGAAGAGTCCACTTAATCATGAAATTTGTGAGGCGGGTGTCGCCGCCAAGTTGCGAATCCATACACCCTGCCAGCGCCGGAGGCAAGGGAGGCTTTAGGGGAAATGAAGGGAAAGGAGATTGCTGAAATGTTAGGAGCTCAATCTGTCGGACATTCCCTTGAGATGGATGAAATAAGCATTGCGTGGCAAGGAACGGGCGCTAGCGTCCACCACAGATAGCGAATGAATATTCACGAGTATCAAGCCAAGGAGCTTTTCGATCGATTTGAAGTCCCGAGTCCCCGGGGTCAAATGGCCGAGACAGCTGAAGAAGCCCGTAAGATTGCCGAGGACATCGGCTCCGACCTTATGGTCGTGAAAGCCCAGGTTCATGCCGGAGGACGCGGCAAAGGAACCTTTAAAAATGGTTTTCAAGGAGGAGTTCACCTCACCAAAAGCGCTGCCGATATCGGCGAGATCGCGGGCAAGATGCTCGGCGAGACTCTCGTAACGAAGCAGACCGGTGAGGAAGGAAAGCTCGTTCGCAAGGTGATGGTCGCTGACGCGGTCGACATTAAGCACGAATATTATCTCGCCGTTCTTATGGATCGCGAGACTTGCCGGCCTGTGATCGTCGCTTCCACAGAAGGTGGAATGGACATCGAGGAAGTTGCAGAAGCGACTCCTGAGAAACTTCTCCGCGTTCTTGTTCATCCGCTCGCTGGTCTTCAAGGCCATCAGGTGCGGACGCTCACTGCTGGTCTTGGTCTCCAGGGCCCAGCCGCGAAGCAGTTCGGCAAGGTTCTTAAGAATCTCTATAAACTTTTCGTCTCACTTGATTGCGACATGGTGGAAATTAATCCACTGGTCGAGACTCCAGACGGTCAGGTGCTCGCTCTCGATGCCAAGTTCGGCTTTGATGATAATGCGCTTTACCGCCACCCTGAAGTCGCGGCCTACCGCGATATCGAAGAAGAAGATCCACGTGAAGTGGCCGCTTCTGAGTTCGATCTCAGCTACATCGGTCTCGATGGAAACATCGCCTGTCTCGTCAATGGCGCAGGTCTTGCGATGGCGACAATGGACGCGATCAAGTTTTCCGGAGGCGATCCTGCCAACTTCCTCGATGTAGGTGGTGGCGCGACCGAAGCTCAGGTCAAAGGTGCTTTTAATATTATCCAAAGCGACCCGAAGGTAGAGGCGATCCTCATTAATATCTTCGGTGGAATCATGGACTGTAATGTCATCGCTCAAGGCGTTGTCGCTGCGGTTAAGGAAACCGGCCTCAAGCTTCCGCTTGTCGTTCGTCTCGAAGGAAACAACGTGGCCGCAGGTCGCGAAACCCTCACCGCATCAGGCCTCGCAATTACGGGAGCTGATGACCTCGCGGACGCAGCCAAAAAGGCCGTCGCCTCCGTCTAACAAACCACACGCTTTATAAAACGATGTCTATTTTAGTAAATGCCGACACCAAAGTGCTGGTGCAAGGAATCACCGGTGGATTTGGCGGACGCCACGCCGGTCTGAGTCTCGATTACGGAACCTCACTTGTCGCTGGAGTTACTCCAGGAAAAGGCGGGCAAAACTTCGAGCACGGAGATCACAAGGTCCCAGTCTACGATACCGTGGCTGAGGCCGTGTCAGAAACTGGAGCGACAGCTTCGGCAATCTTCGTGCCACCACCATTCGCCGCTGATGCGATTCTGGAAGCGGTCGAAGCGGGAGTTGATCTCGTCGTCGCCATCACCGAAGGAATCCCCGTCATGGACATGATGCGT
>JALZWA010000227.1 GCA_023299815.1 Akkermansiaceae bacterium
GGGGAATAGCCGACGAGTTTGACCGAGCCCATCCAAGCTTCAGCCTGCACGGCGGTGGCGACAGCGTCACCGGCGAAAAGAACCATGCGCACATGTGAGGGTGGGGTGGCAGGGGAGTCGAGGGATTCTTGAAAATTGCGGGCGTTGCGGAGGCATTTAACCAGATGATCTTGCGCAATTTGGGTGCGTTCCTCGGCAGAAGAAATATGGGGCAAGAGGATGGCGAGGTTTTCACTTTGCTTGGGGTCAAGTAAGCCCCACTGATAATCAATCCAGACCTGTGGATCGAGTGGGTCGAGGTCGATGACTTTGACGGTGTCCTTTAAGACGCGGTGGCGGGCGCGGGGTAAAAGCTCATAGGTGGAAGGCATGGTTCCGATGAGAGAAGCAGGGTATTTGAAGGTGAAGGGGCCAAGGTCCAGCCCTTCAACATGTTGCTGGAGCATGAGGGCCGAACCGGCGTTGGGAGGGCCGACTAAAATGACCTTCTCAACATCCTTGGCTCCCGCCCAATTCAGAGTGGGTTTGCCAGAAGTAGGCATTCCTTGTTCGCCGTAGCGCAGGTAATAACGAGCAACCATGCCTCCCATGGAGTGGGCGACGATGTTGAATTTCACTTTGCCCTTGGTGCCGTGGTATTTGAGGTTTTGGGCTTCGATGTAGGCCTTTTTTTTGCGAACAAATTGTCCTAAGGCGACGGCATTCTCAGCACTGCTGCGGCGCCAATCGTAGGGGAATTGAAAGCAGTTGTAGTGGTCTGAGCCATAGTCCAAATAGGACGATGGCTTTTGCAGGCTTTCATCCCGAAATCCTCCAACCCCGAGGACTTCCATGATTTGGAGGTAAGCTTTCGGCTGGATCGAGAAGCCTGAAAAAACGGAGATTTTGAGGCGGTCGAGAGCGCCGTTTGCTTTGACTGAGTCTGTGAGTCTGTTCAGCGGAGTTCCCTTTGCCATCGGGAGGGCAAAGAGGCGGGCTGCTTCAGGGTCACGTGGGTTGGCGGCATCTCGGGTGAAGGCTCCCCACACGATTTGTTCTGATGGCCCATGAGTGAGGCGGGAGCCCATGATGCCAGGGATGACGATAACGGCATTTCGGTGAATGTCCTTTCGCTGGGCCGCTCCCTTGTAGATCAGTTCGAGGTCAGCTTCTGGCTGCTTTTCTTTCCAAGCCTGGCACGCAGCGAAGACGAGCGTCAGGATTAAAAGCGAAGCAGTGACAGACGTTCTGAAGATTGATCTCACTTCAGAGGAAGCTATTCAATTTCTTGGAAGGACTAAAGAATCTTTCCTGTGTCATTGATGATACCGAGAAGAGGCTTAGGAGAGCATCTTCAAGAGATCAAGCATGTCGCTGGGCTCGGGGCGGACGGTGTAGTCGGGATTGATGGCGGCGTCACGGATGAGGCCTTCGTTGTCAACGAGGTAGCGGGCGGGCATGGGGAGTTGCCAGGTGTCCATTCCGTTGGCCTTGGGGACATCGAGTCCGAACTTGAAGTAGAGATCAGACAGTTCCTCGGGGAAGCCGTGGGTAAGACGGAGTGCGTCTGAGAGCACGAGGTCTTTATCGTGGACGAGGGGGAAGGTGAACCCGTTCTCCTCGGCCATCTTGCGGCTGTGTTCGGGGAGTTGAGGGCAAACGATGATGAGCTTGCCACCGTGCTCAAGGACTTGCGGGTAGATTTCTTGCAAAGCTTCCAGCTCTGCGACGCAGTATGGTCACCAGAAGCCGCGAAAGAAGTTCACGATGACGGGGCCGCTGCCGATGAGGTCGGCGGAGCGCATGGCGTTGCCGTTGGCATCGAGTAGGTCGAAGTCAGGGAATTGGGAGCCGGTGCTGATTGCTTTTTGATGCAGTCCGGTAGCGATGAGGTCGCCGGTGGTGCGATGGAAGACTTCGATGGCTTCAGCTGGGATCTGCTTTGCGGATTCAGCGACCATTTGGTCGAGGGTTTCTTTGAGAGTGCTCATGAGTTGTTTAGGCTATGTGAGGGAACCTCCGCAGGAGGAGCCGGCGCCGGCGGTGCAGCCGAAGCAGTGGGCGGCGGTTTTGATGGGCATCTTTTCGAACTTGAGGAGGTCGATGTCCCAGACGTCGAGGGGCTTGCCATTAGCTAACTGCATTTCGAGTTGTTGGTTGAAGTCGCAGTCGAAGACGCGGCCCATCCAGTCGACGCTGATGGTGTCGCGGCACATGAGGCCGTCGATGGAGGCGGGGTTGAAGTTTTCGACGAGGAGTTGGTTGTATTCGTCGAGTTGCTTGTTGCGCTTCAGGTAGGATGCATAGCGCGCGATGGCCATGTTGGTGATGCAGTAGAGATCGTGGAATTCGATGTTGAAGTGCTCCTTCATCTCGCGCTTGTAGGTGGCTTCGAGTTCCTTTTGATCGGGGGGGAGGAAGGCTCCGTTGGGATTGTAGACGAGGTTGAGCCGGAGCTCGGGGTCGATGCCGTAGCCAAGTTTGTTGAGCTTTTGGAAGGCGGTGATGGAGCGGTCAAAGACGTTGTCGCCGCGCTGCTCGTTGACGTTGTCCGGTGAGTAGCAGGGCATGGAGGCCACACAGATGATCTTGTGCTTGGTGTGAAACTCGGGGATCCACTCGTAGCCGGGCTCTTCGATGATGGTGGCATTGAGGCGGGTCATGACTTCGCGCGGTTGGTCGAAGTTGCGCACGCGCTCAACGAGGGCGCGGAAGTCGGGGTGCATCTCGGGGGTGCCGCCGGTGAGGTCGAGGGTGGGGATGTCGGTGGTTTCGAACCAGTCGAGGGTGCGGTTGAGGTCCTCGGTGGTGATGAGCTCTTTGCGGTGAGGGCCGGCATTTACGTGGCAGTGCGTGCAGGCGATGTTGCAGAGTTTGCCGAGGTTGAGTTGGAGGATCGTCGGAGTGGCACGGGTGAGGGTGAGTCCGTGATCGAAGAGCTTTTGGTCGAAGGCGTTCATGAGAGGTAGGGCTTCAGGATCGGTTCTAAATTTGCGGTGGTCTCAGCTGGCCAGAGATCTTTTGGAGTGGCGATGGAGGTGGCGAGAGAAGAGTGCTCGGGCCAGGTGGTTTCGAGAGGGATTTTGGAAATGGCGTGGGCGACGATGGCTTTGGCATTCTCGGCATTGGAGAGGAGAACTTCGAGGACGGAGGTGGTGTTGACGGCTTCTTCGTGAGGTTTCCAGCAGTCGTAGTCGGTGACCATGCAGAGGGTTGCGAGGGCGATTTCGGCTTCGCGGGCGAGCTTTGCTTCGGGGACATTGGTCATGCCGATGAGGTCGAAGCCACGGCGGCAATTCTCAAGAGACTCGGCGCGGGAGGAAAAAGCGGGGCCGTCCATGTTTACGTAGGTGCCTTGCTTGTGAACCGTAATACCGGTGGCAGCGGTGCTGTTGATGAGGATTTGGCGAAGGTTTTCGCTGTAAGGATCGGCGGGTGAGACGTGGGCGGCGATGCCGTTTCCGAAGAAGGTGTGGTGCTCACGTTTGCTGGTGCGGTCGTAGTATTGATCGGGGACGAGGACGTGGCCGGGGGCGTAGTCTTCTTTCAGGCTGCCGACGGCGGTGACGCAGATGATGAAGCGGACGCCGAGCGAGCGGAGAGCCCAGATGTTGGCGCGGTGGTTGATCTCGGTGGGGAGGAGGCGGTGGCCGCGTGCGTGCCGAGGGAGAAAGACGACTTCGCGATTAGCGAGGGTTCCTTTCATGAGGACGTCGGAGGGTGAGCCGTAGGGGGTGGCTATGGTGAGTTCCTCGATGTTTTCGAGTCCTTCGATTTGGTAGAGGCCGCTGCCTCCGATGATGCCAATCATGTCTGAGATTTTTTTGTTGATAGAGGCTGTGCGGTTGGAAGCCGCCGCCACGGTTTAGCAGCAGTCGGGGCCGCAGTCGGTGATGGTTTCGACGTAGTCGGCACCTTTCGTTTCGGCGGGTTGGCGAATGGCGTTGCGACGGCAGTCGAAGGTTTTTGCTTCTTTGGCGGGAATCTTTTCGAGGGGTTCGATGAATTCGAAGAACTCGTTGTAAGGAGCCTTGCTGTAGATGTTAAAGGTTTTTTCGCAGACGGCCATGCGCTCGCCACGGAAGAGGCGGTGTCCGTCGTCGTCGCTCACTTCCTTGAAAGGGCCTTTGTAGATGACGGCTTGGTTGTGATCGAGGCAGGGGCCTTCTTTGCCTTTGAAGGCTTGCACGGTGATGGAGCGGAACTCGATGCCTTCATGGGTTTGCCAAGGTTCGGTCTCGAATTTGACGAGTTCGACGCCGTAGAAGCCGACGTCTTCGAAGGCTTTGAGGAAGTCGCTTTCGGTGAGGGAGCCGGAGATGCAGCCGCTCCAGAGATCTTCGTCTTTGGCGAGGTGTTCAGGGATGAACTCGTCGCTGACGATGTCTGAGATGACGGCGCGACCGCCTACTTTGAGGACGCGGAATATTTCTTCGAAGAGTTGCTTCTTAAGATGGGGTTCGACGAGGTTGAGGACGCAGTTGGAAACGACGACGTCGACGGATTCGTCGGGAATAAGGGGGGACTCGTTACGGAGCTCGGATGCGATGACTTCACTGGCGAGGTAGTCTTCGACAGTGGAGACGGGATTGGTGGCGAGCTTTTCGTGAAAGGCTTGGAGGTCGAGCTTGAGGTCTTGGATGCGGCCTTTGACAAACTCGACGTTAGAGTGGCCGATGTTTTTGGCGACGATGGGGGCGTTGCGGTTGGCGACTTCGAGCATGTCATCGGTCATGTCGACGCCGATCACTTTGCCTTCGGGTCCCACGACTTGGGAGGCGATGAAGCAGATTTTTCCGGTGCCGGAGCCGAGGTCGAGAACGGTTTCGCCGGGGTTGAGCCATTTGGAAGGGTCTCCGCAGCCGTAGTCTTTTTCGATGACTTCGGTGGGGATGGCTTTGAGAAATTGAGGGTCGTAATCGACCGGGCAACAGAGGTTAGCTTCAACAGCGTGGGAGGCTTGGGCGTAACGTTCTTTGACGGCATTTTCTGTTTTCATCGTATGTAGGGCAAGTGAGAGCGTGGAGAGGTGAGATTGTTCCCAGAAGTTTTTTGAATTCGTTTTTGGCGGTTGCTGGGAGGAATGACTGAGATTTTTTCGTGAAGGTCGAGTTTCTTTTTAGAGGGCTTGAGGGATGATCAGCTCCTGGTTCAAGGCTTTTTGGTAGCTGGCGAGGTCATCGACGTCAAAGAGGGTTTCGAGCTGGATGGGTGAGATGTCTTTTTCGGCAAAGCGAGAAAGGGTGGTGGGTAGGACTTGGGGCGTGCTCCAGGCTATGTCTTGGAAGAGTTCGGGCGAAGATTGATGAAGACCGAGAAGCCAGTAGCCGCCATCTTCAGATGGGCCGATGACAGGATTCTTGGAGGTGAGATGCTTTGCACATTCTTCGAGGTGGGCTGAGGTGAGGCCGGGGCAGTCACCACCGAGGAGAATCACTCCTGAGGTGCGAGGTTCGGCAAATGCTTGTTCGCAGGCAATTTGGAGCCGGTGGCCGAGGTCGCCATGGGGCTGGGGGATGAGGTGATGATGGTCACCCAACCAGCTTGCCATTTCTTGTTCAGCTTCTTGGGGGGCGAAGTGGATGCGCAGGGGCCATTCCTCTGGGATTTGGCTGAGAGTGCGGGCGACGAGTTGGCGATAAATGGTGCATGATTCGTCATTTCCAAGTCCTTTAGCGAGTCGGGTTTTGACGAAGCCGGGGCGGGGGGCCTTGAGAAACAGGAGAATGATCGGAAGATTTGACGCTGGCATGAAAAGAGGGGGAATAAATTGGGCTTTCGAGGGTCTTGTCAATGGTCGCTTTTTCTCATAGAGCTGGTCACGCGCATCCACCGAGAGGTGGGACTTCAAGAAAAAGAGTATGAACATTCGGGGATATTACAACTGGTTGCACGGTCAATGGCCTGCCGGGAAAGTCGAAAAGCTTCCCGTAGTCGGTGAAGACGGCGCGACTAACCGCGATGGCATTCGCATCGTGGGAGACCTTTCTGGTGTGCCACTGCTGAAGTTTTCCTCTGAGACGGGTGTGAAGTCGATCCAAGCATTTATGGCGGAGCCTTCTTTTCCGAAGGAGCGCGGAGAGAAGAAAGAAGGAGTGGTTGATGTGGCGATTGTCGGAGCTGGGGTCTCAGGGATTTCGGCGGCGATGGAGGCGGAGAAGGCGGGATTGAGCTACGTCTTGATCGAGACGAGTGAGGCTTTCTCGACGGTGAAGAATTTCCCCAAAGGAAAGCACATTTTCACCTATCCAACGGAGATGACGCCCTCGGGCGGAATCCAATATGGGGATCGGTCTGATGTGAAGGAGACGCTCCTCGATGAAATGAGGGAGCAGGTGGCGGAGTCTGGAGTGAGGACGACGAACGGCCGCGTGGAGAAGATCGAGAAAGAGGGCGGGGTGTTTCTCTTGAAGAATGCCAATTCAAAAGAAGGGGAGTCTTGGAAGGCGCTTCGCGTGGTGGTGGCGATCGGCCGATCTGGTAACTACCGCAAGCTCGGGGTGCCGGGCGAGGGGATGGATAAGGTGATGAATCGACTTCACGACCCTAAGGATTTTTGTAGTAAGGATGTGCTCATTGTCGGCGGGGGAGACAGCGCGGTTGAGGCCGCGATGGCGATCTCCGAGTGCGGAGGCGAGGTGACTTTGAGTTATCGAGGTGCGGAGTTAAATCGACCCAAACCTGAAAATGTGCAGCGGGCGACGCAGGCTGCGGCCGAGGGGAAGCTGAATTTGGCGCTGGGAACTACGGTCAAAGAGGTCACCGAGAACGAGGTCACTCTCGTGGAGGGGAAGGACGGTCCTGAGAAAACTTTAAAAAACGATGCCGTTTTTGCCTTAATTGGACGCGAAGCTCCCTTGGGCTTTTTCCGGAAGTCGGGACTGACTGTTTCGGGTGACC
Source organism: Akkermansiaceae bacterium (assembly GCA_023299815.1). Classification (GTDB taxonomy): domain Bacteria; phylum Verrucomicrobiota; class Verrucomicrobiia; order Verrucomicrobiales; family Akkermansiaceae; genus SW10. The sequence continues at coordinate 6,880 of JALZWA010000227.1, forward strand.
GAGGAACGAAGTGGTGGGCGACGATCATCTTTGCCTTGCTGTTTGCGGTCTGGATCTATCACTGGAAAAAAGGAGGGGTCTTCACTGGCCCGATTTTAGGATTCGACCCGAAAATCTGGTGGGCCGGCGTCACGGCAGATCCAAAGAGTTTTTTGGCAGCCTTCAAGGGAGCCACTTCAGACCGGAGCTTTTATTACAGTCTTACCTACTGCTTATGTGTTTTGTTTTTTGGAATCCGACGGATTCAGCGACGAAAGACGCCCTATGTCACGCGGCAGACAATTACCCTAAACCTCTTCCAATGGATCCCTCTCTTCATCCTGCCATACTTCATTTTCCCTTGGATGGGGGCAAATGAAGTCTTTTCTGGTGGAGGATTCGGACAGTGGTTCGGAGATCAATTCTTCCCAGGTGGAAGCTATTGGCGCGCCTTTGGTTTCGTTCTCGCATGGCCGTTATTTGTTTTCAACTGGTTCACTGATGAGCCACTCTGGGGTTGGCTCATCTTAGGTTTCATTCAGACCTTCGTGATCATTCCTTGGATTGTTCGTCGCTGGGGTAAAGGTGCTTACTGCGGCTGGATCTGCTCTTGTGGAGCGCTTGCCGAGACGATGGGTGACTCGCAGCGCCACAAGATGCCGCATGGTCCAAAGGTCAATAAGCTCAATATGATTGGGCAAGTTTTCCTCTGGTTTGCCGCCATTTTGATGCTCTTCCGCATTCTCGGTTGGATGTTGCCAGAAGGAAATCTCTTTGAGGTCGCCTTCCAGTATCTCCTCTATGGGGCGCCGACGAAAGACAAAGGCCTCCCTCTTCTGAACTACGCTTACTTAGTGGATCTTCTCTTCGCGGGCGTTCTTGGAGTCGCCTTTTACTTCCATTTTTCAGGTCGTGTATGGTGTCGCTTTGCCTGTCCACTCGCGGCGCTCATGCATATCTATTCGCGCTTCGGGCAGTTCCGGATTTTTGCCGACAAGAAGAAGTGTATTTCTTGCAATGTCTGCACATCGGTCTGTCACCAAGGGATTGATGTGATGAACTTCGCCAATAAGGGGAAGCCCATGGAAGACCCACAGTGCGTGCGCTGCTCGGCCTGTGTCCAAGGTTGCCCGACAGGGGTGCTGAGCTTTGGTCGTTATGTGAAGGGTCAAAAGGATGAAAATGGAGATCCCATGAGGGTGCTCGATATCCTGCCTGCCTCACCCGTGCAAATGCGCGAGCTGAACGAGCTGAACAAGAAGAGGTAGTAGTCGAATTTCTTATTTCAAATTATGTCTTGGTTATTTTGGCCTGTTCTAGGGCTCTATCTTCTCGCCAGCATTGGGCTCATTACCTACGGGCTGAATACTTACGTGCTTCTCTTTTTGTTTGGGCGGAAAATCCGCGCAACCCGGGAGGAGCAGAAGGAGCGTCGCGATCAGTTTTTGACGAAAGCGAAAGAACTCGGTGATGAGGCTTGGCCACTCGTGACGACTCAGATTCCACTCTACAATGAGTGTAATGTGGCGGAGCGGGTGATTCGAGCGGTCGCCGCTTTCGACTATCCCAAAGGACGGCATCAGATTCAGGTGGTGGATGATTCCAATGATGAAACTGTCGCTCTCGTGGACCAAGTGGTCAAAGAGTTGACGGAACAAGGGGTGTGGATCGAAGCTTGCCGCCGGGAGAAGCGGGTGGGTTATAAAGCTGGAGCTCTCAAGGATGCGATGCCGAAAGTAGAGGGCGAATTTATCGCGATCTTCGATAGTGATTTCGTTCCTGAAGCAGATTTCCTGAAGGAGAGCATCCCTCTGTTCAAGGATGAGAAAACTGCTCTGGTGCAAGCGCGGTGGACTCACTTGAATCCTGATGTTTCGGTTTTGACGCGGGCACAATCCGTCGGGGTGGACGGCCACTTTGTGGTGGAGCAGGTGGCGCGGGCTGAGAATGGACTTTTTCTCAATTTCAATGGCACGGCCGGAGTTTGGCGCAAGGAGGCAATTGGAGATGGTGGAGGCTGGCAAGCGGATACCCTGACTGAAGATTTGGACCTTTCCTATCGCTGTCAGCTCAAGGGGTGGAAGTTGGAATATGCCATCGATGTCGTAGTGCCAGCTGAGCTGCCGGATACCTATTCAGGTTTCAAGAGTCAGCAGTTTCGCTGGGCAAAGGGTTCGATCCAGACGGCACGCAAGTTGATGCCAAAGGTGTGGGGTTCTTCTCTCAGTTTGTTAGGGAAGGTGCAGGCATCGTTTCATCTGATGCATTACATGGCTCACTTCCTCATGTTGCTTCTGGCGGTGCTATCGCTGCCCCTGAGTCTTTTGATTAGCCAGATGCCAGTTTCAGCGGCGACTTGGCTCTTAGTCTTGCCTTTGATGTTGGCGACAATGGGGCCGAGTGTTCTCTACATGGTGAGTCAACGCTATTTGTATCCAACGGACTGGATGAAGAAGTTTTTCTATCTCCCTGGGATGGTGGCTTTGGGGTTTGGGATTTGTATTTCGAATTCGAGAGCCGTCTTAGAGGCTGTTCTGGGAGTGAAGAGTGGTTTTGTGCGCACGCCAAAACGAGGGGAAGCAGAGGTGAAACGTTACCGCACCAAGATCACTTGGTTACCTGTGGCTGAGTTACTGGCTGCGGCATACTGCGGACTTACGATGGTAATTTACCTCTCGAATGGCATCTACGGTGGGGTGGTCTACTTTATGATCTACGGAGTAGGCTTTCTGACAGTCGGGCTCAAGACGCTGGCTGAACAGCGGGCGGGGCTATGAAGCAGAATGGATGGCGCTGGCTGGGGTGGTCGGTGTCAGTTCTGGTTTTGATCTTGGTCGGGATTTTTTGGAGTCAGTTTTCTCGGATTGAAGAGGGGGGGGCTTTGCGGATCTGGTTTTCTGCGATCGGTTGGTTGGCGATGTTTGGAACGGTTTTTTCGTTTCCAAATCTCAGTCGTCGATGGGGCGTGATTCTTATTTTGTTTGCGGCGGTGGTGGTGCGCATTTCTTTTTGGGGAGCCCCTGTTTCCGATGATGTGAATCGATATCTCTGGGAAGGGCGGCTGCTCTGGATGGACGAGAATCCCTACGCGATGAGGGCAGATGATGAGAGTTGGGCGCATTTGCGGGATGGTTATTGGGAGGACATGAACACGCGAGATCGCATGACGGCTTATCCGCCGGGGATGGAGCTGGTGATGGCGGGGGCCAGTTGGCTGTGGTATGACTTGAAGGTTTTCAAGGTGGTGGCGCTGATGGGTGATTTGTGGGTTTTGGCGCTGCTGGTGATTTTATCGCGGGACTACTTGCGGCCTATTCGCTGGTTGGGATTTTATGCCTTTAATCCTATCGTGATTTCGAGTTTTGCGGTGGAGGCTCATTTTGACAGCATGATGGTGGCTCCGATGCTGACGGCCCTGCTGTTTGCGACGCGACAGCGATGGAGAGGTGCTTGGTTTTGGCTGGGGATAGCAGTGCAGATGAAGATGATGGCTTTGCTATTGGTTCCCTTGCTTTTGATCGGAGAGCACCGACGAGCGACGAGGAGGCTTTTGAGCCAACCTTTACAGAATTTTGGGGCTTATATTCTGGGGGTGATGAAAGGGGGGTGGCCCTTTGCGCTGGTGTTGGTTTTGCCGAGTTTGATTTTTTGGGAGCATTTGGGTGGGATGTTTTACGGGCTCTTTGCTTTTGGGCGTGACGGGGCTTTCAATGGGGGATTCTACGAGTTGCTGCGTCTGCTTGGGGTGTCAGGTGGCTCCTCTCGGCTTGTGGGAACCTTGTTGTTTGGGGTGGGAGTTACGTTGGTCTTTTGGTCAGTTTTGAAAGGGCGCGAGAAAGATTTGCTGACGGCTGCTTTTCGAGCGTTTTTGCTCTTGCTGGTCTTTTCTCCGATTGTCCACTTCTGGTATTTGACTTGGGTTGTTTGGTTCTTGGTTCTTCGTCCTTCAAAGCCGCTTTTGGTTCTTTGCGGAACATGCTCAGTGTATTTTTTAGCTTGGGTTTATGGGGAGACGGACTGGGGTTGGGGTTATCCTAGAGAAGTGGTCGTTGCGACCTGGGTGCCATTTTTTATGTTGTTGGCTTGGGAGTTGAGGCATGTCTGCAGCCGGTCGAAGCAGAAGGGTTTTCCTGCCGTGCAGTCATTGAGTGTGGTGGTTCCGGTTTATCGAGAGGGCCCTCAGTTACCGCGATTTTTGTCAAAGCTGGAAAAAGTCAGTGAGGGCATCCGAGAGGTGATTGTTGTGGATGGAGCTGCCGAGTTGGATGAGGAGAAGGAAGATTTGGGGCGTGGAGTTCGGCTCGTTCATAGTGAACGTGGTAGGGGGCGGCAAATTGCGAGAGGAATTGATGAGACCACGGGAGATCTGGTCGTGATTTTACATGCTGATACGGAGCCTAGAGAAGGATGGGTGAGAGAGGTCCTGCGAGCAGTCAACAAGATGCCAGAGGCTTCGGCTTTTGCTTTGGGGCAGCGCTTTGGATCGAGGAGTGTGGGCTTGCTCGGAGTCGAGATGCTCAACGAGTCACGGGTGGTCTTTGGAAGTTCGGTTTTTGGAGATCAAACGATGATGATTCGCCGGAGCGCGTTAGAGAAGATCGGAGGTTTTCCTCAACAGCCCCTGATGGAGGATGTCGAGGTGAGCCTGCGCTTGAACGAGATCGGAAGAATTGAATATCTTGGAATGGAGTGGGAGGTGTCGGCGAGGAAGTGGGATCAAAACTTTAAGGGTCGTTTTTGGACCGTGATTTGGCTGATGATGCGCTACCATTGGACTCGACGACGGAGTTGGGAAGAGGCGGCGGAGCTTTCGGAACAGCTTTTTAAGGAGTATTACCCAAGTGGAAAGAAGGAGAAGAAATGAATGAGGTCTGAATCAATCTGGTATCTCTATATCCTGCGCTGTGGCGATGGATCGCTCTACACGGGAATTGCGACAGATGTGGATCGTCGTTTTTTAGAGCATGAGTCACAGGGGCCGAAGGGGGCGAAGTATACCCGTGGGAAGCTTCCGCTGGAGATTGTCTACCGCAGGGAGATCGGGACGCGGTCTGAGGCTTCTAAGGAGGAACTGCGGGTAAAGGGGCTGAGCCGGAAGCAAAAGCTCGCACTCATCGCTCTGGCATGATTTGACTTGTGCCGGAGATCCCATTTTAGCGATGAGTAAGTTTGATAATAAAGTAAGCCGCACGCTGAGCCTTGTTCTGAGGCACGATCCTAAGTCAATTGGGCTCACTCTGGATGAGGACGGTTGGGCGGTTCTCGATGAACTAGTGACTGGTCTCCAGCGGGATGGTAAGAAGCTAGACCGAGAGATTATCGAGCGAGTGGTGGCGAATAGTGATCAGCAGCGCTTTTCGATTTCTGAGGATGGGCTGCTCATCCGTGCGAATCAGGGTCATTCAGTGGAGGTGAATCTCTCGCTCGAGGAGAAAGAGCCTCCTACTTGGCTCTTTCACGGAACTTCGCTCGCTGCCTTGAAATCGATCGAGGGAGAGGGAATTCATCGTCAGGAGCGTGATTACGTGCATCTGACCGCTGATCAGGCGACGGCACGTAAGTGTGCGCAGCGGAAAGGGAAGCCTGTGGTGATCGAGGTGGCGAGCAAGCTGATGCACAAGAACGGGCACGTGTTTTATCAGGCCGATAATGGGGTCTGGCTTACGGATCACATTCCGCCTGACTACATGAACAAAAGAGCGAAGCTTTACTAGAGAGAATGGTGCTCGGTTAGGGCGCTGGCTAGTGGAATGAACCGCAGAGTCGCTGAGGCCGCTGAGAGACGCCGAGAAGGTTTGCCCAAAAGACCTCTGCGTCACTCGGTGGCCTCTGCGACTCTGCGGTAAAAAATTGCTAGTCTGTCTTATCCGAGTGCCATTCGACCTAGCCGCATGACGGCAGGATGCTAACTCTCACTCTTCTCGCGAAAGCGCGTTACCCGATAAGTATAGCCAAAGCAGAAGAAGAGCCCCGTGATCATCCCTGGAAGCATCGTCGCCAGAAGCTCAGGAGTTCCTGCGAGCGAGTGCGCCGCC
>JALZWA010000228.1 GCA_023299815.1 Akkermansiaceae bacterium
CTCAGTGATTTCCTGAGCGCATTCGGCGAGGACCTTGGCGGCCACTTCTTTTCCATCAATGATTGTCGGCATGATTTTATTCGGGGAGGTCATCGATTCCTTCGCGCAGGATCGTTTCGAGATTCAGGCGCGCGGCTTCGAATTCATCTTCATCAAGCTTGCGAGGAATCTCAAGCGGTTCCCGAAAAATGAGGGTCATTTTACTGAAGGGCTTGGGGATAATGAAGCGGTCCCAGGTTTTGAGACGCCAGCAGCTTTCAAAATAGAGTGAGATGGGCAGGACGGTGACGCCAGTCGTCTGCGCGAGCTTGATGACACCCGGCTGCATAGAGTAGCGCGGGCCGCGTGGGCCATCGGGCGTGATGACGAGATCTTTTCCGGCCTTGGCGGCTTTTTTCAAAGCGATGAGCGCGGCGGCACCACGCCGGCTACTTGAGCCTCGAACTGATCCCACTCCGTAGACGCCGACGGCGGCTTCAATAGCAGCGCCATCCTTACTCGCACTGGCGAGAACGACGGCATCACGCATGTGAAAGCGCTTGGTCCAGAGCGGGAGGAGTCCGCAGATTCGGTTATGCCAAAAGACGTGAATGAGCTGGAGCTTGGGATCGGCATATTCTTCACGCCAGCCTTTGACCTCCACGCGAAAGGTGAAGCCGAGAAAGTAGATCAACCACCCGGCAAGCTTCCCGCCGTAGATAGTTTTCCAATTTGCCCGAATCTCGTTGCTCATTTCCTAAACGAGGAAGCCGGAGCCAATGAGGGTCTCTGCGAGATACTGCTGCTTGGAGAGCTGGTCGAGATAGAAGGCGTGGCGGTCGTCGTGCGGAGTGCACCAGGTCTCTTCATCTGCGATGACGGCATAGGCCGCCATTTCTGAAAAGCTGAGGCTCTCGCCAGTCTGCTGGAAATAAGCGACGGCGGCATGAATGGCGGCGCCTAAAGCGGCTCCTTCTTGATTCTTAATCGCGTAGGTCTGGACTCCGCAGACATCCGCGAGGAGCTGTCTCCAAAACTGACTTCCGACTCCATTTCCGGTGACGCAGACAGCTTGAAAATCGATCCCTAACTCGCTCATGCGATGGAAGCCGTAGGCGAGACCAACGGCGATCCCCTCAAGGCTCGCGCGGGCCATATTGGCAGGGGTGAAATTCGTGGTGGTGATGCCGTAGAACATCCCCTCTCCTCCTTGGTGTCGGGTTCCGTGACCAATGGGAAGCGAGAGGAGGCCATCAGATCCCACAGGAGCAGAAGCGGCAGCGGCTTCCATCTGCTGGCCATTCCAGCCGTAGTGCTCCTGAATCATTTCTAGCGAAGCGACGGCGCGGTCTTCTTCAAAATGCGCGAGCCACTGGTGAGTGGCATCACACCACATCGAGACTTCATTTCGAGGATCAGTGTGAGGCTGGTCTGAGAGACCCCAGACCGCTCCGGTATAACCTAAGTCAATAACAGCGGAGCCGGAGTGCGAGCTGCCGCTTCCGAGGGCGCTCATCATCTCGCGTCCACTTCCAGCACTCACGAGAATTTCGCGAGAGAGACCCCAGCTCTCAACAATTTCCTTACGCAAACTACCAAGTATCGAGGCGTCACCACCCAGCGGGAGGAGCTTATCAGAAAGAGTGGGGTCAATGAAATCGACGAGCATTTCATGCCAATTCCCCGTCTTCACATCGAGCAAGCCCGTGCGAGAGGCATCTCCCATCTCGGCACGACGCACGCCGGTCAGCCAGTAGTTGAGAAAATCGTGCGGCTGCATGATGGAGGCAACCTTTTGAAAATTATAGGGCTCGCGCTCTTTTAACCAGAGAAGCTGGGCGGCGAGGCCGTCTATTTCGAGGGCATTTCCGGTGAGTTCACTGAGTCCCGGAGGGCCACCAAATTCGCGATTGAATTGATCGAGCTGCTTTACAGACGATTGGTCCCCCGCGATTTTAGACGGGCGAATGATTTGATTCTCGGAATCAAGAACGACGAAACCTTTTGACTGCGCACCCACTGCCATCGCGACGATGTCGTTCCGGCGTGTGCCCAATTGCTCTAGGCAGCTCTTCACTGAGAGATCAAGTGCCTCGATCCACTCGGCAGGCTCTTGCTCTAGGTGACCAGCAGGCAAGCCATCAATGAGACTATGCGGTGAAGTAGCAGAGGCCACGACCGAGGCCGACTCTAAGTCAACGACGATTGCCTTGGTCGCGCGTGCGGCTGATTCGATCCCTAAAAAATACATTGGTAAGACTTCTTAGAAGTCAAACTGTCAAAGTGACTTATGACAAGCCGGATTGCGGAAACTTTAGGATATTGTGAATAAAAAGAACGCTGGAACTCCTCGGAGCGGGCCGTAAGCTCCTTCCAGAAGACCCCGCCATGATTACCATTACCGATATCGCAGTCAGAGAACTCGCAGCACTCCTGAAGTCGAAAGATGCTCCAGAAGGCACCGGGCTCCGCCTTGGAGTGGAGCGTGGTGGATGCGCCGGACTGGCCTACACGATGAAGATCGGCGAGTCCGAGGAAGGTGACAAGATCATCGATCTCGAGGGAACGAAGTTCATCGTGGCCGCTGATTCTTTTGATTTTCTGGAAGGATGCACAGTGGACTTCACCGAGGCTCTCTCTGATCGCGGCTTTAAGATCTTCAATCCTAATGCGGCTCGTTCCTGCGGATGCGGAACGTCTTTCGAACCAAGTGAGGAAGGTAAGAAGCCTGAATATGACCCCGCCCTTGATGGCACTCAGTGTAAATAAAAGATGGCCCGGGACGATATCGAAGACTTTGTGAAGAGCCGACCACCGCTCTTCTGGTGGATGCTTGCCAATATTCTGGCGATTGCCTTTGCGATCGCCTCATGGGTCGTGTGCCTCAACCTGTTCCGTGATCCCACACATGCCACGAGTTACAATCTCATGGTGAAGGTGGGCCGACTGGATCCTTTGGCAAAATTCGATTCCACCTCTGCGCCCCGTCCCCGCAGGACGGCCGGCCCGCTCGCGCTGGAAGCAGAATTCGAGCGCTTCCGGAATGAGGATCGTGACTCGCTCAATCACGAGCTGCTGCGAGCCTATCTCACGAATTACAAGAAGTCGAAATTCCTCACTTATGTCCGGGGCGACTTCAAGGTCGTCTCCAGCCGTCCGCTCACTGGGGATGACTTCCTCACCTCTGGCGTAGCGGTGCGGGCGCAAGCTCAAGTGAAGCCAGATTCAGTTTCAGATCCTCTCAACTACCCCGTCTTCATCGAGTGTCTTTTCCCCACAGAAGATGACGCTAGCGAGCTTTTCGCCCCCGGCGACATTCTCTCTTTAGAAAAGATCCGTGACTGCGCCGCTATTCTTCATGTAAGCACTCTGGATCATGAGGGCGACAGCGTCCTCTATCTCACGGTCGTGCCTCTCTGTGGAGATAAACACCCCTTTCCGAATCTCGCTGATGGAAAAAAAATCACGCTTAAGCCCCCTGAGACCGCGAACATTGTCGAGGTTCCTTTTCCCGTCATCAAATAACCCACACTCCGCCCCCTTGATCTCGGCATGAGCTGGAATTCCGCCGAACGTAATCGCGACAACTACGTGTGGAAAGTGCGCTTGCGGCGCGCTTGGGACTTCGCTTGGCGAAGCGCTCTCACCCTCCTCATCCCGGCCATCATCGTGGCTGGCTGGTTCACTTATCAGGCGAGCAAATACAATCTCGAGGAAGTCGCTGAGATGCCAGCGCGCACGGTTCTGATGGATCGCGAGGCGCGCGAGATCGGCACCATTCACGGGACGAATCGACGGCTTGTTGTGGCGGAAAAGTTACCCTCCTTTTTTAAGAACGCCCTTTTTGCTCGGGAGGACGTGCGCTTCCGCAGTCATGGCGGAGTTGATGCTCGTGGTCTCGCACGAGCGACCTTCCGGAACATCACTGATTTCGATTTCACCCAAGGTGCCTCGACGCTCACGATGCAGCTCGCGCGGAACACCTATGACCTGCGTCAAAAGAAATCACTGAGTCGTAAGTTCCTCGAAATCGCACTCACCTATCGCATCGAGGACAACTTCACCAAGGATGAAATCCTCACTCACTATCTCAACCGCATCTACTTCGGCGCCGGTTGTCATGGACTCGGAGAAGCCTCGCTGACCTATTTTGGAAAAGATTCCTCGAAGCTCAATCGCAGCCAATCCGCGATGCTCGCAGGAATCATTCGCGCTCCTCATGCCTGCTCACCTTTTCGCAATCTCGAGGGAGCGCTCAGACAGCGCGACGAAGTCCTCGCCCGCATGGTGAGCCTGGAGCAGATCGATGAAGCCACCGCCGCCAAGGTAAAAGCCGAGCCGCTCGGCCTCCGAGATCCAGCCGACGAACTCCCCTCCTCCAGCCACGCGGAGCGCGCGCTGCGCCGTCCGCTTGAACTCGTTCTGAACCAATCTCAGATCACTGAAGGCGGCCTCCGCGTCACCACCTCGCTCGACCGCGACCTTCAAAAGTCTCTCGAAACCACCCTCAACTCGCTACCACTTCCACGAGGGAGTCAGGCTGCTGGAATCTCCATCGACCCTCGCAATGGCGACGTCCTCGCCATCGTAGGCTGCCTTGGTGAGAAGCCGAGTGGGTTTAATCGCGCTCTCGATATGCGCCGAGATCTCGGCTCAGAAATGGTCGAACCCCTCATCGCTACTGCGGCCTTAGAGCGCGGTCACGTTCCTGTCCCAGGCAAGCCCATTTCGACTGGCCGCCAGTTGGGCGAAGCCGAGACCATCCGCCTTCTCAAGCGCTTCGGATTGGAGGGGCTCTTTGGAAAAGGAGATGACCTTTACCGGGGAAACCTCACCCTCTCACCGCTCGAGCTCGCCACCGCCTACGCCACCATTCTCCAGGGAGGCCAGCGACCAGCGCCCTGCTTTGTGCGAAAGGTAGAAATGGATGAGGCTTCTCTTTTCCATCGTCCCCCGGCCTTCTTTCCCGCCTTTTCGTCCGACTCCTCGCCCTCGTCAATGCCAGGAACTATCTCAGGATATTCCATCTCCAAGTCCGATTACTGGACTGCGCATCTCCAGCAAGATCGCGTCACCATCCTCTGGATTGGCTACGACAAGCCACAGAAACTCCAACTCACGGAAGAACTAAAGGAGCTCCTTAAAAGCCTTACCTTTTAGAGTCGGCCGTCAGCAGGATGAGATCCAGCGCATAGCGTCGATCAGCCTCACTCACTTTTCCCAAGAGCGACCGAGCCCTCTCAGTGATCGCGATCAGCTCGGTGTCATCTTGCGCCACACTATTTTGCCACTTCACAAACTGCGCCAGCGTCACTGCCGTCTCGTAATTGACCGAAGCCTCCTCCGCGACATCCAGAATCGGAAGGTAAGAACTATCAGAGCGATGCCCTGTCATAACCTCAAGATCGATCGAGGCCACGCGACCCTCTCCCGGAATCAGCTCTAGTTCATAAAGAAGTGCGACCGAAGAATCCGCTCTCATTTCCTGCACGCGCGTCACCTCTCCGGCGACATCTGAACTTGCTACCAGACGAGCCGTCTTCACGCGTCCGCTTTCTAACAAAAGGTTTCCTGCGATCTGAGGTGCCACACCATCGGCCTTCAAATCTCTCAGCATCACGAGAAGAAGATTCTTCTCTCCATCCCAGGGACAAGCGCCCAGCTCAGCCGAGACGGAAACACCCGCGACCGAAACATCGGGCTCAAAGGAATGCTCTCCGACATTCACCCACTCCTCGGCACGGAGCTTCACGGCGCGACCACTCGCGAGCGCACGCTCGTAACCAATGAGATCAGCGCGTGAAATCCCCAGCGAAAGACGCAGTGCGGTCAGCTCAGTCACACTCACCTCCTTTACCGAGATCGGCTGAGGAAGATCGAACTCGCTCACGCCCGCTCCACCTTGTGATGACTCCTCACTTTCGGTGCCCGTGCTGTTAGGTCCTCCAGCAACTCCAGCAACCTGTGAATCCTCCGCGCCTTCTCCTGAATCAGCCAAGCTCCCTGGCGACTTCACCGTAGAGAGAGAGAGAAGATAAAAGCCCAACGTCACCACCGCTGCGACACCCGCAACAGCAAAGAGCGACTGCCTCCGAAGCTTCTTCCGGTTCTCCAGCACGAGGATCTTCCCATCAGGCCTCTTGCCAGCTTGATAGATTTCCTGATGCCGCTCCTCACCCAATGTGAGTGGAGCACCTCCGAGGGTCTCTTTTAAAAGAGAGCTGAGCCCGCTCACCTCCATGAGCTCGGCGGCAAGCTCTGGCTGATTCGCCAGTGCCGCCTCCACGGTGGCACATTCGGCCTCTTTGAGTTCTCCGAGCGCGTAAGCGGTGAGGCGAGGGTCATCTGAAGTCATCTTCATCTTATTAAGCGGATTGGGGGGTGATATTTTCGATCAGGTCATCAGGCAGGAAGCCACGCAGCCGCTTCAGCCCCGTGTGGATGAGAAAACCCACATTGCCATCGTTGAGGCCGGTGACCTCGCTGATCTCCTGATAGCTGAGGCCTTGCTCGAATTTGAGCAGAATGACCTCACGTTGATTTTCTGAGAGGCGCTCAAGGCCAGATCTCATCTGCGCCACCCGCTCCTCCAGATCTGCTCGCTCAGCGGGGCTTCTCCGTGTCGTAGGAACCTGAGCCATCTCGTCATCCTTCAGCGCCACGATGCGCTTCTCCTTACGAATGACATCCAGCGCCCGATTCCGGCAGACAGTGAAGAGCCACGTCTTCAATCCCCCGCGCACCTTCTCGATATCCTGCTGATAGAGACGAATAAAAGTATCCTGCACCACATCGCGAGCCCGCTCCACATCATGAAGAAAGGTCACCGCATAGCCGATCAGCGGCGACTCATAATCTCTGAGCGCTTTCTTTACGAACTCCTCGTGGGTAGTGGTCATATCCTCTTCGTCCTTCGCCATGACGCTCCGAACTACCCTAGGAACGACTGAAGCGCGACTCTCCTTAGGCCTTTTTTGATCTATTTTCGGTTTCTCTCCCTAGATTTATCCACAGTTATAGATTTTAACACAATATTTCAAGAGCCTGAAACCCTTGATAAACCAAAGAGTTTTAGTATTTTTTGAAAATTATCAGGTTTTTTATTAACAAATGTTAAAAATAAAGTTGACCATTCTTCCAGTTTTCGTTTAAAGTCCGGCCGACATGAAAAAGATCCCCCTAACCTCCTCGATCTTCGCAGCCCTTGCGTTGACAGCCTCCGGAGATTCCTCTCCTACTCTCAACTCTACAATCTCTGTTAAAGAGAAAGAGTTGGCCCGATTGACTCAGGAACTCAGTGCTCTCAAAAAACAAGGTTCAAAATCTTCTGTGAGCAGTGGCCCCACCTACACCGTCAAGGCAGGCGACACTCTTAGTAAGATCGGTCGTCAGAATGACGTCACTTATAGCGAGCTCATCCGTTGGAATAACATTTCCGATCCTTCCAAAATCGGAGTCGGTCAAAAACTCATCGTCAGTGGCCCTAGCGCTTCCAAGCCTGCTGCTTCCAAGCCAAGCCCTAAGACTTCTAAAGTTTCGACGACCTCTTCTAGGTCAGCTTACTACTCAGTCTCTCGTGGAGACACCTTCTACGCGATCTCTCGTAAGAACGACATCTCTCTTAGTAAGCTTAAGGAACTGAATCCTGGCGTCGATCCTTCACGGATCATCATCGGCCAGAAGCTTAAGACCTCTGGCTCCCCTGCTCCAGCAGTGAGACAGGCTTCCGCCCCTAAGAAGGCGAAGGCGGCATCCAAGCCAGCGCCAAAACCCAAGGCTGCTCCCAAGAAGATCGCTTCTAAGCCAAAAGCAGCTCCTAAAAAAGCCACCTCTAAGCCCAAGGCAGCTCCTAAAAAATCATCGACAACTGCACTCACCCGCAGCACGGCATCCAAAAAGTCCAGCTCAGCACCGACCTCTTCTCGTAAGAAGTCAGCGCCTGCTCCTGTGGCCAAAAAGGAAGCCAAGCCGGCTCCGGCCCCGACCCCTCCCAAAGTGGAGGAGTCGGTGCCAGCTGCCCCAAAGAGCGTCTCCTCGATCATTTTGACCAGCGAGACGACCTTTTCGGATTTCGCTAGTAAGCACCGCACCTCCACCGCTCAGCTCAATGCGCTGAATGGCTGGAATCTCCCACAAGCCACCGTCCTCGCACGGGGTTCCGAGATCTACGTGCCTAAGTAAAACAACTTCCAAGGCAAGGCAGGGCGACACCCGGCGATTCTTTCGAGAATCCCGGGTGTCTCTTGTTGTAGGGAGATCGGTTATTCAGGAGCAGCTCTGGGAAATAAGTCGTATAGGCCTTAGATGACCTATTCCAAGCAACCGCGATCCCCTGCCACCGCCAGAAGCGACCAGCAGTCTCAGAAAAAGGAACCTCTCCGCATCGTTCCGCCATCCAGACCGCCCCAGCAGGGGCAGGAAGAACGAAGTGCGGGGTGAAGTAAAAAGAAACCCCGGGAGCGAGTGCCAGAGAGTCCCGTGTCCCAGAGGGTCACCAGAAATGAGCGGATTTTTTTATCATTAGGGTCGCGATATCAGCCCCGAACTCTTTCCTCACCACCGTCTGAGACCGAAGCCCTGATATCACGACTCCAAATGAACAATCCCCTTGCAGCAACAGGGATTTGGAGCATTCTAGCCCGGTAGGATTTAGCCAGATATCAGTCTGTAAAGGCCTACGAATAAATACTGTTCTGCCGGAAAAGAAGATGACTCCTGACAAAAAAAATGACGTCAATTGGTCCATGCAGTTTGTGGGACTAATTCTGGGGCTTTGTTTTTTGACTGTGAGAGCGTTTCGTGCAGAGGAATTTTGGAATAGCTTTCTGGATCACTTGCAAATCTACCTGGGTGTTTTCTGGTTATTCTTGGCAGCACTTTTTATACTTTAATATTATACAATTCTCATAGCTTTAAATTAGGTACATTATAGATCTGAAAAGCAGACTTTCGCCTTGGATGGGTTGGATGGGTTGG
>JALZWA010000229.1 GCA_023299815.1 Akkermansiaceae bacterium
GCATGGACTGATTGCGGCTCACTGCGGACCGTGATGAGGGATTTTGGGCGATAGCGCAGGGTCGATGCCGTGCCCGAAGAAAGGGCGGCGAGATGGGCCAGATCTGGAGTATCGGCGAGCGAGAGATTGAGCGGAAGCCCCAGCCGACGGGATTCTTCGAGCGCGAGCTGCAGCCATTCTTCCGGAGAGGAAAAGAGGATGGTGGAGAGATCGAGAAGGAAGGTGTCTGGTCCAGTGACCTCGTAATCGGGCGTGAAGGAATCGATGAGGGCGAGTGCTTCGGCCTTTGCGCGGGCCTCTAGTTTTTCATCAGCCTCGTAAAGCCCGAGATCGGGACAGCGCGCGAGCGCCCGAGTGCTGCTCATGCCGAGGCACAGGTCGTGCGCGCTCGCGGCTTCATTGAGATGGAGGATCGGTGACTTCTCTCGCTTCCCGGAGCTCAGAAGAGCGGCCGGACGCGAGAAATCGGCCTGCTCGCGGGCGAGGAGACAAGTCAGCGGCAGAGCCGGAAGATGGAGCGCGGCGTAGGGCATCTTTTCTAGAGTTGAGCCACTGCGGGAAGAGCCGCTGCCGTGCGGAGGGAAGGGGATTCCCGCTCGATGTTTGAGAGAGTGAAGGTCGAGGAAAGGGTGAAGCGGCTGTGGGGCGAGGGCAGGCAAGGCCGAGGCGTGAGCGCGAGAAGAGCCGCTCCGGAGTCACGGGCCTCAGCGCGGAAGCGATGCCAGATCGCGCTCGGGATGCGCTTCAGCTCACGCTCGGAAGTGAGATGGAGATCGAGCAAAACGAGCGGGAGATTGCCATCGCGCAGGAGGAGATCGGCACACTGGATCGCCTGCATCGCCTCCCGGCAGCGGATCCAGAAAAGGCGGCGACATTTCTCAGATCCATAAGACACTGGATCAAAGGAATCCCGCCCATCAATGAGCGCCAGCGGGAGATCGCGCTCCTGCCCCAGAAGCTCCGAGATCATGAGAGAAGCCCCCGAGCAAAGCCCCGGTGCTACGAGTTCATTGAGCGATCCGCTCGGAAAGGAAAGCGAAGCAGGGTCAAAGTGAAGTTCCTCTGGCTCGACAATACCGCGGTGCGCCCCAGGAAACTGCTCCTGGAGCTGCTTCCGCAAGTCCGCGATTTGAGAGATCTTCAAAACATGTTCATTAGAACACTTTTGAGAATCTCGTCAAGCAGGGAAGCGGAAGCTTGGCATCCCAAGCCGCTTGAGTCCACCCGACTTCGGGGCCGAGGGTGGTGAGTTTCCCTGTAAACTCTTGAGGTGAAATCTTTAGATCAGAGAGTAAGGTTGTGTAGTTTGAGAAAAATTTGTCCTTTTGCGGTGTGAGCTTCGCGGCGGCGTGGCCTTGGGAAGGTCGGCTGCTGCAACAACTGTCATCCTGAGAAGTCCGGCGGCGACCTCGAATTGCCCAGCAGAGGCTGCGACAACAGCAGGACCTACTTTTTCACAGGCCTGAAGGCAGCAGCCCAAGAGTTTGCTCCGGGAGTTGATGGCAGAAGGCGGCGGAGACGGCATGACTTTAAAATAGAGAACCGGAGAAGTGGTGACTATTATAAAGTGGATAGGCATTTTATCCCTTTGGGAAGTTGGGGTGTTCGCACGATGAGATCGTGCCTTTGGGGTTGAGGAAGAATTTTGGACTTCTTGACTTTTAAGGAGCACTCACCTAGCTTGGCGGCGTTATGGCAGGTCGTAGAAAGCAGAAAGCGCAGGCATCACGGGATCCTGAGTTTTCGAGGGAGCCTCATCGGACGCGGCTTTTTGGGAAGGCGACGGGGCTCGTTCTCGGGGTCTTTGTCATTGTGCTGGCGGCAGCGGTGATTGTGCCGATTGCGCCGCAGTATCAGAAGCTGAGTGCAATCGAGGTAGAATATGCCGACACGCTGAAGGAGGAAGAGTCTTTGAAAAAAAGGCATCGGCAGGTAGAGCTGGAGGCTAAGGCGCTGACGACGAATCTCTCCTACCTGGAGTCGCGTGCGCGCGACCGGGGACCTTATTATCGAGAGGGCGAGGATGTGATTAAGATCTCGGAGTGAGCGAGCGGATCGCTTTTTTAAAAGCGGAAGTCGGTTCCAAAGTAGAGCTTGCGGGCGCGCTCGTCATTGACGAGTTCATCGGATGAGCCTTCGAGCATGACCTTGCCATCGACTAGGAGGGAGGCGCGATCGACGATGTCTAGGGTTTCTCTGACTTGGTGATCGGTGATGAGGATGGAGAGGCCATCGTTATCACGGAGTTCGCGGATGATCTTGTGGATCTCTTGCACGGCGATGGGGTCGATGCCGACGAAGGGCTCGTCGAGCATGAGGAGGCGGGGCTCGGTGCAGAGGCAGCGGGCGAGCGAGAGACGTCGCTTTTCTCCGCCAGAGAGAGTCATGGCGGTGGACTTGCGGACGTGGTCGATGCCGAAGCGGCTGAGGAGTTCGTCGGCACGTTCGTTGCGCTGCTTTTTTGAGAGCTTTTTGCGTGTTTCGAGAACGGCGAGGAGGTTGTCCTCGACACTGAGTTTTCTGAAAATGGATTCTTCTTGTGGAAGGTAGCCCATGCCTTGGCGTGCGCGCTTGTGCATGGGGAGGCGGGTGATGGCTTTGCCATCGAAATGAACACGGCCGTGATCTGGCGGGATGAGTCCGGCGATCATGTAGAAGGTGGTTGTTTTACCGGCACCATTGGGCCCCAGTAGGCCGACGATCTCGCCTGGGTTGACCTTGAGTCGGACTTCGTTGACGACTTTGCGACCGCCGTAGCTTTTCTGCAGGCCTTCGACTTCGAGGAGGGGTGAGTCGCTCATTTCTTTTTGTTGATGTCCTCAGGGAGGCTGATTTCCCATCCGCCACCATTGGTCTGGGCGCTGATGTTCTCAGCGCTCAGGAGGCTGATGACGATGTAGGCGTCTTTATTAGAGCTTCGGACACCGATGCCTTTCATGAGTAGCGCAAGATTGGAGCCCCGCAGGATGACTTTCTCTGTCTTGGCATTATAGACCGCACGACCACCTCGGACCATGATGGGGCCACCTTCTTTGTCTTTGCCAATGATTTTGATATTCCCGGAAGCGGTGAGTTGCTTCATTTCACCGACTCCTTGAAAACCTTCTAAAAGGTCATCTTCTTTTTTTTCTGCAGGTTTCTTTTCCTCTTTTTTCTTGGGTGGATCGAAGAGGGCTTTCATGCCCTCGCTGCAGGTCATGGTCATGCCTTTTCCGGTGAGGTTGACATTTCCGAGGTAGCTGAATTCTGACTTTTCGCCATCGAAGTAGAAGCCTTTATCGGACTTGATGATGATGCGCTTTTCGTTTGGCTTGAAGAGGTCTTCAAAAGGGACCTCGGGTTGAGCTGGCGCGGCTGCTTGGGCGAGGATGGGGCTCTGGGCGAGGATGGAGAGGAAGTTGCTGAGCCGGTCAGTGATACCGGCTTCTTGTGCTTCGGCTTGCTCGATGTCGCGCCGTGGATCGATGGTCGGGATGACTCGTGGAGCAACTTGTTTTTCGAACTCGATGAGTTCTTCGGTGGTGACAAGGGGGGCGATGACTGATGGTGCGACTTGTTTTTCAAACTCAGCGAGCTCTTCTGCGGTGACGAGGGGAGTCGTGGCGGTGAGCATCTGGAGTCCGGCAAGAAGCGGGAAGATGGGGCGAGAGAGTTTCATGGCTGATTTTTCAGGCTTCTTGTCTTGTAGGATAAACATGGTTTCCGCTGGGCCCAAGAGAATGCCTTGGCGGGAGTTGAGTGAGAGGAGGCCGCCTTGGCCGCGGGCGAGAAATTGATCGTTGGTTGTTCCGAGAACGAGCTCGCCGGTGGCGACAACTTGTTCTTCTTTGACGAGGTAGGTGGCGGCGGCCATTTTGGCGGTGCCGCTGACCTGTTGCTGCTTGTCAAAGAGGTAAATGAGGAGGTCTTTTCCCTTCAGCTCCTCCTCGCTCTCGACGCTCATGGACTTGGCGGTGAGGAGGGAGGCGCGCTGCTTCTTGTCATCGAAGCGGGGGACGGAGACATCGGTCAAGGTGGCTCCGACAGGCAGGCGAGAGATTGCGCTCTCCTCTTTCTTTTCCAATACCTCCGCTAGAACGAGCGTGGTGAGGAGACCAAAAGTGATGAGGGAGGGCTTCATGAGGACTAAGAACTAGTGAGCTGCCTTGTGGACGGCAACGAGTTTTTTGAGAACCTCTTCGATTTGATCGAGTGGAATTTGATTCGGACCATCGGAAAGAGCCTTCTCGGGGTTCTCGTGAACTTCCATGAAGACGCCATCGACTCCGGCGGCTACGGCGCAGCGGGCGAGGACGGGGGCGAGAACACCATCGCCCCCGGTCGTTCCGCCGAGTCCTCCCGGACGCTGGACGGAGTGGGTGGCATCAAAGATGACGGGGACGCCTTGCTCACGCATCCAGGGGAGCGAGCGCATGTCGGCGACGAGGTTATTGTATCCAAAGGTGGTGCCGCGCTCGGTCATGGCGAAGCGCTCACAGCCGAAGGCCTTGAGCTTGCCGATGATGGGTTCGATGTCCCAAGGGGCGAGGAATTGGCCTTTCTTTACATTGACCGCACGGCCGGTCTTGGCGGCGGCTTCGAGCAGGTCGGTCTGGCGACAGAGAAAGGCGGGGATCTGGAGGAAGTCGATGTGCTTACCGGCAATGGCGGCTTCTTCGGGCGTGTGGATGTCGGTGGTGACGGGGACGCCGAGTTCCTTGCCGATCTCGCCTAGGATGCGGGTGCCCTCGACCACGCCGGGGCCACGGTAGGAATCGACGGAGGTGCGATTCGCTTTATCGTAGGAAGCTTTGAAGATAAAGGGGACGTCGAGACGAGTCGTGATTTCCTTCAGCGCTCGTGCCATGCGCCAAGCGAAGTCCTCATTTTCAAGTCCGCAGGGGCCGAGGATGAAGAAGAGGTCGCCGGAGCCGACCTTGATGTCTGAAATATTGAAGGTGTTCATGACTGGGAGGCGGCGAGATGGAGTTCACGCATCTTCTCGATGGCGACGGCGAGGAGCTTTTCCTCGGAGTTATTGAGATTGCCCTTCGATTTCTCGCGGAGCATCTCGAGGTTGTCGATGACGTTGCTCGCTTTTTTGAGATCGACCGAGGCCTCTCCTTTGGTGGGGTCTGCTACTTTGCCAAGGAACATGACGCCGGCTTGGGTCTGGTAGTAGACGAAGGCGGAAAAGCGTGCGTCGGGGGCTTCGAATTCAGGTTCGCTCATGAGGTAATGTTAGAAAAATGTGGGCTGATGCTCAAGGGGAGACGGTGACAATCGTTTCGCGCTCTTTTGTGAAAAGGCGAGCGGCGAGGGATTTGATCTGCTCGGGGGTGACGGCGTCCATGAGATCGTCCTGATGGAGGTGCTGGTCAGCGGGGTGCCCGAGGAGGACATCGAGCGCGGCCATGCTGGCACGGCTCTTAGGACTCTGATTCTGGAGAGCAAGTGCGGCGCGGGCATTTGCCTTCACGCTGATGAGCTTATCGGGGGCGATTCCCTCGGTGGCTAATTTTTCAATCTGGCCGACAAGCTCCTTGCGGGCGAGTTCCATCTGGTCGGGAGCGGTGCCTAGGTAGAAGGCGATGAGGCCGTCATTGATCCCGAGAAACATCGAGGAGCTGACAAAGTAAGCGAGACCAAGTTCTTCTCGGATGCGGGTGAAAAGGGGGCCCGCCATGTCGCTGCAGTAGTTGTGGATGAGCTCGAGTGCGAAGCGATCGGGGTCGGTGGCAGAGAGTCCGGGGTAGCCGATGGCGAGGACGGCTTGCTCTTTGTCGAGCTGGAGCGTGTGCTCGCCGGAGTGAGATGCTGGAGAGTCGGCGAGAGGGAGCGGTGAGCCGGAGGGAAGGAGTCCGAGGGTGGCTTCCAGCTCCATGATTGTTTTTTCAACATCGAGATCGCCGAAGAAGGCGCAGACGAGATTCTCGGCAGCAAAGGCGCGGGTATGATGCGAGGCTACCATTTCCCGCGTGAGCAAGGGGAGGGATTCCAGGGTTCCAGAGGTGGAAATACCATAGCTGGAGCCTTGCCACATCTGGTGGCGAAGTTCGCGGAAGGCGCAGCTGGCAGGGTCTTCCATCGCTTCCTTAAGTCGATTAATGATGGCGGCTTGCTCGCGCTTGAGGGCGTCTTGGGGGAAGGCGGGCTCGCGGAGGATCTCGCCGAGGAGATCGAGCACGGGGGAGAGGTCATCGCGCAAGCAGTAGGTCGAGACCATTTGGGTGTTGTTGCCCGAGCCAGGCCCGATTGATGCGCCGAGGTTTTCGAGAGTTTCCGCGATTTCTACTGAGGTTCGAGAGGTGGTTCCTTTTAGGAGAAGAGAAGAGAGGAGGGTGTTGAGTCCCGCGGTCTCAGCGGTCTCGGAAAGACAACCAGCGAGGAGTGCGATGTTTCCATAGACGACGGGAACCTTAGGCGAGCGCTGGAGGATGACGCGGACGCCATTGCTGAGGGTGCGCTCGATGATTTCCTCGGGGGGGGCGACTTCACTCTTAGTGATGGCTTCTTTTTGCTCTGACTCTGGAATAAGCGATGTGACAGTGAGGCGATCCGGGGTGAGGTAGTCTGAGATGACTCGGTGAAGGTCTGCTGTGGTCACCTTTTCTAACTGAATGAGGAAGTCGCGGGTATAGTCGAGATTACGAGTCTGGTGCCAATTCGAGGCGAGATCGGACCCGCGACCGGAGGCGGTGGCGAGGGTCTTAAATTGTTGGGAAGCAATCTGACGGCGCGCGCGCTTGAGTTCTTTCTTCAGGTCGCGTTCGGAGAGGAGCGAGATTTGATGGAGGATTTCGGCTTCCAAAGCAGGGATGTTTTTAGGTTCGGCCTCGGCATAGACGCTGAAGAGGCCTGGAGCTTCTGGCGAAATCCAAGCATAGGAGCCGATGGAATGGGCGAGTTCTTTCTGCTCTCGCACGGCTTGATAGAGAGGAGCGGAGCGACCACCACCGAGGATCGTCCCCAGAAGTTCTAGAGCGGGAGTGTCAGGATGGGCAAGATCTCCAGCTTGCCAGGTCATGGAGAAATGGGTGGAGGGAATGGCGAAAGGTTGCGAGGTGCGGCGCGTGCCGATCTGGGTGGGCTCGTGGGGAAGGGTCACGGGGAACTGCGCAAAGGGACGGAGACCTTTCTCGAGTTCGCGGGTTACAATTTCTCGTGCAGCACTCGGCTCGAAGCCGCCGGAGATCACGAGGAAGCTGTTGTCCGGACGATAGCGCGCATGATGGTAGGTCACCATCTGCTCATGGGTGACGGAATCGAAGAGATCCAAGTGGCCGATGATGGGTTGACGTCGGTGATCCTTCTGGAAAAAGGTGCGGAAGAGAAGCTGGTGCGCGACGGAGTCTGGATCATCGAGACCCATCGCGATCTCGCGGCGGATGACGTCTTTTTCCTTCTCGTAATCCTCCTCCGGAAAAGTGGGCCGAAAGACCATCTCCATGAGGGCGGAGAGGAAGAGGTCGAGTGAATCGGCGGGGCCATCGATGTAATAGACGGTGCGATCAAAGGTGGTGTAGGCATTCCATTGACCTCCAGCCGCTTGAACTTCTTGGGAGAGTGCCTCACCGGAGAAGCGATCGGTGCCCTTGAAGACCATGTGCTCCAGAAGGTGAGAAATCCCAGTTCCTGCGAGTGCGCTTTCGTGCATCGAACCTGTGGCAACCCACAATTGCACACTAATGACGGGGGAATCCTGAGAAGGGTCGAGAATGGTATCAAGACTGTCTCCGAGGGTCTCTACTCGCGCGGTCGTCGCTGGAAAATTCATCTGGAAGGAAGATTGATGCTGAAGGGAGAAGGAGCAAGGAGTTTAAAGAAGGTAAAATTTTTTCGTGTGCTCCGATAGTGGGCTGTTATAAGTCTACTTATGAGCAGTCGTATCCTCGCAATTGGCGCCATTGTTATCATGCTTCTTCTCGGAGGTGCTGGCTTTGCCGTCTACACCATGAAGATGAATAAGCCCGTCGAGCGATGGGTTGCTTTTCCTCTCGGGGGCTTAGGAGAGCCTCAGCGGCAGGCTTGGGTCAATGAGTGGGCAGCCATTAGCGATGATGATGAAATTCTTCGGCGCGTGGTTCAGAAGCAAAGTATCGCCTCAGAGTGGGGTCTTAGCGATGATGGCGCTGCCATTGCAGAGCTCCGTGAGCGCAAGGTAGTCGACCTCTACACTGACGGAGAGTCCATGCGCGTCATGATCACCGGGACGCGCAGGGAGCTGGATTTCTTAAACAAGATCTCAGGGGTCCTCTTCCAAGAGATTAAAGAGCAGTTCATCAAGAATCACCCTGAGCTCCGAGAGACCTTAAATCCTAGTAACTAGCGAGCTTTTCTCGTAGCGGACCTTCGGAAGTTCCGCATACTTGTCCTCTGCGTCTCGGTATCCCAGAGCGCAGGCGACAGATGCATGGAGGCCCTTTTCCGACAGGCCTAAGATACGATCGTATTCCTCGGGAATGAACCCCTCCATAGGACAGGCATCGATGCCGAGTGCAGCAGCAGATGTCATGAGCTGGCCTAAGGCGATGTAGGTCTGCATTTTAGCCCAAGCGAGTTTCTCGTTGGCGTCCATTTTCGCCATGAATCCCGACATCATTCCGCGGTAGCCATCGAGGCTGCTTGCCTCGACCTCGCGCACCTCGCTCAGGCGCTGAAGCCACTGCTGGATGTCCTCCTCATCGATATTAGTTCGCGCTGCGAGCACGACAAAGTGAGAACAATCGATCACTTGACCTTGGTTCCACGAATGAGGGAGAAGCTGCTCCTTAATCTCTTGGCTTTCAACGACGAGGAAATGCCATGGTTGCAGGCCAAAGGAGGAAGGAGTCAGGATCAGAGAATCCTCAATGGCATCCCAAGTTGCGGCAGGGATCTTTTGTGCTGGGTCGAACGCTTTTGTTGCGTAGCGCCACTGAAGAGACAGGAGAAGAGATTCAGCTGAAAGAAGTTTCATTGCCGGATTATTCCGTCCCAATTCGCACTGGCAAGGCTAGGTTTGGAAATTCCTTGAGACCGAAGCTCAAGAGGATGCCATACTCATCTTCAATACTGTTATCACGGTGAAAAATACCCACGGAGCCAACCCATGAATCAAAGTCATAGTAGACGCTATAAGATTGCAGTTCGAGTGTCCCATCCTCGATCTCCCAGCGGTGCTGGGTGCCGATGCCCCAATGCTCATTGAGGCGG
The DNA here is from genome assembly GCA_023299815.1 of Akkermansiaceae bacterium. Classification (GTDB taxonomy): domain Bacteria; phylum Verrucomicrobiota; class Verrucomicrobiia; order Verrucomicrobiales; family Akkermansiaceae; genus SW10. The sequence continues at coordinate 9,175 of JALZWA010000229.1, forward strand.
GCATAGAACTCAAGTTCGACCCGATTTGAGTCGAGCAAAATGGGGTGATCGTTGAGGTAGCGGTGACGCAAGCTTACCTCCAAGTCATCCGTAGGCATGATGGTTGCAGAGGTCACCACCTCGGTGAAGTTCGAGTCCGAGAAGAGAGGAATCTGGGTTTCTAGCTCAAGATCGAACCAAGGCAGGGGACTCCAGTGAATTTCGTTATAGAGGTTGGAAAAATCTCGGTCGAATTCAGGATCGTTAAAGAAGACGTCCAGATAGGTGTTCACTGTCAGCCAGTCATGTGTGCTCCCATCGCGATGAGTCATGATGCGATTCCTCGCGCCGATCCGCAGAATTGACCAGTTCGCGAGGTCATCGATGGCCGTAAAGCGTCCGACGTTCAGCGGGCGAGGTCGCGTAGAAGCAGTCAGTCTATCGATGCCGAGAAAGGAGGTGTCGAGTTCATTGGTGGAGAGAAAGGAAAGCGATGCATAGGGCTCGATGATGTGAAGAGCTCCATCTAAGCCCCACTTTTTATCAATCCACTCGGGATAGGCTTTGGTGAGCTTGAGTGAGGATTCGATACCGGCATAGAGGAGACTGCGATTTTCTGAATCACTGGGGCCTCTCACTGAGCTGTATTGCGTAAATCCTCCGCCCACCTTCGGGTTGATGTTAAGGAGGCCTAACTTGAAAGGGCGGGAAATCTCGTGATAGGTGTGAAAGCGGTTGAACCCCCGAGGATCAAGAATTCGATCGATTTCTGAGAGTCGAGGGTCCCCGGCAGCGAGTCCCGTCGCTTCAGTCCGCAGATCATCCTCAAAGAAGTCAGAGAGGTGTTCGCGATAGATTCCCAACGAGGTCTGGCTTTCGTAGAGGAAGGAGGAGTTGAGAAGGGGTTGTTTGATCCAGTCGTAACTCAACTCCGGGAGACGAGTGTCACTTTGATAAAAGTCATTCAGTCGCACGCGTGCATTCAGTAAGGCAAGGCTCTGGTCATTTCTGCGAGAGAGCGAAAGAGTATTGTCGGGCGCAGGGTTGGTGTTGAAGAGGCTCGCATCGAAATCTTCCAAGTAAAAGGAGTCACTGAGCCAGGTGAGATTAGCCTCGGCAGAATAAGTTGCTCGTTCGCTTTCCCAGAGCTCGTGGCGGTGCTTGAATTCGATGCGGTAGCGATCTTCGTTTACGCTGTCTCGGTTCACCCCCGAGCGGGAAATTGAAGGATCGAGATCGTTGAGGTAGTAGAGTTTTAACCAGCCAAAATCGTCAGCATCATCGACTCGGGTGTCGAAAAGACTCAGTCCCGTTCCGATCCCTCGTCGGGAGTAAATATCGGCGTGCCATTGAGACAGAAGCCAAGCGCTGTCGTTGGCTCCCGTGAGCGGGTCGCGCTCGCCGCCGAGCATCACCCCGTAGGTGTTTTTTAGGAAAAGACCGAGATTTGAGCGACCTCCCGGGACAAAGTGATAGCCTAGTTGCGCATCAAGAGGTTGGGATAAATAAGGGAGCCAAAAAATGGGGGTGTCACCCGCATAGAGCTTCAGGTTTTTAAAAACAACCCGATCCCCCGGAAAAATGGTGGTGCGGTCCGCTCGAATCCACCAATGCGGCTTCTCGACGTCGTGGGTTGTGATCGCCGAGTCCTCGCCCACGTAGGCGCGCCCACTGGGGGTTTGAATCGAGCGAAATTGCCCGGCCTGGAGAAGAATGGGCGAGAGTCCCGCTCGTAAGTTGCGGGTATCGAACTCTTTGGTCTTGTGTGTGTAGGTGGTTGAGTCCCCGCGATAGACCAAGCCGTCTTGGTAGATGCTGATATCACCGCTCATCTCGACGACTTGATTGTCGACATCCAGAATCGCGCGATCGGCGAAGGCTTGCACGCCATTGTCACCCTTGATCGAAACTGAACCCAGAAAGCTCACCGTGAGCTTTCCATCGATGTAGTCGATCTTTGGATTCGTCTTGGGTCCGAGCTTTATGTAGGTCGGTAGTGCCGCAAATGGTGTCTCGTTTTCCTTCTTAAAGAGGCTGTCTGCACCGCTTGGAGTAGGACTTTGAGCTGGGTTAATTTCAGGCTCAGTGAGGCTTCCTGCGGGTGGGAGGAAGTGGCTCGGGGGAGCAGGCTCCTGAGCCGCGATCGGAAGAACGAGGAAGGCAAGAAGGCAGAGGGGGCGCAACATGAAGGAAGCAAGAGACTAAGGACCATAAAAAAGCCTGTCCAACGCATTTCCACTGACTCCCACTAGCAAACTAAAAGAAGTGGTTTACCCTCCCGTAAGATATGGCAAAAACGATTGGAATCATCGGCGCGTCCGGCTGGCTCGGGCAGCATCTCTCGACCGAACTTCTCGGAAAGGGGCACCGCGTCATCGGCTTCTCGCGCTCTTCTCGAGAGGCCGATGAGATCATCTGGAGAAAGTGGCAAGATGCGCCCGATTTTTCTGATCTCGATGCCGTCGTGAATCTCGCTGGCGAACCCATAGACCAGCGCTGGACCGACTCTAAGAAAAAGAAACTCCACGAGAGCCGGGTCGGCGTCACCGAAACCGTGGTGAAAGCAATGGCTCAGTATGGCGTGCCTCATTTACTCAATTCCTCCGCCATTGGAATCTACCTCGATCAGGGCAATGAGAAAATTTCGGAAGACTCCACGATCGGCGATAACTACATCGCAGGTCTCTGTCTCGCCTGGGAAAAGGCGACCGCCGGAGCGCCAAAGATCACCCTTTTAAGAACCGGAGTCGTTCTCGGAAAAGGCGGCGGCGCTTGGGCGCAAATGTCGAAGATCTTCAAGCTCGGCATCGGAGGAAAGCTTGGTTCCGGTAAGCAGTGGATGCCGTGGATTCATCTCGCCGATGAGATTTCAGCCATCGTCTTCTGTCTCGAAAAAGAAATC
>JALZWA010000230.1 GCA_023299815.1 Akkermansiaceae bacterium
TTGATCCAGAAACGGGTTGGCCCATTGCTTCTTGCGTGTCTCGCGCAAAGGAATCTTGCAGGAAGGTTGTCGACTGGCGATCCTCGGAACGAGGGCTGGTCCAGCTGTTGGCATTCTGAGCGCGGAGAACAACGGTATTGAATCTTTCGGTAATGAAATCTTCCCCGAAGAGAGGGTAGTCGAGTTTCTTGGGACCATAGACGGCACGAAAGAGGAGACGGAGAGAGTTTTTCGCGCTGCCTCGTGATCCATTTCCATGAACTCGAAGCCCAGCATTTTCTTGGATCGAGGCATCAGGATCTGCAGGGTCAATAAACTCAAGAGACACGGGGCGCTCCCAAGCGATCCCTCGGCCTTGGGTATTCTCGAGAATTCCGATGCTGCTGTCGAAGAGGTTATCGGGGTCCGTGACAAGAGAAAGAGTGCGGATGGACTGGAGTGCTGAGGCAATTTCTCCACTGTAAGCAGGGTCGTCGACAACATCAGGATCCATGTTGGATTGCTCAATGATGTCAGCAGTGAAGAGGTAGGTGTGGGTGTCGATATTTGTCGGCGTGAGATCATCTCTAAATGCGGCCGCGCGGAGGACGGTGGTGCCAGTGATCGAAATGCTAGCGGAGCCCACGGAGGCGGTTCCGTTTGTCAAGGTGGGGTCGGTTCCATCAATAGTGTAAACGACGGAGGCTCCGGGCGTGGCGGTGGTGACGTTGACAATGAAGGGGGCGTCGTAGAAACCGCGATCAATATCAAAGCTGGTGTCTGCGACGAATCCACTGGTGGCCGCTCCATTTTCTTCTCCGGGGGTGGGGGGAGCTAGAAATCCCACAGAGCTATAGGAGATGTCGGTGCGTTGAGAGGGGTAGTTGAACTCGTCAATGACGGTCGCCCCATCAGGAGCGACGAGGGCGAGGTAGCCGCCACTTGCCGAGATTCTAAAGTTCGTATGCAGCTCTGGAAGTCCACGACTCGTGCCAGTGGCGAAGAGGATGAGGTAAGAATCTCCATCGAGGGAGACGCCATCTGGGAAGGTCCACTCGGTTCGGTTTAGGAGGTCGCTGGTAAGGTGGAAGCCATCGAGATCAATCGAGAAAGGGTTGGGATTGTAGATTTCAATCCAGTCAGAAAAATTACCGTCTTCGTCTGCGAACTCACTGTCATTACTGGCGAGGAATTCATTCAGGACAGGCGGGAGAACTGGGACATCAACTCCGACGGTGACTTGGGAAGTGACAGTCCCTCCATCATTAGTCGCGGTGAGAGTGTAGGTCGTGGTGATGGTCGGGCTCACGACAAGACTTCCTGAGGTGGCATTGATGGAGCCGATGCCATTGCCGATCTGAGCCGTGTCTGCGTCGGTGATTTGCCAATCTAAGGTGGTCGAGTCGCCGCTGGCGATCAGGGAGGGAGAGGCGGTGAAGGTATCGATGCTTGCCAGCGGAAAGGCGCTCCGAATTTGGTAACCATTGATATGAGCATTTCCAAACCCATTGGTGACGAGGCTCAGTGTTTGACTGGTAGCATCAGCAGTGAAGGTTCCGATGACATTTTGACCGAAAGTTCCGGGAGATCCGATGGCGGAGACATCGACCGAGTTTCCTTCGCCATCGCCATAGGTCATGACTCGGTCAAGGCGAAGGTCGGTGAAAAAGATCTGGATGAGATAAGATTGTCCGACGACCAAGGATCCGCCGCCAAGGGTCAGGGTCGTTGAGCTGCCCCCACCAAATTCGACGTCATCCAGCAAGGCATCTAATCCAGGGTCCAGAGTGGTTCCCCCGCTGAGTCCGACCGAAGCCGCGGCGGCTGAAAGGAGAGTGTCCGAGGGGGAAAAATCGACCCCGTTGACGGTTGCGACTCCAGCGGCTCCGGTTCCATTGACTGCTTCCACAAGCGCACCCGTGGTATCAATGGAGGTGGGGCTGGTGGTATCCTCAGCGGCTGACCATGTGATCGGCGCTGCGTGGGATAAACCGCAGAAGAGGGAAGCAATGAGAACGAGGGGACGAGTCATAGTGAGATAGAAAAGTTAAAAATAAAGCGTCTGCTCAGAGGAAACCCACGCTGATGTGAAGGGCACTCGGTAAATGCTTGCCCCTTGCAACAGCGCGTAAGCATGACGAAGAAAGTGTAAGAAGTAAGTTAAGACTCTTCTCAATTTTTGCTAGATTTTTCGTATTATGGGGTAGGGAAAGTGGATCCGTGATGAACCTTGCTTAGGGAGTGGCTCAGATTTAGTAGAATCCTTTTCGAGGGAGCGTGGGAGCAGCCTCGATGAAGGTGTCCTTCAGGTAACTCTGTCTTTTTCCCTCTTTTTCGCCCCTCGTCCAGAGGCAAAGGTCACACAATTCCGTGAACTCGACTCAAAACCAAAACATTACTCACCAAAATGTTAGAATACCGATAAGCGATTGAGAGAAGCTACCATTATAGAGCTAAGCTCGTCTCTCTATGAGTCGAATATCTCTTCTCCCTTTCGCTCTCCTCATTTTATCCTGCGCACTCCTCCTCAACTCCTGTGGTTTCATTGGCGGCCTCGATCCTGCCGAGAAACTTGCCACTAAGATCGAAATCCAGGCCCGCGAGCTCCAGAAGGCCGACACAAGAACTCTCGCATTTGACTACGTCCCGTCCGGGCTAAAGGTGAAGAGCTCGCCGTTCTACGACGGTAAGATGACACTCGCTGTCATTGCCCGAAAAGATGGGATGAGCGTCATCTCCTTCAATCGATGGTCCCGGACCACTTACCACAATCGCTTCGTCCAAGTGGATCACCCCATGGAGCAGATCAAAGAACCGGGTGAGCCCTTCCAAATCATCTTGGAGAAATCCGGGGAGACAATCCGATGGATTGGCATCAAATAGAGCCATCATCAACCGAGTCGAAGGAGCTAAACCGCCGCCATCATCGCCAGCACGATCTTGATCTCGCCGTAGCTGAACTTCTTTCCCCCCGCATCGTAGATCGGCTTAAGCGCCTCGCTGCCGTGTTGATCGATGAGCTTCCGCACCGCTTCCTCCACCGCCTCGCTGACAAAGGCGCGTGGATCAATCTCCTCCCCCTCCTCGATCAAGCGGGCCACGTGCCCCTCGATCGTGGTCGTGGCCACTCCTCGTTTTTCAGCAATCTCTGCCAAACTAAGATTCTCCTTCAGGAGCTCAAGAGTCGCATAATAAGTCTCACTGAGAGAACTCTTAACCACCGTCGTGGGTCCCGCCGAAACACTCTCCGGAAGCTTATCCAACTTCTGCCCCGCCAGCTCTGGATGATCAGAAAGGTAGCTTCCCAAAGCCTCCATAAAGGCCTGTCCGAATTTCCCGAACTTCTCCTGGCCGATGCCATGAAGCTTCAAGAAACCGGCCTCGCTATCAGGCATCAGCGCCGTCATCTCCCGCAGGGTCCGGTCACTCGCGACCACGAATGGCGGCACCCCTTTATCATCTGCGATCTCTTTGCGCACCGCTCGCAAGTGATCGAAGAGCCCGCGATCGTAGACGAAGTTTGCCTCCACCACAGGACGCGAGCGGCCTGCCTTCTCCGGCTCAATCCGCTTATCCTGGAGCACCTCAAAGGTCTCCTCACTCTTCATGATCCGCCAGGCCCGCGCGCTCAGCTTTGGCACCGTGAAATCGCCCGGAGGAACCACCACCACGCTCTCACTAATGAGATGATCGAGGAGACCGCGCCAATATGCTTTGGGCTGGTTTTTCCCCATCCCGTAAGTCTTGAGATCCGCGTGACCCATCTCACGGATTCTCGCCGTGTTCGCTCCTGTCACGATGTCACAGACGTGCACCGCGCCGAAGCGCTCACCGCTCCGCGCCATCGCCGAGAGAAGAATCTGGGCATCGCGGGTGGCGTCTTTTTTCTCAAAGTTTCCATCACAGACATCGCAAGATCCGCAGTTTTCCGCCTCCAGATTTTCACCGAAATAACTTAACAACCCCCTCCTGCGGCACTGCGCCTGCGCGCCGAAGTTTTCCATCGCCTTGAGCAGATCGATCGAGCGCTGACGCTCCTCCTCATTCTCGATCTCATCGAAAAATCGGCGGATCTTAAAGCCATCGCCTGATGAGTAAAGAAGCAGGCAGTGAGACGGCTCACCATCCCGCCCCGCACGGCCCGTCTCCTGATAATAACTCTCGATATT
>JALZWA010000231.1 GCA_023299815.1 Akkermansiaceae bacterium
ATCATCGAGTCCGCCCGCTACCACTTCGGAACCCAACCAGAGCAGGAATGACTCCCGCCATTGCCAACGCGAACGTCAAGTTCGTAGCACGCCAGCTCGGATTCGATGACTGTCGCATCTCGGTGGCAGCGCGCGCACCTCACGCAGATGATTATTTAAAATGGGTCGAGGCAGGACACGCGGGCGACATGGGCTGGCTGGAACGTAATACGGACCGCCGCTGTGACCCACGTGAAGTTTTGGACGGCTGCCAATCCGTCGTCTCCCTCGCCCTGAACTATCTCCCCTCGAAAGACCAAGCCCGCAGTGACTACCGCATCGCGCGGTATTCCTGGAATGATGACTACCACGACCTGATCGAGGATCGGCTCAAGGACCTAGACCTTGCGATGGCGGACATGGGTGGGCAGCAACGCTACTACGTCGATACCGGACCAGTCCTAGAGAGAGACTTCGCCAGTGCCTCCGGGCTAGGATGGAACGGAAAATCCACGGTGCAGATTCACCGCAAATTAGGAACCTGGTTCTTCCTCGCCGAACTTCTCACGACCTTAAAAATCGAACCGGATGCCCCCTCGAAAGATCATTGCGGAAAATGCACCGCCTGTATCACAGCCTGCCCCACCCACGCCATCACAGGTCCGCGTAAAATGACTGCGACCCGCTGTATCTCCTACCTCACGATCGAGCATAAAGGGGCCATTCCCTTGGAGTTCCGTAAGGCCATCGGCGACCGGATTTATGGGTGCGATGACTGCCTCGATGCCTGCCCATGGAACCGCTTCGCCAAGGTGGCACGCGAGACTCGCCTGCACGCACGAGGCGAGATCTTCGAGCACAAGCTCGGTGACTTTTTAAAGATGAATGTAGAGGACTTCCGCGGCGTCTTTGCCAAGTCCCCCATCAAGCGGATCAAGCGAGAGAGGTTTCTGAGAAATGTCTGCGTCGCGCTCGGAAACACCGGAACAAAAGAAGACCTCTCCATCCTCCAAGAAGTAAGAAAAGAATCCGAGATGCTCAACGAACACGCAAGTTGGGCCATCAATGAAATTAAAAACCGAGGCTGCCCTGACTGACCACCCCAGGCTCAAAGGGCCTTCTGGCTTAGGAAAATCCACAGAGAATCATGGGCCAAAGGCTCAGCTCATATCAGCATGAGGCATCGCCCCATGTTTTGGTCGGCGTGGATGCGTGGCCGAGCTACTGGAGGCCGATTTTGTGAGAAGGAGCCCGAAGGTCGCGCGGACGGTTGCGCAGTTTATTTTTGTTCGCTTTTGGATTTTAAGAGGAATCCGTCGGAATCAGTCTCGATGGTCATCGTATCATGGTCAGCCGTTCTAATTTCGTAGAATTGTTTGAGCCCTCCTTTTGCGAGCTTGCGAAGCTGTGCTGTAGCATTTGCTCGAAAAGGAAACCTGCTGATGCAGAACTCGCTGCCGTTATCGTCCTGTCGATACAGATCAACGTTACGAAAAATTAATCCCTTTCGGATCCACAGAAGGTCGTCAGTTGTGAATTTAAAATTCTCGCAAACCTCCTCAATTCTAGATGAGGGATCTTCGGTCTTCTCGGCCAGCATGATCGTCGTTGCTGGTTTCGCTGCCTGATATAAATGACGAAGCATGTAGTAGCTACCATCAAGCAAGTAGAATCCAGCAATCGCAGCTTTGCCCAATCCATCCTCGTTATATTGTTCCCAATCGACGGGATATCGCCCGGAAATCTGCTCAGGCGTTAGTTGAGTTGCAGCGAAGTGTTCGTAGTGCCCGTTGATAGGTAAATCGCTCGGTGTTTGCTTTGGCATAGCCATTTTTCTAAGGCGAAGATTGTCGGAATCAGCGTCTTATTTCAGAAGGTTAGTTAAGTGGTGGGAATGCCATCCAAACTTTGTCCCGTAACTGAAATGCTCGGCCAGCAAAGCTCTCTTCTTTCATCTCAGAAAGTAGCCACTTCAGTCTTTCGAGAATCAATTTTCTAGTCGGCCTCTTTAATGCAACAACCACGATTCCGTGATGGAGAGGGAAAGCGCTACTTAAAGTGTGGAAAAAATCTCGATCAGTGGTGAGCACGATCGCTTTTCTTTCTAGCGCAAGTGTCATGACTTCGTGATCCGAAGCTCCTTCCTTACCCTCAAGCCGGAAATCAAGGACGTGGTGACCTAGTTCTGATAATAGGTCGCTTGCAGTCTTCGGGAAATTCTCATCGAGAAGAAAGGTCATGCGACATCGCTATAAGAGCTGATCTGAAAATCGGAAACTTCCGCGCCAAATTGAAGAGCAGCCGAAATTTGATCTTCCGTAAGTTGGTAGTCCTCTGCAACGACACTCCGAGAATCACCTCCAGCGAGCGCTCCTAGCACGATCGAGACAAGCACACGGGTGCCTTCAATGACAGGCTTGCCGTGGCAAACCGCAGGGTCCATAGAAATTCCTTTTGTCATGCAATTACCATGACAGAAAAATTTAAGATCGGCAATTTCAATTGCGACGTGTGAGCTTAATCTCCACAGGACTGACAGGCTTCATTTTTCTGGATCAAGGAAAATGAGGTTACGTGACGGCTAGCAGGAGAAATCTGTGACAATCATCTTAATCTGCGGATGAACTCTCTGGAGCTTATCTTGAGGGAGGAAAATAGAATGGATTTTTTAACACCACCGTAGCGAAGCGGAGATAGCCAACGGCAAATTCGAGAAGGATTTTCACCGATTGACACAGATTTTTCTCAGGCTCTGCAGGCGGCGGCCTCGGCGAGGCGGCCCTACCGATTTTACCTACCTCCAATTCTGTCTCGGGTATCTTCCGGCGAGGTCTTTTTTCATCTGCTCATAACCGCGCTCCCAGAAGCCGGGAAGATCAGTGGTGGTCTGCCAAGGACGCTGACTTGGGGCTAGAATTTTGACAACGAGGGCGTGGCCATTTGCGATGACGGGAGTCTCCGGAACATCGTAGAGCCGCTGCACCTTTTCCTCGATCCACGGCTCGTTTCCATCGGCGTAGTTGACGCGAGTGGAGATGCCATTGGTGAGTTTGATTTTCTCAGGCGCGTAGGCTTCGAGCGATTGAGCCTGAGGAGCGGAGAGCCACTGACGCAGAACTTTCCAAGGATCACGCTCGCGCACTTCCTTAAAGGTGGTGGCTCCGGCACAGATTTGGGCGATCGCCATTTCACGATCATCTTCAGTGAAGCCGGGTAACTCTAGTTCGGGCATCGCGCTGCTCAGGAAACGAAGACGGGCAAGCCAGCGATCTACCTTACTATCCCATTTTTTCAACGTGAGATCTCCAGCGAGGACTTGCTGGGCGAGAATTTCTCCCGCGAGGTTCGGATCGACATCACCGCCGCGCTTTTCTTCCAAAACAAGACCTCGAAAAGTGCGCTGCTTCACAGCGACGACCCGGCGCGCAATCTCATCGAAGACAGCCGCTTGATCATCCTGAATCTCACCGGGGAAGAGTTCCTCAAGCCATGATTCGTCGATCTCCACGCAGCGCGAAAGACTGACGACACGCTCGCGCCCCTCGACCTCCATGATTTCAGCAGCGAGAAAAAGTGAGCTATGTTTCACCGCGCTCTTCGCATTAATTTTCCCTCGTCGCTTGCCCACCACATCACAGACCGCTGTCCCCTGATCGCGGCGCACCGCAAGCCGATCACCAAAGGCCAGTAGCAACGCACGCGCACAAGCCTCGCCCCGCTGCCGGAAGTCCGGCTCCTTCACGCGCGGCCCCCGCTTTTCGATCATCTTCACGAGCTGTAGGTAACCTTTCCAAGTCTCCCGCGCCCCTCGTGCCAAGACTCCCAGCCCAGTGCACGAATGCGGAGAAAAATCAGCACGCTGGGCATCGAGAAGCGCAAGCCACTCGCCCCCGAAATCATTTTTCCAACCCGGCTCCCCTTCCAAATAATCAACCCACTTCGCGCCACGATCGCCCCGCATGAAGATTCCTTCCCCCGATACAGAAGCTGCCACGAAGAGCACCTCACCAAGACACTCTAGCTCCATCCCCGCAAGGACGAGCCTAGCGAGGCGCGGATGCATCGGTAAGCGCGCCATCTCTTCACCAGCACGAGTGAGCGCGCCTGTGAAATCTACGGCACCTAGACGAAGAAGAAGCTCTTCTGCTTCTTGCTCACGCTCTTTCTCTGGTTGATCGAGCCAGCGGAAGTCGGCGATCTTTCTCGTGCCGAGACGTTTCAAAAAGAGAGCCGCTTCCGCGAGATCACAGCGCCTCACCTCAGGAGTCTCGAAGGGAGCTCGCGCCCGATGATCTGCTTCGCTCCAAAGCCGAATGCAGGAACCCGGCCCAGTGCGGCCCGCACGGCCCGCCCGCTGCTCCGCTGCCGCTTGAGAAATCTTCACGATACGCAATGAATCGAAACCACGATTCGCATCGTAGCTCGACTGACGCGCGAGACCGGAATCGATGACCACTTTGACTCCCTCAATCGTGACCGAGGTCTCCGCGACATTCGTCGAAAGGATCACCCGCTTCGTATGATCCGCTCGGATCGCCGCCCGTTGCTTATCAGGCGCGAGCGCAGAATAAAGCGATGCGATCTCCCACCCCTGCATCCACCCCACTTGGCTCAGAATACTCTCGCAGCGCCGGATCTCATGCATCCCTGGAAGGAAGACGAGAATCCGATCACCGGCTCCGAGGTCATCTACCACCGAGCGCACCGCACGCGCCACGCGATCCCAAACATCATTCCTCTGCTCAGGCCGCCGACGCGTCGAGGCCATCGCTTCTCCTTTATGCGAGATCTCCACGGGAAAAAGTCGCCCACCTGCCTCGACCACCTCGCAGGGTTCGAGAAAGCCCTTCAACCCACCAATTTCCAGCGTCGCAGACATCACCACCACCCGCAGATCGGGCCGGAGAGATTCCTGAAGATCGAGAACCCGTCCAAGCGCCAGATCAGAAGAAAGACGGCGCTCATGGAATTCATCAAAAATCACCGCTCCCACGTCCTCCAGCTCCGGGTCATCGAGCAACATCCGCTGCAGCACCCCATCCGTCATGTAAATGATCTCCGTCTCACGACTCACGCGCGATTCAAAGCGCACCGAATAACCCACCCCACCGCCGCAGCGCGTCCCCTCGCACTTCGCGACATATTCCGCCAGCAAGCGCGCCGCCATCCTCCTAGGCTGGACCACCAGCACGCGGCCAGTCACTTCCCCCCGCACCATCGGCGGAACCGTCGTCGACTTACCCGAACCGGTAGGTGCTTTCAGCAAAAGACGACCCGACTCCGCGCGCATCGCTGCCCGAATTTCCTTTTCCACCTCATGCACTGGCAAGCTCACAGAGGGAGAAAAGCAGCAGGCACAGATTGGAGCGAGATGAGTTTTCGGAAAACATCACCCCAATGTCACTCGTTTCATCCCTTGCCACCACCGCGAAATCCCACTACTCTATCCGTATGAACACGCCAGTTGCCTTCCTCGGATCGCTAGGAACCCAAGAGATGGTTCTCATCATGCTGATTCTTCTGCTCCTCTTCGGAGCTAAGAAACTTCCACAGCTTGCCCGCGGAATGGGCAAAAGCATGGGTGAGTTCAAAAAAGCCCGCGAGGAATTCGAAGACGAAATCCGCAAAGGCGCAGATGATCTCGATATCAAAGACGCTCCCGGCAAAGAACCACGCGACAGCTAATGCTCTCCTCCTTTAAAAACTTCTTCCAGAACGCTCCGCTGATTTTAGTCGGGGCGTTTTTCTTGTGCGTCTCTTGTAAAGAATCTGAGCCCTCCTCTGAAAAGGAAGTGCCTCAGGAAAATTCACCCACTGAGGTGAAGGTCGAAGAGCCGCACCAATCCAAAACTGCTCCTGAGTCTCCAGAACCAGTCAAAGCCACGGCAGCCGAAGAATCACCGAGGCCCACCGGCATCCGCTTCCTCAGCTACAACATTAAGAACTACCTCACCATGACCCGTTTCTTAAAAAACGGAGAGCGTAGGGACACAAGCAAGTCGGAAGAGGAAATTGAAGCCCTCATCAAACTCATCGTTTCTGAAAAGCCACAAATTCTCGGCCTCTGCGAGATCGGCACCAAAGAAGACCTTCTCGATCTCCAGACCCGCCTCAAAAAAGCCGGACTCGACCTCCCCCACTCCGAGCATGCCGGAGGCGCTGACCCCACCCGACGTCTCGCTCTCCTCTCTTCTCTTCCCATCATCGCTCGGAACTCTCAGGACAATCTTTCCTACACCCTCGATGACAACCAGCGCTTCATGAGTCGCGGCATCCTAGATGTCTCCATCGAGCTGCCAAATGGCCCCACCCATTTCATCGGCGTCCACCTCAAGTCCAAGCGCGAAGTCACCTATGCCGATCAGGCCCTCATCCGACTCAACGAAGCTCAGCTTCTGCGAAAGCACTGCGATGCCCTCATCGAGAAAAACCCCGACGCTCGCCTCATCGTCTACGGCGATATGAATGAAACCAAAGGCGAGGCCCCCATCAAAGCCCTCCGCGGCAGCACGAAGTCCCCAGGCTTCCTAGACGATGTCTGGGCAAAGGACTCCCGCCGCGAATTCTGGACCCACTATTGGAAATGGCAGGATCAATATGCCCGCTTGGACTACGTCTTCTTCTCCCGCGCCATGAAGTCGGAAATGGACTTTAAGAACTGCTACATCGTCGATCCCATCGACTTCTACGACGCCTCCGATCATCGTGCGATCATGGTCACCATCGGCAGATCGGGAAAGTAGCTTCAAAATGCTCTCTTGTATCGATCGCTGATTGGTATTACGATACCTCTATCGATATGGCATCCGTCACCGTCTCTCCAAAATTTCAAGTCGTCATCCCCAAGGCCGTGCGGGAAAAGTATGCTCTGAAACCCGGCGATAAGATCGAGATGATCGAGCTTGATGGCCGGATCGAGCTTGTTCCTGTCCGTCCTGCGAAAGCGCTCAAAGGATTCCTCAAGGGCCTGAAGAACACCTTTGAAAGAGACTCAGACCGATGCCTCACATAGTCGATTCATCAGGCTGGATCGAATACTTCACCAGCGGTCCAGGCTCAAAAAATTTCACCCGTGCCATCGAGAACACCGCCGATCTCATCGTCCCGGCAATTACCATCACCGAGGTCTACCGCTGGGTGCTCCGCGAAGCGGCAGAATCTGATGCCCTAGCCGCAGCCGCCGCGATGAAGCAAGGCCACGTCATCCCGCTCGACGATCGCCTCGCCATCCTCGCGGCCGACACCAGTCATCGTCTCAAACTCCCCTTAGCGGATGGCATCATCTACACCACCGCCATTCAGCATTCCGCGACCCTCCTCACTCAGGACGCCGACCTCGAAAACCTACCCAGAGTGCAATACTTCAGGCATCCAAATCGCAAGTAACTTGTCGAAGATCCAGCCTCGCTTCATTCGGTGACCTCTCCCTCCAGAAAAATGATTCATCTTTAGTGAGACGAGTTGCTTTTCGCTTTGCCTTCGCCGCACTTTCAGCGAATCTCCGCGCGTCATGGCTAAGCCGAAAAACGCAATCTCCCCCACCCGCTCCGAGAACTTCCCTGAGTGGTATCAGCAAGTCGTCCGTAATGCCGATCTTGCCGAGAATTCCGAGACCCGTGGATGCATG
>JALZWA010000232.1 GCA_023299815.1 Akkermansiaceae bacterium
AAACAAACCATCGTCTTCGGCGTTCAGGACTCCGGAAAAGGCGACACCACAATCACCTACGAAGCCTACCCCAACGAAAAACCCACCTTCACCTCCGACGTCGAAATCACTAACTGGCAAAAAGCCACCAACATCCCCCACCTCCCAAAAGACGCCCAAGGAAAAGTCTGGGTCGCCAGCGTGAATGAAAAATTCCTCACCCTCTTCGGCCCCCAAGGCCGGCTCCCACGCGCCCGCTCCGCCGGCTTTATCCCTCTCGAAAACAGCTCCAAAAAATCTTCAAAAAGCCAACTCAACCTCCCTCCCGGCATCCTTAGAAATTGGTCCAACCTCGAGGACATCGACCTCATCATCCGCCCCCACCACGCCTGGGTCCTCAACATCCTCCCCCTCGCCTCGGTCAATCCCAAGAAACAAACCGCCACCACCTCCATTCCGGCGAGCTACGCCATGAATGAGCTTCACTTCTTACCCGGAACCGAGTCCGCCTGGATCGAAAACGTCATCGACGCCCTCGACCAACCCGGCGAGTGGGTCCTCAACACCCAAGAGAAAAAACTCTACCTCTGGCCCCGAGCCGACGGCCCGCCCACCGGAATCATGCGTCCGCTGCTCCGCGAGTTCATCCGCGTTGAAGGCCAAATCGACATCGACGCCCCCACCGACACCCCCGTTCGCAATCTCATCTTTCGTGGCCTCACCTTCACTCACGGCGAGACCTACCGCATCACGCCCGATGACAAAGGCCTCCAACACGATTGGGAAATGCACGATAAGCCCAACGCACTCCTCCGCCTCCGCAGCACCGAGAACTGCCTCATCGAAAAATGCCACTTCACCCAGAGCGGCGGCACCGCCATCCGCCTTGATCTCCACAGCCAAAAGAACAGCATCCAGCACAACCACCTTGAGCACCTCGGCGCAACCGGCATCCTCATCTGCGGCTACGGACCCGGCACCAAAGACCTCAGCCACCACAACCTCATCTTCAACAACCACATCCATCACACCGGAGAAATCTACGCCCACAGCCCCGGCACCTTCCTCTGGCAAAGCGGCGAAAACCGCGTCGCCAACAACCTCATCCACCACACCCCCTACGCCGGCATCATCATCTCCGGTGTCATGACCGACTTCTTCTCAAAACATGGCAACGCCCGCGAGCTCGTCCGCACCATCCGCCGAAACGAAGTCTCCCTCCCAAAGAAAGAACTTAGCATCGACGACGTCCGCCCCTTCCTCCACTCCCACGACAACCTCATCGAGAATAACGAAATCCACCACGGCATGCAGGTCCTTGGTGATGGCAATGGCATCTACATCCGCGGCTCCGGAGCCCGAAACATCATCCGCCGAAACTACATCCACCACTTCCTCTCAAGCATCGTCCTCCAATCCGCGATCCGCACTGATGGAGGCCAACGCGACACCCTCATCTCCGAAAACCTCGTCTACCGCTGCACCGCCCAAGGCATCCAGGTCAAACTCAACAACCGCTGTGAGAACAACATCATCGTCGACCTCATCACCGGAACCCACAAAGGAGAATCAATTCCCCCAACCTACCTTAAACTCCGCGAAGGACCCATCACCGGCACCATCCAGCGCAACATCCTCTACCACCCCGGCCATAAAGCAGTCTTCTTTAACCAAGGCCGCAACCGACGCCTCCCAGATGCCTGGGCCCACCAAGCCGACACCGACCACAACCTCTACCACTGCGCAGGCGACCCCAAAGTCAGCCAAACCGCCCTCACCAAAAACCAAAAAGAAGGCGTCGACACCCACAGCCTCAACACCGCCCCCCTCTTCGTAGACCCCTCCAAAGGCGATTTCCGCCTGCACCCCGATTCCCCCGCCCACAAACTCGGCATCAAATCCATCGACCTCTCTAAGATTGGCCTTCTTCCCGTCTCAGATTAAGCACAAGCCCCCCCTCTCGTGCCACAAAATGTGGATTTACGACATGCGATAGTGTTTTGCGCTAATGGACACCCCCCATTTTCAGGAAATAGAATGTATTGATGAAAGAGACTGCACTCTCTAGGCCGTTCTAAAGTTCCCTCACCATGAGTAAAACCACTCTCCTCACAGCCTCCAAGATAATCAGCCGCAGCCTCCTCATTCTTGCCGCTGCTTCAAGCACCGCTTTTGCAGAAGAGCCCGCCCCCTTATTCGATGGCGAGACACTGACCGGCTGGGAATCCACAGAAGGTGTCTGGCGCGCGGAGGATGGAGCCATCACCACAGATTCTCACTCCAAAAAATTCCCAAAGAACGCATGGATCTTCACCGAGAAGAGCTACGCCAACTTAGATCTCACTCTCAAAATCAAATGCTCCGGCGATCCCGAGACAGGCCAAGTCAATAGAGACATCCAAATCCGCAGCGCCCGCCTAAAGAATGGCAGCGTCGCGGGTTACCAGATCGATTGCGGAAAAGGCTGATTTGGCAAGATTTCCGATGAGCATCGCCGCCGCCTCATCTACCCCACTCCCATCGACGAGCCCACCCTCACAGCAGGAATCGATACCTTTGGCTGAAACGAGTTCCGCATCCTTGCCGAAAGACCCCGCATCCGAGTCTGGATCAATGACATTCCTGCCACCGATTACACCGAGAAAAATCCCGACATCCCCCTCGAAGGAATCATTGCCCCCCCAAGAAGTAGTAAGCTCTGCTCGCATCACCTCTCAACCCCTTATCTTTCTCACATGATTCTCAAGTCATCCCTCTCTGTAGCTCTAGCCTTATCCATGGCCTCCCTCAGCCATGCCGGGGGCTTCGTCATCGACCTCGTGACCTCGTGACCTCGGAGAAAAATGGTATCACTAACCCCATCGATCTCACCTTTGATGATGCCGGACGCATCTGGACAATTCCTCACATCAGCCAGACGCCCGCCACTACGTCTAGTTTCCTGACCGCTCCTGAGGAAAGCCTGATCAAGCACCTCACTGGCCCCAGCACTTGGGAAAAAAAAGCGGCCTGGCATCAGATCGCCGACCGTCAAACCAACTCAATTCTCGTAAAAACTTCCAAGACCACCCTTCCCAGCTCCATCGCCATGGGCGGAACCCACGAGCGCCAATTCGAGCGCTTCCTCGCTCGCAAAGCCATGAAGCAATATCCAGCAAAGCTCAAAAACTGGCTCAACTCAGAAAACACCAAAGGACTTCCTAAACCAAACATCCTCTGCGCCCTCCAACCCTTGGACGAGAGCACCTTCACCGAACTCTTCGCAGAAGCATCCACAAAACTAAAAGGCAATCCCGCCATGGGCCAAGGCCTCTTTCAAATGTGCCTCTCCTGCCATCGCCACCACCGGAAACGTCAAAACCTTCATCCCTAAGAGCGACACCAAAGCCCAGACCGGCGCCCCCTGAAAATCCTTCATGCCCGCTTTGCTCAACCACCTCCCCGAGCAAAACACGATCGACCTCCTCAGCTACATCAAGACCTTGAAATAAGGTAAATAAAACAAACTTAACGATAGAACCACAATCAAATGACCATTCAAACAACCTCCCTCCTCGCTCCCTTCTTCGGTCTCTTCACCCTCTCTGGACAATTGATCTCTGCCGATGTCCCCGCTCCCCCGAACGTCGTCCTCATCTTCGCCGATGATCTCGGTTACGGCGATCTCGGCTGCTACGGCGCTACCAAACTCAAGACCCCCCACATCGACAAACTTGCAGCGGAAGGAAAAAAGTTCACCGACGCCCACTCCTCCTCCGCCGTCTGCACCCCCTCTCGCTACGGACTCATCACCGGAGAATACCCCTTCCGCGCAAATGGAGGTAAAGGCATCTGGGGCCCCGCTCCCATCACCTCTCCCCTCCTGATCGACACCGAAACCCTCACCCTCGCCGACGTCTTCAAAAACAGCGGCTATGACACCGCCGCCTTCGGCAAATGGCACCTTGGATTCGGCGAAGGCAAAAACGATTGGCAAGCCCCCCTCCGTCCCGGACCTCAAGACCTCGGCTTCGACTACTACTTCGGCATGCCCGTCGTGAATAGCGCGCCACCCTACCTCTACGTCGAGAACGACAAGATCGTCGGCGCTGATCCCGCTGACCCCTTAATTCACCTCGGGAGGAACACCACAGAAAAGACCACCCCCATCACCCCCATCCTTCCCAAAGAATCGCAGCGCAGCGCAAACCAATTCACCGGAGCCGTCGAAGCCCACAAGCTATTCAACGACTACGAAGTCGGCACCAAGCTCACAGAAAAAGCCACCTCCTGGATCAAGTCCCGCAAAGACAAACCCTTCTTCTGCTACTTCGCCACCACCAACGTCCACCACCCTTTCACTCCCGCCAAGCGCTTCCAAGGAACCAGCGAATCCGGTGTCTATGGAGACTTCGTCCACGAACTCGACTGGATCGTCGGAGAAGTCATGAAGACCCTCGAAGAAACCGGCGTCGCCGATAACACCCTCGTCATCTTCACCAGTGATAACGGCGGCATGTTCAACCTCGGAGGCCGTGCTGCTGCCGAAAAAGGCCACAAGATCAACGGCGACCTCCTCGGCTCCAAGTTCGGCATCTGGGAAGGCGGCCACCGCATCCCCTTCATCGCAAAATGGCCTGGCAAAATTGCCCCCGGAACCGTCTCTGACCAACTCACCATCAGCGTCGACCTCTTAGCCACCGCCGCTGCCCTCACCGGACAGAACCTCAAGGATCAAAAGGACAGCATCAACATCCTCCCAGCCCTCACCGGAACCCCCACGCAGCCCCTGCGCACCGAAATGTTCATCACCCCCAACAAGCCCAGCCACATGGCCTACCGCAAAGGAAAATGGATGTTTATTCCAGCCAAGGGCAGTGGCGGATTCCGCGGCTCCAAGCCCGGCCAGCACGCCTGGGGCGGTCCCGCCGTCACCAAACTCGTCGGCTCGCCCAACAGCGATATCGAAAACGGCAAACTCAAGAAAGACGCCCCACCCGCCCAACTCTACGACCTAGAAGCCGACATCAACCAGACCAAAAACATCGCAAAAGATCACCCCGAAATCGCCAAGGAAATGGCGGCAGAGATCAAGAAAGCAAAAAAAAGAATGCCTTCACCTCGACCCAAAAAGAAATGAATCAGATGACTCGCTGAGCTCTCCCCGCCTGCGCTGCTCCTTGCCAGCCCGCATCAAAAAGCAGAGGCCGCCGAGTGATGAACTCGGCGGCCTCTGCAGAAAAAGAGACAGCCTCTTAGAACTTATAATTCAGCTCCATGGAGACCTGCTTGACGTCATCGTAGAAATCATCTCCTACGAAATAAGAGGCTTTGAGGATTCCTATCGTGTTTGGATTGAATTTTTTCACAAGAGCGGCGTCGGCTTCATAGCCGTAGGTGTCGCTCATCTCCTCATCCATAAAGTAGTGCAGAAGCCATCGAAAAGGTGGACTGTCGCAAGAGGAGTTTTAAAGTTCTCACCGAGATATTCGACACCAGCTGAGAGCTGGTCGCACCTCCCGCTTTTGTCGTGTATTTCAAGTGCCCATAAAGAGCATCGTAGTCTCCTCCAGCAAGATCACTCGTATCATCTTGATAGGCGAATTCAGCGTAGACTCCATTGGAGTTCATAAAGGATCCGAAGGTGTTGCTTTTACCGACGTTGGCATTGTTATCAATATCAAGAAGGTAGGCATCCCCCCGATTTCTCCAAAGCTTGCGCTGTAGTCAAAATCGATGAGGTGGCCGTCACCACCGAAAGCAGTGAGGAATGCGCCCGCGTCCTTTCCGAAGATGCGCTTAACTCGATCAAAATAGACGTAACTCACATTGAATCCCTCGCGGGTGTAGGCAATCTGAGCGGCATCTAAAGTCTGCTCATTTTGACGCCAGCCGACGTTTCCGATAATCGCGCCTGAGTTGCGCATGACGCGCTGCCGCCCGAGGCGGAATAGAAAGTGATCATTTCTATACTGAGCATAAAGCTGATTGATTTCAGCATTATTTGGGTCAGCGATCGTGGAGTTCCCCGGCGTCTGAGGCCTGGAGTCCCCGGCGCTTTGAAAGTCTTCAATAAATCCTTGGATGCCCTCTCCTTCGATAAAAGTGGAGAATCCTCTGGAACGGCCCCCTAGTATGAGTCCGAGACGCGCTCTGACAGTCAGTGCGTGAGAGGCATCGAGTGGATCGCTCTCGTAGAACTCGTAACGACCACGGAAATCACCTGTGATTTCCACCAAAGAGAGAAAGTCTGGCGAATCAGTGACCGGGCTGGTGAATGGAGTTTCGCCACCATACGAAATCGAAATGAAAGAGGATATCGCAAGTGCGGTGAGAGATGTTAACTTCATGGGGCTATCAGAAGCTGGGCTCTTGACCGAAACACTAAGAAGGGATTAGGTATTGACGGTTTGTTCGCCACCTCCGGCTTTTCTTTAATAGGTTAAAGCCCCAAGCGACAAAGGGATTCATTTGCATAGTAGCACCCTCGCATAAGTTGCCATGGAATAACCTTCCCCTTGTGCACGAGATCGTGAAAGGAACTTGTAGGCATCGGCTTCTCGAAAAACTGATCAAAGAACTCGCGAGTCACCACGAATTTAGGGCCTTCGATTACTTTCGTTTTTGAACCCTTTGCTGGCATGGATCCCCCCCTACAATAGTTGTTTTTTTTCACAGGGAAAAACAGCATCTAGGAACACTTAAACTCAGCTGTCCCCCCCCTTCCGATTTACAAAAATGTTTACCAAAAATGCACCATTACCGGATTTGGGCGAATTGCGAAGGAACCGGGCGGATTTCGATTCCAACGTGAAATCAGTGGAGCCGCTGGTCGGAATTGAACCGACGACCTATTCATTACGAGTGAATTGCTCTACCCCTGAGCTACAGCGGCTTCTACACAGTAAAAGCGGGTAAGTTGTCGCCGAAACCGTTGATAAATCAACGAATACTTGCAACACCGCTTTCTTAGCAGACCCGCCCCATGACGCAATCGCGATTTTTCGGCAGCTCTCTTTTCTCTGAATTTCCTGCTATTTCACACTTGGACACACTTACGAGTCCTACCCAAACCATCTCCCCCGCGCGCAATTCACTCATTCGGGCTACACTTCACAAAAAGCCCCCTCATTTTGTGATGACTATTCATCCCTCTTTGCTGATCGTCTCTATTCACTCAACGCAACCTCACGATGCCTCAGGGTAGATGGTGCGACGCCAAATCCTACCTCCAAGGTAATCCCGAGATGGGAACACATCCCCCCGATCATAGCAAAGTGGTGGACAGTATGGCTGACGAGAAATTGCAGTTCCCGCCCCAGAGTCGAATGCTGGGGGGCTGCGGATTCGGACCCGCAGTCGAGTTCCACCAAGATATTGACATCCGATTTCAGCTCAGTAAGCCCAGTGAGGGCCTCGCGAATATCACGAATTTTAGCCCCCGCAGTCGCAGTGGATAATTCAAAATCTGCACAACGTGCCCGCGCATTGTAGTCGACCTTCTTTTCAGGAAGTCCGTCTAAAAACGAGAGGTAGTGGTCTAGGCAATGGCGGACATGTTGCCCGACCGTAGACCCATAAAAGTGCGCCACAGGTTGGATATACTCTTGGTCATCAATTTTCACGAGTAGTCGCTCAATTTGATCAAGAAAGTGAAGATTCCCGCTGATTAAGTGCTGCATCAATTTTAGGTATTTTTCTTAAAAGGCAAGGAAGGCCAAGCGGCCTACGTCACCATTTTAGGAGGTCTACTTTGGTGCGACAGCGGCTACTGCTGCGGCTACGATGGGTGCGACGGTGGCGTCCAGAGGAGATGGAAGGATGCGCTCGGCCGTGGGCTCGCCTACAGAGGCTGCGAGCGCGTGAGCGGCGGCGATCTTCATTTCTGGGCTGATCTGTTTCGCCTTCGCTTCGAGGGCGCCACGGAAGATACCGGGGAAGGCCAGCACGTTGTTCACTTGGTTCGGGAAGTCACTGCGACCGGTGCCGATGACGGCGGCCCCACCTGCCCTGGCTTCGTCCGGCATGATCTCGGGGAGAGGGTTCGCCATGGCGAGAATGATGGCGTCTTTATTCATTTCGCGAATATCATCCGCACAAAGAAGGCCGCCTTTGCTAACCCCCACGAAGACATCGGCTCCTTTGAGGACATCCTGCACGGTGCCGCTATGCTTACCTTGGTTCGTGAATTTGAGCAGGGCTTGCTTTTCGGGATTAAGATCGGTGCGGCCGTCATGAATCGCTCCCCTGCTATCACAAACGATGATTTCTTTGACAGGGGCACAGACGGATGGATCATGCCCGACGCAGCGGAG
>JALZWA010000233.1 GCA_023299815.1 Akkermansiaceae bacterium
CCGATGCCGGTGGCGGCCCAGTAGCGGACGGCGGAGTCTGTGTCCTTGAGGCCGGCGAGCAGTGAGGGAAGAGCTTTGGGGCCTTCGGATGCGCGGGAGGCCATTTTCCCGAGCCGCTCGGGGAGGGTTTTATCGGTGGTGTTTGCTAGAATCGCGTAGCGGGATCCGGCTTGTTTTTCGCGGAGTTCCATCTCGGGTTCAGGAATGAGTCCGAGATCGCGGGTGTCTTTGATCCAGTCGGTGTGGGCCTGGCGGAAGCGGGTGAGGTGTTCACTATGCGAGGGATTATTGGCGAGGTTGTGGATCTCATGAGGGTCGTTTTTGAGATCGTAAAACTCTTCAGTGGGTTTGCGATCGGCCATGAAGATTTTCATAGTGAGAGGCATGGAGCCTTCCTTCGCGACGCGGCGGAGTTCCTTCATAGTGGCTCCTTTTTCAGGAGTGTTCATGTATTGGAAGTAGGGCTTGAGGGGCTCGTAGTTCCGGATGTAGCGGTAGCGCTTGTCGCGGACACTGCGGATGATGTCGTAGCGCTCGTCCATGCGGTCGCGTGCTCCGTAGATGTAGTCGCGCGGCGGGGAGAGATTCTCTCCGAGGAAGGCGCGGCCTTGGGTGATAGGAGGGGCGGAGAGTCCAGCGAGATTGAGAGTGGTGATTCCGAAGTCGAGCGAGCTGATGAGTTGGTCATCGGTGGTGCCGGGCTGGCCTTGGTTTTTGACGCGCCATTTTTCAGGGATGCGAACGATGAGCGGAACCCGAGTTCCGGAGTCGTAGAGCCAGCGCTTGGCGCGGGGGAGGCCGACTCCGTGATCTGACCAGTAGACGATGATGGTGTCCTCGTAGAGGCCTGCGTCTTTAAGTTGCTGGATGTGATCACCAGCCCAGGTGTCCATTGCGGTGATGAGTTCGTAGTTTCGTTTCCAGTCTTCGCGGATGATCGGAGTGTCTGGGTAGTAGGGAGGAAGGTTGGTAAACTTTGATGGGTCTTGCCGTTCGCTCGGTGAGAGGTTTTTGGTGATCTTTTTATATTTCGCGTCGTTTTCAATTCCGCTCTCGTGGCAGCCGTTGAAATTGTAGACGGCGAAGAATGGTTGATCGGGGTTCTTTCGGTTTTTCCAGTGCGCTTTGGAGCTGCTGGTATCCCAGGTGTTTTTTGATTCCTTAAATTGGTAGTCCTTTTTTGAGCTGTTCGTGCAGTAGTAGCCGGCGTCGCGGAGGTAGTTCGGGAAGGCTTTGATGGAGTCAGGCATGGTGGCGTTGCTCCGCATGTGCATGGTGCCAATCGTGGTCTGATACATGCCGGTGATGATGGTGGAGCGGCAAGGGGCGCAGACTCCAGCTGCGGTGTAGGCGTTCGTGTAGCGGACTCCCTCCGTGGCGAGTTGATCGAGGTTCGGAGTGATGGCGTGTGGGTCTCCGTAGCAGCCGAAGTGATCATTGATGTCCTCAGCGGAGAGCCAGAGGATATTGGGTCGCTCGTTTCCGAGGACGGGTAGAATGATGCTGAATAGGAGGATGAGAGATTTCATGTGAGCGGGTTGTTAGATCTTTCCCTTCTTTATTTCGCTCACGGTGTAGTGTGCGGCGCGGGCGGGAAGGGCGATGTAGGTGAGGGAGGGGTTGGTGCAGTCTGCTGAGACCATGGCGGCGCCATCGGTGCAGAAGACGTTCTTGGCGCCCCGGCCTTGGTAGCCGAAGCCGCGGAGGTAGTCGGCATTTGGCTTCTCGGTGAAGTTGCGAAAGGGGGGGAAGTAGAAGCTATTTGGACGACGGCCAAAGTGGATGCGATTATGGCGGTCTGCGCACGTTGGGCTTCGCTGAAGAAGTTGAGGTCGCTCGCTTTGAGTGGTTCGCCGAGCCGAGCTAACACGCTTTCAGGGAGGGCGAAAGGTCCACCGCCGGTGGTGGAAATCATTTTAAGAAGGTCTCTCCGGTCCATAATAAAGAATGACGGAGCTTGGGGATGATCGGGCGAGCTTTTTTGAGAATTTAATCAGCGTCTGTTAGCGGGGAGGTGCTGGCGATTGAATAAGGAGGCAGCTTTCTAAGATCGGCTGAAGGGCGTGGATGAAATGGTGACCTTCTGCGCGGAGTCGCTTCTCGAAGCGCTGCTCGACTTGCTCCAGGATGTAGTCGAGATCGGCGCGAACGAGTGCATTTGCCCGTCCTCGGATGACTGCGACGAGGAATCCGTGGCGGCCTTGGCGGATCACTGCGACGCGCTTCTCTGGCAGGTTGAAGGTTTTGCGGAGCGCACCATCGGCATCCTTGAGATCAGCCATGAGACGGCTGAGGTCATAGCGGATTTTCTTGGGATTAGCATGACGAGAAGGGTCATGACTGGCGTAGCTGATGAGCGAAAAGGTGTCGTAGCGCATCAGGAAGACTTCTTCGACTTGGTAGCGGTGGGTGCGGTCGAAGACGATGTCATCGAAAGTCTGGCTCGAGAAGAGTGCTTTCATGCGCCAGGTGAGCTTGTCGGCGGTGCTGATTTGATCGAAGTGGTGCGCGGTCTGCATCTGCTCGGCGATTGCCCGGCGCACCGTGCTGCGAAGCATCGGTTCCAAGTAGGTGTGGAGGCCGGTTTGAGGGGCATAAAGCGCCTTTTCGAGCGATGATTCTACGATGGGGAGGAGCGCCTCGATGAGGTCTTCATCAGTTCCTGAATTAGCAGGAGCTGGCTTAACGGGAGGAGCTTCTTGGGCTGGAGCTTGCTGAGGTGGCGCAAGTTGAGCGGGAGAGTTTTCGTCGGGAAGTTCAAGTCCTTGTTCCTTTGGTTCAAAGGGAGAGGGAATTGGGTAGGACATCTCCGGGGAGGCGATGCGCTCACTGGGCGAGGAGAGGGGCGCTGCGGAGGTCTCGGGAAGGGATGAGAGTGTGATCGCTTCCTTTGTCTCGATGGGCGGGGGGAAAGCGGTTTCTTTCTGCTTTACCGGAGGATGTGTCGGGATCTTTGAAAAATGATGCTGATCCTCCATGCTGCGAGAGACGCGGTCGGCTAAGGATTCCGTGGGAGGAATGGGAGCGAGACGTTCTTGAGGTCGCTTGGATGGCGGGATGGGAGACATTTTGGGGAGCTTGGCCAAGGGCGGTAACAGGTCCTTCAGCGGAGGAAGGGCAGAGTCGCTATTGGGCAGCGGGGCACTTGAGAGAAGCTGACTCAAGCTGGGAAGAGGAGTGCGGCGCTCAAGTTTTTCGAGTCCGGGGATGGGTGAGGTGCTCATGGTGCTTGGGGTTAGAGTAGGTAGCCGTTTTTTGGGTTCGCTTCATCCTCGTCTTCCATGGCGGCACTCACGATTCTCGCGAAGCGCTGCATGACGTCTTTACGGTCCATTTTGACCTCTCTGAGTGCCTGGACGTCTCGATCAAGCTGACCTTTCCACTGGAGGAGTTCGGTCTGCAGGTGAGACATCATTTCGCGAAAGCGGGCATCGATCCGAGCGGCCATTTCTGAAGCAATGTCATCTGAGTCCGTGCTCGGTGTCCCGATGGGGGCGTCTTGCACAAGCTGCTGCATGTGCTGATCAATCTCTCCTAGCTGCTGTTTCCGCATGTTCTTCTCTTGCTGAAGTTCATTGCGGAGACGCAGGCACTCAGCTTGTAGCTCCTCGAAGGAGTTCTGGAGATTCTGAATCTCGGAGGATGAGGAAGCAGGAGAGGTGGTATCGAGACCGTTCTCGATACGTTCTAGACGACCGCGGACCTGTGTGAGGTCCCGGCCCATAATAATCTCTCGAATCCTCTCGACGTGTTGTGCAGGATTCAGCTGAGAAGTTGACATAGTCGCAGCATCAATTTTGGGGTTGTCTTTTAAAAAAAACCGTAAGGGTGAGTGGATTTCTAAAAAGAATGAGGGTGAAGTTCGGAATATAGCGGACGAGATCATGGTGGGGCAATACATTCATGCCTCCTTAATGCCTCCAAACTTTTCATGAGGGCTGATCTTTTCGATAGGTGACGAAAGACATTCAGGGGCCGCTGTGGTATAGTGACCTTATCAATGGCTAAGAAATCGGCAAAAAAAGTAGCTAAGAAGGCTGCGAAGGAGGGGAAAGACGGCGATGTCGATCTGACGAAGGTCTACGCCAAGACGCGGAAGAGTCTGATTGCGCGGCTGGAAAACTGGGAGGATCAGAAGACTTGGGATGAATTTTACAAGACCTACTGGAAGCTCATCTACTCTGTAGGAATCAAGGCGGGGCTTCGTCAGGATGAGGCTTTTGATACGGTGCAGGAGACTATTCTCTCCATCGCGAAGCAGAGTAAGAAGAATCTCTATGATCCCAATCAGGGATCCTTTAAGACCTGGCTCATGAATATGACGCGATGGCGCATCAATGATCAGTTCCGCAAGCGCAAGAAGGATACCGCGATGCCGGGTGGAGGTTGGGATGATGAGCGCAAGACGGCGATCATTGATCGATTCGAAGATCCCAAAGGTGATCTCCTGAACCGGATGTGGGATGTGGAATGGAAGAAGAATATTGCCGACATGGCTCTCACAAAGGTGAAGGGGCAGGTCTCGCCGAAGCAGTATCAGATTTTCGATTATTACGTGGTCAAACAGTGGGATGCGAAGAAGGTGCAGGACCATCTCGGCGTGAGTATGGCTCAGGTTTATCTCGCGAAGCATCGGGTGGGCTCGGTGCTCAAGAAGGAGTTGGCAAAACTCGATAAAGACGGTGAAGAACGTTAGGCCAGATCCTCTCATTCCAGATCACGAAGTTCTCCGAAAGGTGGGCGGTGGTTCTTATGGAGAGGTGTGGCTGGCTCGTGGTGTCACCGGCGCAATGCGCGCGGTGAAGATTGTTTACCGAGAGGACTTCAGCGACGAGCGAACCTTCGAGCGCGAGTTTGAGGGGATTTTAAAATTTGAGCCCATTTCGCGAGGCCATCCCGGACTGGTTCATGTTCTGCACGTGGGCCGAAGTGATCATGGGTCACCTTTTTACTATTACGTGATGGAGCTGGGCGATGACGCCTACTCTGATGAATTTAATCCAGTAGAGTATGAACCGCGGACGCTGCGGACTGACATGAAGTTGACCGGTGGGCTTCCGCTGGAGACGGGTTTTTGCATTAAGACCGGTCGCCTTCTTTCGGAGGCGCTGGATCACCTTCATCAAAAAGGGCTGACTCATCGCGACGTAAAGCCGTCTAATGTCATCTTCGTCGATGGTGTGCCTAAGCTTGCTGATATTGGGCTGGTAGCAGCTGTTGATCAACGCACTTTTGTGGG
>JALZWA010000234.1 GCA_023299815.1 Akkermansiaceae bacterium
GGCGCCTACGCCACCCTCAAGGAACAAGTCACCCAGCTCCACTCCTCCCAGCAAGGTCTGCAGAAAGAAACCTCCCAGCTCGTCAAAGCCCTCCGCCAGCCCACCGGCCGTGGTCAGTGGGGCGAGATGCAGCTCCAGCGCGTGGTAGAAATGGCGGGCATGCAGCAGCACTGCGATTTCACCACTCAAACCACCACCACCACCGACGAAGGCAAAAAACTCCGCCCCGACCTCATCGTCAACCTCCCTGGTGGCAAAAAAATCGTTGTCGATTCCAAGACTCCCATGGCCGCCTATCTCGATGCTTTGGAAGCTGAAAGCGATGACGAGCGCGCCGCCCACCTCGTGCGCCACGCCGCCCAAGTCTCCACCCATATCCGCCAGCTCGCCTCTAAGAACTACCAAGCCCAGTTCCAACCCGCGCCCGAGTTCGTCGTCCTCTTCCTCCCCTCCGAGTCCTTCTTCTCCGCCGCCCTCACCCAAGACTCCACCCTTCTGGAGCAAGGCGTCGATCAGAACGTCATTCTCGCCACCCCCACCACCCTCATCGCCCTCCTCCGCTCCGTCTCCTACGGATGGAGGCAGGAAGCGCTCGCTGAAAATGCGCGCAAAATCTCCGATGTCGGCCGCGAGCTCCACAAGCGCCTCGCCACCTTCGCAGGGCACCTTTCAAAAGTCGGCCGCTCACTCGACACCTCGGTCAAATCCTACAACTCCGCCGTCTCCTCTCTCGAATCCCGCGTCCTCCCCTCTGCTCGAAAGTTCGAAAACCTCGAAGCCGCTGAGTCAAACACCACCATCGAATCCCCCTCCGATATCGCCTCCCTCGCCACGAAACCGCGCGAAGAAGAGGTCCCAAAAATTGAGCCCGCCAAAGAAGATCAATTCGAAGGTTTCACCACGGACGAGCCTTTTGCTGAAACTGTGCTAAATTCTAAAAAGTCCCCCACCGCGAAAAAGACCAAAAGCGCCTCCTCAGCCGCCGACGACCTCCGCTCCGCACTCGAAGAATAAATAACTCCACAGCACTCCCCCATGCTTTCAGGAAAAAAAGTCCTCATCACCGGAGCCTCCTCCGGCATTGGCAAAGCCATCTCCGAAGCCCTCCTTGCAGAAGGAGCAGAAGTCATCGGCCTCTGCCGCTCCATCGAAAACCTCCCCTCCGGAGTCAGCCCCCTCGCCTGTGACCTCACCGTCCCCGCCGAGATCAAGGCCGCCTTCGCCTCGCTCGACACCCTCGACATCCTCATCAACAATGCCGGTGTCGCCTACCTCTCCCCCATCACCACCGGCGACCCCGCCCAGTGGGACCACATGTGGAAGATCAACGTCAACGCCCTCGGCCTCTGCTCCCAGCACGCCCTTAAGCTTCTCCCCAAAAGCGGAGGTCACATTTTAAATATCTCCTCCCTCTCCGGCCACCGCGTCCCTCCCACCGGAGGCTTCTACGCCGCTACAAAATTCGCGGTCCGCGGCATCACCGACGCCCTCCGCGCTGAACTCAAGATTTCAAAATCAGCCACCCGCGTCTCCTCCATCTCCCCCGGCTTCGTCGACACCCCACTCCTTGACCAATATTTCGAAGGCCGCGAAGACCAACTCGCCAAGACCCGCGCCGAGGTCAACATGCTCACCGCCCAAGACATCGCCGCCACCGCCCTCCACATCCTCAGCGCCCCCGCCGGAGTGGAGATCAATGACGTCTCGATCAGATCTACAGATCAATCGGTTTAATCAACCGGTGGCACTCCGGTGTCATAGACATCCGTCGCACGAGGCGCGCGCTTTACCGGCTTGAAGACCGAGTCCGCAAGCCCCTCAGATGTGCGCTTCAGACGAAGCTCTTGAGAACCCAAGCCACGGACGCTGGCTTTCACGACAATTTCACCCGCCTCACGCTTCTCATTTTTCCTCACCACATCTTTCCCTGGGGTGGAGGCGATGATCACTCGCGCGAGACCATTAAAGGTGCGCACCGTGTCAGATTGAAAAGGCTGATGGCTCATCGGGTCACCATTATGCACCCCTAAGATCCGAGCGGGACCACTGACATTGAGAGTGACCCAGCGCTCACCTTTCGGTTGGAAATTTCCATCCGCGTCCTCGATTCGGAGCGTCAGGTAGCTCAGTTCGCTCGCACTAGGATCAAGCTCTTCCTGGTCTGCCTCAAACTTGAATTGAGCCGCGGGACCAGCGGTGCGGATGATGGTCGTGGCGATCACTTCTCCTCCTGTGCGAGCCACCGCTTTGAGCTCTCCTTTTTCATAAGGAACCATCCACTCTAAGAGATACGGATTCTTCTCTTTGAAAGTGCGGGTGCCGAGTGACTCCCCATTCAGGAAAAGCTCTGCTTCTTCTGCTGTGGTGTAGGCATGCACCGGGATCGTTTTTCCTTCCATCCCAGGCCAGTTCCAGTGGGGCAGGAGGTGAACCATGGGCTTTTCCGTCCACTGACTCTGATAAAAGAAGTAGGTGTCCTTCGGGAAATTACAGAGATCGATGATCCCAAAATTCCCCAGCACGCGAGGCCACCCACCAGACTCGCCGATGTAGTCAAAGCCAGTCCAGCGAAACTCTCCCAGCACGTAAGGAAGCGTCTTGGTAAGATGCCACGAATCACGCGCATTGATCCGCACGCCGGCATTATCATAGGAAGATTCATACCAAGCATCAGTGCCGGGAAAGACCTCTTCTTCGCTAAGATTCGGAATGGCGTGCTTCCTCTCGCGGTAGTTCGTGTTCGTGCGATACTCTCCTCTCGTCTGAAGGGAGTGCGGAACTTCTGAGGCATAGATCGTCCGCTCTGGGAAGCGCTTGTGGTCTTCCTCATAGAGGAAACAAGACCCGCCTCCGCCGTTGTAACCCACGATGTCGAGGAAGTCTAAAAAGCCCGTCTCATTGGCAGTGTGGATGTGATTAATGCCCGCCGTGATCGGCCGGGTGGGATCCATCTGGCGAGCGAGCGCGACCAGCTCTTTGACAGTTTCCAACTCACCAAATTTCTGCGCTTCCGGAACTTCATTCGCGATACTCCACATCACCACACAAGGATGATTCCGATCCCGCTTGAAGTGATCGATGAGATCGCGCCGATGCCACTCGGTAAAGTAGCGGTTGTATCCATTGCGCGCCTTGCCACGGTCATCCGGGCTGGAGACGAGTTGCCCGTCCTTGAAGTTCCAGCCGCGGCGCCATTCGTCAAAGGTTTCATCAATGACGAGGAAGCCCAGTTCATCGGCCATGTGCATGAACTCAGGAGAATGCGGATAGTGCGCGGTGCGGAGAGCATTGCAGCCCATCTCCTTCAGCATCACGAGGCGGCGCCGCAGGGCCTCATCCCAGAGCGCGGTGCCGAGCGGCCCGAGGTCTTGGTGATTACAAGTGCCACGCATGATGATGTGCTCGCCATTAAGAAACATACCCTCGTTTTTATCAAAACGGAGAGTGCGCACCCCGAGCGGAGAGTCATATTGATCCAAGAGAGTTTCACCACTGAGAATGCTGGTGCGCACGGTGTAGAGGTTCGGCGCGTCCGGAGACCAGAGTTTCGGATGAGGGAGGATCATTTTTTGCTCGGTCCCCGTCGTCTTTTCTCCCTTCAAAGCAAGATGGCTCTCAGTCCGCGCCAGCACTTTCCCCTCAGCAGAAAGAATCTCCTGACGCACCAGGATTTCCTGTTCACTTTTCGAAGAGTTCTCGATCGTCGTCACGATTGCCACCGTCGCTGACTCGTCCGTCACCTCAGGAGTCGTCAGATAGGTTCCCCAGTGGCCCACGTGAATGGGAGCGGTGTGCTTCAGCCAGACGTGACGGTAGACTCCTGCCCCGCCATACCAACGTGCGGAAGGCTGCTTAAGGTCATCGACACGCACCGCGATGACATTATTCCCCCCATAATTCAGGTGAGGAGTGAGATCATACTCCACGCCGATGTAGCCATAGGGACGCTTGCCGAGATGGTGGCCGTTGATCCAGACTTCCCCATTCATGTAAATGCCATCGAACTCGACGAACACCTGACGCCCTTTAAGATCCTCCGGCACCGTGAAGGCTTTCCGATACCAGCCAATGCCCGCGGGGAGATAACCACCCGGGGCACCCGCGGGCGCATCAGGATCAAAGCCTGCCTCAACGCTCCAATCGTGAGGGAGATCCAGCTGACGCCAGCGCGAATCATCAAAACCTGGAACCTCCACGCCCTTCGAATCACCCAGAGAAAAAGACCACGCAGCATCAAAGGATTCACGACTTCTGACAGAGTTAGAATCTTGCGCGGACAAAGAAGAGGTCCACGCCGCGAAGGTGATCAGGAAGAACAAAAGTTGTTTCATAGAGGTGATCCTTACGTAGATGAAAGCGACAATGATTCCAAGTTCTTGAAAACACACCCCACAAACCCGAGGGCGATATTCATTCTAAATGATGAGACTCACCTTGCCTCCCGCAACTCAACCCCTCCCAAGGCCCAAAAGGCCAAACGAAGCGCGCTGCCCGGCAGTGTCTTCTCAAACCTATCCTCCATCTTCTCCCACATCCGGCAGCCCTTTCACTTGCTTCCAGAACTGGGCGAGAATCATGCACTCCAGTGCGACCGCGCACATACTGATAAAAAAGGGCAGTGATTCGCGGAGGAACTCGTCTTTGATGAGGCTCCCGCCGATCCAGATCGCGAGGAAGCTGACGGCGTAGACGACCGAGAAGACGGAGAGCGGGAGGATCCAGAATCTTGCCGCGCGGTGAAGCGTAGCGCAACCCGGTGAAATCTACCCGCAAGAATCCCGATTGAGCACCATCAGGTCGATGCGAACACCATCCGCCCGAAGATCGCGGTTCCAGCTTCGGCCCACTCACCACGGCCTGCGGGGTCCTCACCTGACACTTCGCCATGCTCGGCTTGGCCTTAATCCGAGCGCATCTCAAACCACGGGGCAAGCCCCATGGCTACATGCCTGCGCACCTATCGGAGCTTCCCAAAAATTTGGTATTCGCTAGGGGAAATCCAAGTTCCTCGAAAGGAGAGGCTCCCCTAAGAACCGACTAATTGGAAGGAGTGGAAACTTTCCGAGAAAGTGGGACTCCCGACGTGTCAGTGATCGGCTCCGACGCTTTGCTCGGGTTTTCCGTTTTGCGAAGCTCCAGCTGCCTTGCGGCGTGAGCTAATTTTGCCCATTGGAAAATTTTCCGGTGATCGTGTCCATGCTCTGCGGCAAGTGCTGCCCGAGCATCTCTCACTTCCTGAATGAGGTGATTAGTCATGACTGAGTTCTATGAGGGTTCGTGGAGTGCAAATAATTGGGACGTGGAAACCGTAGTAGGAACAGTAATCCAAAAGCTCTTTCTGCAGAACTGCATTTGCCAAATGAGTGCAGTTCCATGTCAGAAGGTAATCCATCCGATGCAAGATCGCCAGCCCCAAGTGCGAAGCATCAGTCACGGCGTTCTGAGGAAGTTGAAATAAGCGAATCAGCTCTTCCTCCAAATCAGGAAGAGCATCAATGAGATCCAACTCTGGAATTCCTTCCAGCGAAGAGAGCCGCTTCGCAGCTAAGTCAGGGTTGCCCCGACTGCATTCGTCTATCGTGAAAAACGAAGTAAACACTCGAAAATGAAACCTCTGATCTTCCCACCACTTTTTCGTAGCTTCCTGATCTGCGGCCAACGAAACCTGCTTGCTCTTGCGGGAAGTCAAGTAGCTGGGAATAGTGGTCTCGATGTAAACCGACTGCATATTAGAACATTATTACCACTTATAGAACGACGAGTAAAGACGAGCGGTGAAAGAGAAAAATCAGCGACCCGCGCCTCCTCCATCTCCCCCGGATTCGTCGACACCCCCATCCTCGACCAATATTTCAAAGGCCGCGAAAACCAGCTCGCCCAAACCCGCGCCGAGCAAAACATGCTCAGCCCACAAGACATCGCCGCCACCGCCGTCCACATCCTCAACGCACCAGAGGGAGTAGAGATCAATGACATCTCAATCAGATCCTCGGATCAGGTGGTCTAAAAAATGCCCAAAAGCGCAAGCTCCCCAAATCAGAAGAACTGAAAGCTCTAGAGAACAAAGTCCCGGGTTTCAACCCGGGGAATTGATTCGCAAGAACCCGGATCGAGCCCCATCAGCTCGATGCGAACATCATCCGCCCGAAGATCGCGATTTCAGCTTCGGCCCGCTCATGACGGCCTGCGGGATCCCCACGTGACACTTAGCCATGCTCGGCTTGGCCTTAATCCGAACGCATCTCAAACCACGGGGCCAGCCCCATGGCTACATGCCCACGCACCTATCGGAGCTTGCTTAGACCTCCTGATTGAATGGCCTGACATCAGGCAACCCTTTCACCTTCAAGTAAGTTTCCGGTCTCATTAAATTTCCTGAGGAGGGAACATTCGAACTACATTTAAAAAATCGCCCATCCCCGTGATGAATCGATCGTCTACAATTGATTTTGCTCTCCTCAGGATGACATATTAGTCTGGGGCATGGCGAAAGTCGAAAAAGGACGTCTTGACGGGGTTTGGGGCATGCGAAGATTTAGCAGCGAAGAGCTTCATCGATTTGCGGATGAAAACGAGCTTAGGATTTCCGACCCAGATAACACTGATGACCCTAAATGGCTCAAAGGAAGAGCGGATCGCCTGCGCCTTCTGGCTGTTCAAAAGGAACGAGCGTTGAGACATAAAAAATCCCAGTGATGAATATAAAGAGAACGTTTTTGGAAGCAGCAAATCTAATCTTGATTGGGTCGGTTTTGTTGTGCGGAGGATGCCGGGAATCATCTTCTGAAACGACTTCGACAGAAAGCCAGCAGACGACAGAAAGTTCCGTAGCTATGGAGAGCGACGAAGATCTAGACGAGATCATCGCAAATGCGGTGGAATCTAGGTTCATTACGAAGAAGGATCTCAACGGAGAAGAGTTACGTTTTGAAGTGGGTAGTAAAAACCCCTTCACTGGTTGGGTTAAGAAGTTTCACCACAATGGAAGGGTTTCTACGCTGTTTCAGTTTGAATCAGGAAAATTGGAGGCGAGGACTTTTCAGTGGCGCGAAGATGGGACGAGAAAGTTTATGGGCAGTTTTAGAAGAGGTGTTCCGCATGGGCTTTCCCTTCATTGGTTCGCGAATGGAAACAAAAAAATGCGCAGCTTCAGTAAACAGGGAAAGCCCGAAGGATTGTCGACGACTTGGTTTGAGAGTGGTCAGAAGAAATGTGAAGTTATTCTAAAGGCAGGCGTTCTTGAAGGACCGTTCACTTATTGGCACGAGAATGGACTGATGGCATCTCGTGGTCATTTTAAGGAAGGAGAGCTAGATGGTAATTTTGCCAAATGGCATGAAAATGGTGAGAGATTCGTAGAATCCTTTTACAAGGACGGCAAACTACAAAACGATGGAATTCTTTTTGACCAAAATGGCATCAAAATTCATCGAACCCGTGGCCAACAAAAAACACCAAAATCACCTAAGCCCCTCATTAAAGATCCAAAGTAAGGTCTCAAGACTCAGTGAAACTGAGTGCTTTTCGTTCGATTGAGGGAACATGTGATTCTTATCGTTATCGCGCTTCCTGCTGCGGCCCACCTACGACGGCCTGCGGGATCCTCACGTGACACTGCGCGATGCTGAGCTTGGCCACTTTCTGGCAACTCAGTTCCAC
>JALZWA010000235.1 GCA_023299815.1 Akkermansiaceae bacterium
CATCATCTCAGAAACTAATGACAGCAGGGCTCACCGCAGCTCTTGGCTTACTGCCAGCATTTGCCATCGAGCGACCTGCTGGGGAAAAAATCGAAACTCTCCCGCTGGATCAAGCTCCTGCGAAAGAAGCGTCCGCCGAGCAGAAAGCGGCTTGGCTGGGAGTCCTCAGTGAAGCTCTTGATGCAGACCTCGCGTGGCACCTCAAGCTCGACTCCGGCGTCATCATCCGTGTTGTCGACCCGAACAGCCCCGCTGCAGAGGCAGGCCTCCAAGAGCGAGACATTATCACGAAAGTGGATGGTGAGATCGTCAAGACCCGTCAAGACGTGAAGACCGCCATCACCGCTCGCCAGCCTGGTGAAGAAGCGATCCTCAAGATCATCCGCCAAGGTGCAGAGCTGGATAAAAAAGTCACCCTCGGTGGCCGTGAAGAACTTCCTGATGTCGGGCGCATCCCCTTTGCCGAGCGCGTCATCCCCGGCGTGCCACGAGATCTTCGAGAAGGACTCGACGTGGAGGATATGGAATCTCTCCAAGCGGAACTCATGAAGCGCGTCGAAGAAGCCCTCGGGAAGCCACAAGGCGGCGCCGTGCAGCGTCGTATGGAGCTGAATCTTAAAGATCTCCTCAATGGAATGTCGCCCGATGGTAAGAACTTTAATCTTGGTATCAAAGGATCCACCATGAGCGGCTCCTTTAGCCTTACCAATGAAGAAGGCTCTGTCGAGATGACCGTCAAAGGTGAGGAGAAGCACGCGAAAGTCACCGACCCAGAAGGGAAGGTCCTCTTTGATGGCCCCTACTCGACCGATGAGGATAAAGCAAAGGTCCCTGAGGAACTCCGCGAGCGCATTGATGCGGTGAGTGGAGAAGACGGTAGCCGACTTCATTTCCAGAGCATTCCTCTTCCTGAGAAAAGTCTTGAGAAGAAGGACTGATTTTTGAGTTCCGCAGGATGCCTTTAAAGCTGACAAGGAGAGTAAAAAAGGTTCTCGAGATTCTTTTTGAGGAACCTCAACTCTCAGCCCTTGCTTTGAGGCTTGAAGATGAGGTGTCAGAAAATATTCCTCTCCATCACGATAGTAGCCCCAGTAGGCATGGATGATGCCTCCGAGCAGCTCCGAAGGTGCGTCGTCAGACTCGCGAAAATCCAGCGCCCATGGCAGGCACCTTTTTAGCTCACTATTGCCATTTCGTATTCTCAACCAAAGCACGTGCGCTTCTCATCACGGATATCGGCAACCGAGGCGAAGGGTGAGACTGCTCGAATCAGCCTCATCCCGCGGATGAGTTCGACGAGCAAAACGAAGAACGCAAGAGGAAGTAGCCACGGGCCGCCTTCGAAACCAAAGCCCACCAGAAAAGATGGGATCAAGATCCACCAATTAACCAGTCGGAGGGCTTCTTTAAGGACAGTCATTTTCTCAGTAGACGGGTCTTGCTGTCACCTCTTCCTAATGAGCGAGCCAAGCGCGGAACTGTTCATGCCTCTCCTTAGGAAGGGAGGCGAGCTGACTGCCCTTGCTCGTCATAAACTCTCGATAAAGGCGCTGCATCTCTCGTGTCGTCGTTTGTTCGTTCTCCTCGGCTTCCGTCATCTCCACAACTTCAGTCACCTCTGTCTCTTTCGTCGCAGGAATGCGCGTCAGCAAAGAGTGAAGTGTTTTCCCGAAGAACAGGAGGTAAGCCCCGAGCGCGCAAAAAAGACCTGAGATGAGGAAACCAATCGGCACCACTTTTTCAATGACCATGATCAGAGTCTCCTGGCCCTCTGGAGTGAAGGTCACTTCCTGACTAGACTCAGCAGCCGCCCCAACGAGGAGATACCCTAAGATTGGGATCAGGCCTTTGATAAGGAAATACAGACCCAGAATGCGGACTCCTACCCAGACGGCGTCATTGATTGGTTTTGAAATAGAATTCTTCATGTTGCTGAGAATGGTTGAGGCACGGTGATCTTCATTGTGAGGGATCGATCCGCTCCGAGTGGGTGATCCTATCTCGACAGATATATAAAATCCATCAGAAACTTAGCGAGCCGAGTCGCTGATAAAAACGAGGGCTAGCGGCCTTTCATGGCAGCTCCTTATTCGATCCGTTTGGAGGCAAGCTGAGCCAGCCAATTCAGCGCTTGGTCGATATCATGGTAGTAGATGTCGCCGAGGACCTCTCTGGAATACTTTAAGACCTCCTGAAGACAGTGAATCTGAGCAGGTGTGAGATTACGGGTCTGCTCTGATCTCTCTAGCTCCTCAGATTCGCTAAGTTTTACGCAAAAGTGGTAGGCTAAAAACTCTCCGAGATCAGAGTCTTCGTGATTGGAAACAATGGCGCTCAGATAGGATGGTAAGGCTCAGCTCCCTCTCGGAGTCGAGTTCCTCGATCGTGAATCCACAGTAGAAGCACTCAGATCCGTGCACGGTTAACTCGCTGTCCTCTGGTCGGTTAACCAAGGGAAAGCACTCTCTGATGAGTTGGAGGAGCTGTGTTCTTGATTTCACGTCGAGTGTTTAGGGATTTCCTCTTGCGAAGAGTTTGATCCCTCCAGTCATGCTGAGTTGCTAAGGGCTTTTGTGACAAGGTCAAAGATGTCCTTCGAAATCCCTTTGGTGGCAATTCCCTTCCTTTTGGAAGAGGGTCTGTCAAAAAGGCGTAACTAAAAAAACCAATGAGTGACGATAAAGCAGCAGTGCAGAAACTGCATGAGAGCTACCAGCGGATGAAGGACGAGTTGTCCCAAGTCATTGTGGGGCAGGAGCAAGTGGTGGAGCAGGTTCTCATGGCGATGTTTTGCCGAGGTCACGCTCTTCTTGTGGGAGTTCCCGGGCTGGCGAAGACGCTTCTTGTGTCGACAGTCTCGGAGGCGCTGGATCTTCAGTATAAAAGGATCCAGTTTACCCCCGATCTCATGCCGGCCGATATCACGGGCACGGACGTGCTGGAGGTGGATCCCGAGACGGGTCATCGCGGATTTCGTTTTGTCGAGGGACCGCTTTTTGGAAACATGGTTCTGGCGGATGAGATCAACCGAACTCCGCCGAAGACGCAGGCTGCTCTGCTCGAAGCGATGCAGGAGCATCAGGTCACGGTGGGGGAGAAGACGCTCAAGCTGCCCGAGCCCTTCTTCGTGCTCGCGACGCAGAACCCGATCGAGCAGGAGGGAACTTACCCGCTGCCCGAAGCCCAGCTCGACCGCTTTCTTTTCAGCATCATTTTAGATTATCCCAGCGCCGAGGAAGAGCGCGAGATCATCCGTCGGGTGACGAGTCCCACGGGAGCGAAGGTTTCCGCGCTCATGACGGGTGAGGAAATCATTGCGCTCCAAGAAGTGGTGAAGCGCGTCCCGGTGGGCGATCACGTCATCGACTTCGCCGCCAAGCTCGCTCGTGCCACGCGCCCGGGCAGCGATGAGGCTCCAGAATTTGTGAAGGAAATGGTCGGTTGGGGAGCGGGTCCGCGCGCGGGCATCGCCCTCATTTCTGCTGCTAAAGCGCACGCTGTTTTAAAAGGCCGTATGCATGCCACGACGGGAGACGTCGCAGCCGTCGCTTATCCGGTTCTTCGTCATCGCGTCCTCACCACCTTCAATGCGGAAGCAGCGGGAGTGAAGAGCGACGATATCATCCGCCGTCTTCTTGAGGAGATCGGTGCGGGCGAGGACGACATCAAAATCTAATCTCTCCGATAAAGAATGAGTGACGAGAGCGGAACGCTGAAAATGCCAGAGAGCATGCGTCTGCTCACACCTCAAGTGATGGCGGTGATGAAGCGCCTTGAGTGGCTCTCGCGTCGCCGGATGCAGGGCACTCTTTCGGGCCGCCACACCAGTCCGGATAAGGGCGTCTCGGTGGAGTTCGCCGAGCACCGCGAATACACCCCGGGCGATGATACCAAGAATCTCGATTGGCGCGTGATGGGGAAGAGCGACCGGAATGTCGTGAAGCAGTTTATCCAGGAGACGAACCT
>JALZWA010000236.1 GCA_023299815.1 Akkermansiaceae bacterium
ATGCTGAACTGGGTCAATCGCACCTTCCCTCTTCATCTCACCCTTGAGACCGCTGAATTCGAAACCCGCGATCTCGATGGCAACACCAACTTCCTCCTCGGACTCGTCAAAGAAGCCTACCAGCGCAAGGTCGATGCAGAAGACCCCGCCTTCCTCGACCAACTCGAGCGCCACATCATTCTCCAAGCGATCGATAAGAAGTGGCAAGAGCACCTCTACGCCATGGACTCCCTCCGCGAAGGCGTCCAGCTCCGCGCGCAGGGCCAGAAAGATCCTCTCGTCGAGTATAAAAACGAAGCCTACAAGCTCTTCGTCACCCTCATGGACAGCATCGATGATGCAGCCCTTGCGAACCTCTTCCGCTTCACCACCGTTGCTCCCATGGAATCCGTCCTCGGAAACCAACCCCAGCAGACTTCCGGCGGAACCGAATCAAACGTCACGCAGGACAACATGGCCGTCTCAGGCTCGTCTAACCACGCACCCGCTGCCGCGCCTAACGAGAACAAACTGAAACTCAACCTACCAAAGCGCCGACCTCAGGTCAAAGCAGGTCGGAATGAGCCCTGCCCTTGCGGTTCTGAAAAGAAGTTCAAGCAGTGCTGCGGCCGCATGGCGGACTAAAACCAAGGCATGACCCGTCCCGGTCATGTTTCCAGCATCCGAAACCCGGCGAACTCCGCCGGGTTTTTTATGTCCATCCTTGTCGTATCACCTTCATCTCGCTTTAGTTACGAAATGAAGATTCCCATCATTCTCGTAGCCCTATTTTCCATCTCCCCCCTCTCCGCGCAAACCGCCGCTCCCGTGGAAAAAGCACCCCACTCGGCCCTCAAGCCCGAACCCCGTGGTGCCGGCTGGATGAAGCGACACGAGAGCATGAATAAAAAGGCCGAGGTCAATCAATTCGACATCCTCTTCATCGGCGACTCCATCACCCAAGGCTGGGAAGGCGCAGGAAAAGACACCTGGAAAAAATACTACTCCAAGAAAAACGCCCTCAACCTCGGCATCTCAGGCGATCGCACCCAGCACGTCATCTGGCGTCTTCAAAATGGCAACCTCAAGAACCAAGAAGATGCCAAGCTCGCCATCATCATGATCGGCACCAATAACACCGGCCACACCCAGCAGGACCCAGCCGAGACAGCCGAGGGCGTTACCAAGATCGTCTCCCTCGTCAAAGAAGGCTGCCCCAAGGCCCAAGTCCTCCTCCTCGGCATCTTCCCTCGTGGCAAGACCCCAGAGGACAAGCTCCGCCTCATCAACATCGCCATCAACGAGCGCATCGCCAAGCTCGACGACGGAAAAACCGTCCACTACCTCGATCTCAGCGACACCTTTCTCGATAGAAAAGGCATCCTCACAAAGGAAGTCATGCCCGACGCCCTCCACCCAAAACAAGAAGGTTACAAAATGTGGGCCAAAGCGATGAATCGTAAGATCAAGGAACTCGGCTTCTAGATTCCCTTTTCTCTTCTAAACGTAAAAAAGGCCGCTCCTTCAGGAACGGCCTTTTTCATCGAATAAAATGAGAAATCGAACTCTATCGATTTCTTCTTCCCAAGAATCCAAGTCCAGCGAACCCGAGAAGGAGAGCAGATGAAGGTTCAGGAATTCCTTCAACCACAAAGTTGTCGAGATAGAATCCGTAGTTGGTTCCGGCGCTACTTAGCTCAATGGAGGCAATGTCGTCATAGGTGCCGGCATCGCGGTTACCTACTCCAGAAGTGCTGAAGGATGTCCCACCCGCATTCGTCGTCGAAAAATCGAAGCTGGTTGCACTGATACTGAGGGAGACATGAGCATCTCTGATTACATCAAAGGTAGCTGTACTACCATCGGAGCCCCACCAAAAGCTGCCTGGAGGAGAGCCAAAAATCGTGTTAGCTGTATTCACGGCTCCTGCGCTCGTGGGATCGTGTCCCGGACGCTGGCGATCGCTACCACCGTTCCCGAAGGCACCTGAGTCTCCCATAACAAGACGCACAACAATATCACCGTTGGAATCAAGCGCATCAATAAAGATGGTCTTGGAATTTCCTGATGTCCGACGGGCGGCCCAATCAAAACTAATTTCAGCCGTGTAGCCTGGTGTGATGGGAACAGCGCCTGTAAGGCCCAGCTCAAGAGCGAGAATTTGGCCTTGATCAATCAATCCAACATTATTTCCGAGCGTCGGATCGTTGGCTACAGCTGTAGGCACAACTCCTGTAACCGTCGGGGTGCTCGAAAAAGTCCATGACCCTACCTCAGGATCTAAGTTACCGTCTTCAAAATCGTTACTGAAGACGACAGTAGCCGAAAGAGGCAGCACGGCAGCGTAAGAGCTGAGGAATAAAACTGATGTTCTCGTTGTCATTGGCATTGTTTGGATATCTGGCCACTGAAAGAGGCCTGTGTTCATTTCCCATAACAACGGTGCTGAGTAATTTTTTACACCTTTAGAGAAAAAATCTGAATTTTCTGTAAATCAAGTATTTCTCGGCACCGAAAACCCTAAAATGGACTGGCAAACTCAGAACAATCCTGAAAATCTCAACGTCAAACCCATTTAATTTCTACGTAATATCAGCAACAGCTAGAAGTCATTCGAATCTCTCAGCATCATGTCAAAACTCACCATCGTCGCCCACATCCACGCGAAGCCAGAAAAAGTCGACCTCGTCAAAATCGAACTCCTCAAACTCATCGAAACCACCCGCACCGAAAAAGGCTGCCTGAATTACGACCTCCATCAAGACGATGAGAACTCAGCCCATTTCCTCTTCTTCGAGAACTGGGAATCCCGCGAAATCTGGCAAGCCCACATGGAGGCCCCCCATATCGTAGCTTTTCTGGAAACCACCGAGGGAGCCGTAGAAAACGTCACCCTTACTGAGATGACTCAAATCGGCTAAAGCCCGTCCCTCTTAAACAAAGCGATCCCCTGCGAGTTTCCTCACAGGGGACCATTTTTGGTGGAGGCGAGGGGAGTCGAACCCCTGTCCTAAATAGCTTCTACAAAAGCGTCTACATGTTTAGCCAAGCGTCTTCTGCTTTAAGAGTGATGAGCCTCGCTCGGCCCGTTCATCTTTCCGATTATCCTGTGGATTCTCACGACCTTGCCCGGATACCCGACTCGATGCGCCAGCCTGCTAAGTAGTCGCCCCGCACCCTAACAGGCATCAAGATTGGGACGTTGCCGTCAATTAAGCAGCAAGTGCGAGCTCGTTAGAGTCTGCAATTATTTGTTTTGAACGGCTTTTTTGAGAGGCCA
>JALZWA010000237.1 GCA_023299815.1 Akkermansiaceae bacterium
AGACGAGGGTGCTGTTTGCGGAGCCATCCGCTGGGAGCGGGTAGGAGGTCGCATTTCCATCCAGATCATGAACGGGGCTGAGCGTGGCGGAACCAAGTGTGACCGAGCTGTATTGGTTGAGGGCATCTGCCTGATAATTTGCGCTGAGTGGGAGATCAGCGAGGAGGCCTTCGGCTGTTTTTTCCCGGTTCCCGATGCCGTCGTATTGGTAGGCGCGGTCAAAGTCGCTGGCGCTGGCGTCTGCAGTTTCGACGAGTTCTCCCCGTGCATTGTAGGTCCAAGTGAGAGCAGGCTGCACGCTGAAGGCTGAGCCCGCAGTGGCGAGATTCGTGCGCTGTCCCAAACCATTCACGGTATAATCATACGAAGAAATGGGCGAAGCAACAGGACCATTTGTCTTTTGATCGAGAATGTTCCGATGCGCCTCCCAATCGTTTGTGACGGTGTGGACGGGACCGGTGACGCTGCGGACGAGGCCGAAGCTCTGATCTTGGTAGCCGTAGGTGAAGAGGTCCCCTGAGCGGTCATTTGTGACAGATCCGAGTCGCCCGACCGCGTCATAGCCGTAAGTGGAGCCATAGATTGGGGTTTGAGAGACGGGGGGCGCAATACTGGTTTTCTCCAGTCTCAAGAAGTTATCGTAATCCCGAGTTAAGGTGGTGGAGATGACGAATCTTGGCTCCCTTTCCTCGGTCTGCCCGTTTACAGAGGAAGCTGATCGTAGCTGCGACCACTCTTCCCTTCGCGCCAGTGCATGAAGGCTCGATTGACCACTGAGTAACCTCCAGAGGTCGGATAGTTTCCGGTGAAATACCAGTCGCCGGATGGACCTGCGATGGATTCATGGAGCTTCTCGACGGTGAGGTAGATGACCTCCACCTCGCCATGCCACTCGATGTCTTCTGGGTAGACGATCTTGGAGATCTCGGCTGAGATTTCCTCGTTTGTGAAGGGTGTGTAGAGTTTTTTGACGGCATTCTGACGCTCGGCGGCAGGCTTGGCCATTTCTGCAACACAGTCCTGATAGACTTCCTCGATGAGCGCGCTTTGGTCGGTCTTTTCGAGAAGGTTAATGGTGGCTTGGAAGGCGATGAACTTACCCATCTCGGACATATCGATGCCGTAGCAATCGGGGTAGCGGATCTGAGGAGCGGTGGAGCAGATGACAATCTTCTCGGGATTCGTGCGGGCGAGGATCTTGAGGATCGATTGCTTGAGCGTGGTGCCGCGAACGATCGAGTCATCGATAATGACGAGCGAGTCACCGTCTTTTACCACTCCATAGGAAATGTCGTAGACGTGTGAAACGAGCTGATTTCTCCCGCTTTCTTGCGAGATGAAAGTCCGGAGCTTGATGTCCTTATGGGCGATTTTCTCACCCACGGGCCAGTTGTTAAGAATGAGATCGTCGAGTTTTGCTTCATCGAGCTCACCGGCTTTAACCGCCTTCAGGATATCAGCACGGACCTGCTTGCGTCGATAGAGACGCAGACCATCCATGAGGCCGTAATAGGCAGTCTCGGCGGTGTTTGGGACAAAGGAAAAGACGGCCTTGTCAAAGTTATCACCGATAGAATCAATGAGCTGTTCGACAAGCGCGGCGCCCATGGCTTTACGCTCTTTGTAGATGATGGGATCATTCCCACGAGAGAAGTAGATCTTCTCGAAGGAACACGGGGTTTGAGGACACTCAGGAGCAAAGCGCTCGCTGCTGACCTCGCCATTGCTCTTCACTGTCATCACAGTGCCG
This sequence comes from Akkermansiaceae bacterium, assembly GCA_023299815.1. Classification (GTDB taxonomy): domain Bacteria; phylum Verrucomicrobiota; class Verrucomicrobiia; order Verrucomicrobiales; family Akkermansiaceae; genus SW10. The sequence goes on from JALZWA010000237.1 coordinate 1,751, forward strand.
GAAGCTAGCTCCTTAACATCTTCTTGCGCTGCTTCAAAGACGGTCATGAGCGGCACTCGCTCGGAAGCGAAGGCGATGAACTCATCCGTCTCGAGATAATGACACGGACGAATGCCGTGTGGGTCTCGCATGACAAAGACGTCGCCATTTCCAACAACTCCAGAGATGCAGTATCCCCCATCCCATCCCTTAGCTGATTCCGAGACAATGTGACCGGTATCGAGGCGTTCGGAAATGAGGTCGGTTGTCTGGTCACCGGGAATCCCCTCGTCTCTCAGCTCACGATAGATATCGGTATGAGCTTCATCAAGATGGAAGCCGATTTCCTCTAGAACGGTCTGAGTGTCGGTGCCGAGAACTGGATGCTGACCACGGTCCACCATGCGTTGATTCAGCTCAGCGGTGTTGGTCATGTTAAAATTACCCATCACCATGAGGGTGCGGGTCGGCCAGTTACTCCGGCGGAGATAGGGGTGGCAGGAGCCGGAATCAAATTCACCTGAAGTTCCGTAGCGGAGGTGGCCCATGTAGACGTCTCCGGCGAAGTCGAACTTCTTACGAAGATCCTCCGGGTCATTCGGGTCGATGGCTCCCTTGCGGGCCATTTTATCAATACTCTTTAGCTCCGTGCGGAAGAGCTTCGCGAGTGAATCCTTCTTAGAATCACGGCGGCGGAAGATGTAAGGCTGCCCAGCAGGCATCCCGATCTTGGCGCAGCCGATCCCAACACCATCTTGGCCGCGGTTGTGCTGCTTCTCCATGAGGAGAAAGAGCTTATTAAAGCCCCAAAGCGCGGAGCCGTAACGGTCTTGAAAATAAGCCAAGGGCTTCTTGAGGCGCACCACCGCGATGCCGCATTCGTGTTTAAGGGAGTCGCTCATGCTGTCGCAATCAGGAAGTAACTTTTACTGTGATACCGTCACCTTCGCGGACTTTTCCGAGAACCACTCCTCCGGGGCCAGCTTTGCAGGCGGCCTCAGCCTGATCTGCAGGAACGATGGCGACCCAACCGATTCCCATATTGAAAGTATGGAAGCGGTCTTCTGGGTCGGTGTGCGCGAGGAGCTTTTGCACAGGGGCATTATCCCAGTAGGGAATCTCCAAATCGCCGCCCATTCCTTTGAAAAGGCGCTCGAGGTTTTCGGGAAGTCCTCCACCCGTGATGTGGGCGTAGGCTCTGACATTCACCTTGTCCGCACGGAGGGCATTGGTGACATCATGATAAAGACGGGTCGGTGCGAGCATCTCCTTCAGCTCAGCATCGGAAAATTCATCGCGACATTCTTCAAGTAGCCGGCGAACCAAGCTCCAGCCATTGGCATGGAAACCATCGGAAGCATAACCGACGAAGACATCGCCAATCTCTACTGTCTCAGGCTGGATCATGTCACCTTTTTCAACGGCTCCGATGCAGAAGCCCGAGAGCTCCACGACATCAGGAGGAACGATTCCTGGCATCTCTGCAGTCTCCCCACCGGCGAGGATGCAACCGCAGTCCTCAAGGTAGTCACACATTCCGGAGATCAGTTTCTTAATCCGAGGGGGATCAAGCTTGGCGATCCCGATGTAATCGAGGAAGAGCAATGGATCACCACCTGTCGTGATGATGTCATTTACCGACATCGCGATGAGGTCTTTACCAGCCTCTGCTTCCATCCCGTGCTCAAGGAGGAGCTCGACCTTTGTCCCGACTCCATCGCAGCCTGTCACAATGACCGGCTCCGAGTAATCGCTTAGATCAAATGCCGCGGCGAAAAGGCCGAAGGAGTTGTAAAGCTGTCGCTGTTTTTGAGTTCGCGCGACATCAGTTTTGATATCGCCGACCAGCGCGGCCGCGGCCCGGGTGTCGACACCCGCATCTTGGTAAGTTACCTTGCTCGCCATTGGTGAAAGGAGGGTTTTAGCGCCACACTGATTTCCGTCACGCCTTTTCCCTGAGCATTTTCACTAATAGTGAATAAGTCTGCTCTCAGTTACGTTCTACTAACCGGAATCTATGATAAAAATCGCTACCTTTCTACTACTCGCAAGCCTTCCCGCTTTGGGTTGGCAAAAAGAGGTCAATGTCCCAAAAAATGGCACACTCAACGCCATCTCCCCCACAAAGCTCTCCTACGACCTCTCGTGGAACGGCAAGCTCAAGGCAGGGAATATGGATCTGATCTTTGGTAAGAAGGATCCCAAGTATCCCAAGCACTTTATCGCCCAAGGCTACGGCGGCAGCACCGGCTGGGCCCACACCCTTTTCCCCTTCCAGTTTAACTACATCAGTTTCCTCAGTCCCAAGACTCGACGCCCGGTCATCTTTGTCGGCTCGGAAAAGGAGCGCGATAAGCTCACGAAGCAGGAATACCGCTTCACCTCATCCGGCGTCACCGGCTCGGAGACCAAGACTCGTGATGGCAAAGTCAGAAGATCCAAGGATAAATTTCCCTATCCCAACTCGCTCGATCTCTTCAGCGGACTCCTCCAGATCAGGAGCATGTCTCTCAAGAATGGTGAAAAGATCGTGATGCCCTTCCACCCCGTCGCCAGCCCCTATCTTGCCCGGGTGACCGTCTTAGGTAGGGAGACCCATCGAGGTCGCAAGTGCATCAAGCTCGATATTTCAATGGAGAAAATCGATGAAAAGATGCAACTCAAAGAATACAAAAAGCTCAAATCCGCCACCGTGTGGCTTAGCGACGACGCTTGGAGAATCCCGATCGAGGTCCGCGCCAAAGTCTACGTAGGCGATGTGCGCATCTTACTCACGAAACAGGAGGCTCTGTAAATCGAAGCTCTCTGAGTGTTCCGGACACAAAAAAGGACCGAGCCAGTGGCTTCGGTCCTTTTCTTTTTAAGTGGCTCCGGCGCTTGGGTTCGAACCAAGGACCTAGTGATTAACAGTCACCCGCTCTACCACTGAGCTACGCCGGA
>JALZWA010000238.1 GCA_023299815.1 Akkermansiaceae bacterium
CCGAAGGAGCGGAGGAGTTCATCGTGAATCGCTGACATGTCAGACCTTAGGCTGAAGAGACCGAACTTGCCAAGGTCGAGGGAATAGGCAGAATGACTTCTGTGAAAGCCCCCCTCATTTTATCATTCCCCGTCGTTCTTCTCACTATCGCTATTGGTGTTTCTAGTTGCGCCGATAAGGAAAAAACGCCGATTACTGTCACTCCCCCGAAGAAGGTTTACAGTGGTCCTGCGGCGACTGCGAACTGGATTAAAAAGTGTCCTAAAATCAGCCTTCTGCGCCGCCAAGTGAGTGGTCGCTATGATGGCGCTTCTTCTTGGGATAACATCGTGGCGATGTCCAATGGCGGAAGCGCTAAGCGCAGCTGGTATGGCAACGCGCCGGGTGGCTACACCAAGCTGGATTCACGCATGCTCAATGCGATGAAGACCCTTGCGAACGAAGGTTACACTTTCAATGTCACCTCGATTGCGGGTGGTTCGCACAGCCGGACTTCGCGTCACTATGCGGGGATCGCTTTTGATGTGAGCATCATCAATGGTCAGCAAGTGAGAGCAGGAAATCCTTACTGGAGAAAGTTCTTGAGCCGCTGCCGCCAGCTTGGCGCGACTGAGACGCTGGGGCCTGGAGATAAGGCTCACTCGACTCATATCCACGCCGCTTGGCCGAGGTAGTTTTTTCCTGACGTAAGACAGTTCTTCTAGGCTGTCTTCTTCGTCCGCAAGCAGGCAAAGGAGTCGTGGCGCCTCGCCGCTTACTAACTACGCCCCGCAAGTAAGCGCTAGTGGGGCTGGAAGTTTTAAACCGCAGATGAATGGGATGGATGGGATTCAGGGAACTTGGTTGATCCTTGATCTCCGGGTGTTATTCGCAGATTGCTTGAGAGGTTTAGCAGCAAAAGCATGATTCTCTGATTAATCTGCGGATGAATTCTGGGCAGAGCTGCTTTTGGAAGAGCTTGGTTGAGGGAGGGGAGGACAACTGGGACGGATTATCCTACGTCTTGAGAGTCGCTGGCCAATTATGCCGCGAGGCATCTCCAGTGCTGCTTTTTTACTGGGAAGAGGTCGGGAAAGAGTTCCTCTGTGGTAATCTCTCCGTCCTTTGCTCTGACGAAGGCTTCTTTGGCGATGAGCTTCCAGGCGTCGGGCCAGCCGCCGTCTTCGAGATGGGCTTCTTCGGGGCGTAGATTGGGCGCGATGTAGGCGATGGCGGCCCAGCCTAGGAGGAACTGATCTCGTGAGATCTCGCTGAGGTAGTTCCTTTGTAAAAGGAGGAGCTTCAGGGCGAGGTGAGCTTGTAGGGAGGACTTAGGAGCGATGGTAGAAATGCTTGGGTGATGCATATGAACACCATAAGGATTTCCGGAATATCGACAATAAAAAAGTGTTCAAAAGAACTATTTCAGCCTGAATCCTTGATTCTTAAAGGGTCTCGGAGCCGTAGTAGGGGACGAGCGCTTCCGGGATGCGGATGTCACCTTCTGGGGTCTGATATTGCTCAAGAACCGCGACGAGAAGGCGGGGGAGAGCGGTGCCGGATCCATTAAGAGTGTGGCAGAAGTTGTTGTTTCCCTCGGCATCCTTATAGCGGAGCTTCATGCGGCGCGCTTGGTAGTCGCCGAAGGTGGAGCAGCTTGAGACCTCGAGGAATTTGTCCTGACCGGGCGACCATACTTCGAGGTCGTAGGTCTTGCATGAGCTGAAGCCGATGTCGCCGGTGCAGAGTTCGATGACTTGGTAGTGGAGGCCGAGTTTCTGAAGAACCGCTTCGGCGTGGCCGGTGAGTTCTTCTAGGACGGCGAGTGAATCTTCCGGACGGACGATTTGAACGAGCTCTACTTTATCAAACTGGTGCGTGCGGATGATGCCGCGATTGTCACGCCCAGCGCTGCCTGCTTCACGGCGGAAGCAAGGGGTGTGTGCGGTCATTTTGATCGGGAGATCTGCCTCGGCGAGGAGCTGCTCGCGGTAGAGGTTCGTGACGGGGACCTCGGCCGTGGGGGCGAGGAAGAATTCGCCATCGCTGGTGCCATACATGTCATCCTCGAATTTAGGAAGTTGCCCGGTGCCTTCCATGCAGTGACGCTGGATGATGATGGGGACATTGACTTCTTCATAACCGTGTTCCTGGCTCTGGAGGTCGAGGAGAAATTGAATGAGCGAGCGCTGGAGACGGGCACCTTTTCCGCGGTAGACCGCAAAGCCGGAGCCAGAGAGGCGAGCGCCGTCTTCAAAGGAAATGATGCCGTGCTTCTCGGCGAGATCGAGGTGATCACGCGCTTTAAGAAGAGCGGGCTTTTCACCCCAGCTGCGGAGAATTGGGTTCTCTTCTTCGCCAGCACCGATGGGAGCGCTTTCGTGAGGGAGGTTCGGGATGGTGAGAAGAAGTTCGCTTTGACGATCACCAGCGGTGGTGCCGACTTCGTCGAGTTCTTTGATCTCGTTGCCGAGCTTCTTTACCTCAGCTTCGATTGCCGAGGAGTCTTCGCCATTTGCGCGGAGCTTACCGATCTCTTTCGAGGTGGTCTTGCGCTGCGACTGGAGCTGCTGCTTGTCGGTCTCGGCCTTGCGGCGGGTTTCATCACAGGAGAGGACCTCGTCGATCATGGATGCGGAATCATCGTGCCGGGTGGCAAGACGTTCTTTGACGAGGTCGGGAGTTTCGCGGATGAGTTTGATATCAAGCATAAGAATGCGAGCGGGTTAGCGCTGCCGAGCGATTACCCGATTCTGAGGCGGATGGCAAAGGATGATCCAAGAAAATGCGCTACTCCTCGATGGTGCTGGCGAGTTGGGCGAACTTGCCATCTTGCGCGATGAGCTCCTCGTAGCCGCCTTCTTCAATGACGTGACCATTTTCTAAGACGTAGATGCGGTCCGCTTTTTGAATGGTGGAGAGACGGTGGGCGATGACGATGCTGGTGCGGTTTTTCATCAGTTCATCAAGCGCTTGTTGGATGGAGAGCTCGGTCTGGTTATCGACCGAGGCGGTCGCTTCATCGAGCAAGAGGATCGGTGGATCTTTGAGAAGGGCACGGGCGATGGAGAGGCGTTGTTTTTCTCCACCGGAGAGTTTCACGCCGCGCTCGCCGACATTGGTGTCGAGCTTCTCGGGGAGTTCTCTGACGAAGTCTGCTTTCGCGGCATCGAGCGCGCGGTAGATTTCTTCATCGGTCGCGTCTCGCTTGGAGAGGGTGAGATTTTCGCGGACGGTGCCATTGAAAAGGAAGGCCTCCTGTGTGACGTAGCCGATGGCATCACGGAGGGAGGCTTTAGAAAGAG
>JALZWA010000239.1 GCA_023299815.1 Akkermansiaceae bacterium
AGAAGGCGAGTTCAGTAGTAAAGAGATCTGCGAACTTTCCTTATTTTGGCCCATCAACTGGGTGGATGCCCACAAATTCAGCCTGCTTAATGAGGCCACAAAATTAGTCTAAGGGGTGGCGCGATTCTTGAGTTTGTTACGCCATTCTTTGACTTCGTCTTGGGTGATGATGGTGGTGTTCTTTCCATTCCAGGCGTAGCGGATGTAGGAGAGGATTTTGGCGAGGTGGTTATCGTGGGTGATGCCGAGGGCTTGAGCCATGTAGTGGATTTTTGAGACGTGGTTGATCAGCGGCGAGGCGCCGCGACTCCTTTTGGGGTTGGGGGCGGGGAGGACAACGGGGACGGGTGATCCTACGGGGGAGAAAAGATCAGGATTGAGAATTGGTGAAGCGGGGTCAGTTTACCAACCTATCCCGGTGAGCATGAGTGATTCGAGCGATAAAGTAGCGGGAGTCTTGGCCCCAGTGACGAGCCTTCGGCATGGGGGGGATCTTGGGATTGGCGATGTGGGCGGTCTGCGGGAGCTGGTGGGATGGGCTGTTGAATATGGGGTGAAGGTTCTGCAGCTGCTCCCGATCAATGAGACGGGCGCGGATAATTCGCCTTACAATGCGATCAGTTCGGTGGCGCTTGAGCCGAGCCTCATCGATCTTTCTTCGGTTCCTGAGATCGGGCCTGAGCGGGTTGCTGAGGTGCGGGCGGGACTGAGTGATGATCTTTTAAATGGTGATCTGGTGAATTACGAAGAAGCGAAGATCCTTAAGCGGAAGCTGCTTGAGGAGGGCTTTGCGAAGTTCACGGGGAGTGCGGAGTTCGATGCTTTTTGTGAGACTGAAAAAGGGTGGCTTGAGAACTACACGAAGTTCCGCTTTTTGATGGACCAAGAAGGAGGTCGTGAGACTTGGGATCTCTGGAACATCAATTATCAGGATGTTGATAAAGCGCATGACTTTGTCGCCAAGAAGCAGGGCGCAGCAGATCGCCTCCGCTATTACGCATGGGTGCAGTGGGTTGCCTTCACGCAGTGGCGGACGCTTCGTGAGGAGTCCGGTGCGCGTGGGGTGAAGCTGATGGGGGATATTCCGATTGGGATTTCTTATTACAGTGCGGATGTCTTTTTCGAGCGGGGTGGCTTTGACTTGAGTTGGTGTGGGGGTGCGCCGCCGGAGACGGTTTTCAAAGATGATGCTTTCACCCAGAAGTGGGGTCAAAATTGGGGGATTCCGGCTTACCGCTGGGACCTGATGGAGAAGGATGATTTTGCTTGGTGGCGTCGCCGGGTTGATAAGCTGACGGACGTCTTCCACATCTTCCGGATCGATCATATCCTCGGCTTCTACCGCATCTATTCTTTCCCTTGGCGTCCTCAGCGGAATGCTGAGTTCCTTCCGCTGACTCATGAAGAAGCGGCGGAGAAGACGGGTGGGCTTCTCCCCGGATTCAAGCCTTTCCCGGATGACACCGAGGAGCAATGCGCGCACAATCTCGCTTGCGGAGACAAGTATCTCAAAGCGGTGCAGGAAGCGGCGGGTGATGGTGAGGTGGTGGGCGAAGACCTTGGGGCGGTGCCTCATTATGTGCGTCCACATTTGGAAAAAGTGGGGATCGCAGGATTTAAGATCTGCCACTGGGAAGTTCAGCAAGGTGATGACGGGCAGGAGCATCCGATCCCAGGTGGGGATTATCTCCGTTGTTCATTCGCGACTTATGCGACGCATGACCACCCGACGATCGCGGCGATGTGGGAGGAATTTCGTGCGAATCAAGCGAGCGAGGATGAGGATGAGCGCGTGGGTGCGGCTTGGAATCTTCGGGTTCTGAGTGAGTTTTCGGGACTTGATCTTCCGGAGGATGGCTGGAGTTTCCGTGGCTTTGATGACGAGGTGAAAACAGCGCTTCTTAAGGCTCTCCTCGATTGTAACTCACGTTACGCCGCGCTCATGATCACCGATATTTATGGGATGACTGAACGCTTTAATATCCCCGGCACGCTGGGTGGTAAGAACTGGCGGATCCGCATGCCGTTTACTGTGGCGGAGATGAGTGAGCTTAAGAATCTCAAGAGAGATGCTGCGGAGCTGAAGCAGTTGATTGAGGCGGCTGGTCGTTGATGGAGCGTGGCAGAGGCTCTTAGGTGAATGCCACTCCTTGAGGAACCGAATCCCCGATCCCCAGAGGGGTCAAAGAAAGTAGCGCGGGGTGGAGTGAAGCGGAACCCCGGGGAAACGACGGCCCGGCGATGTGTCCCAGAGGGCCACCAGAAGTGCGCGCAAGCCTCCATATCCATGACGCCCCTGAAAACTAGTGATCCCGATTGAGCCCCGCTTCGCAAATCATCAGTAGTGAGCTATCTTCTGGTGACCCTCCGGGGCACGGGATCGAAGTAGAACTGGTTCCCGGGGTTCCGCTTCACTCCACCCCGCGCTATATTCTGACACCCCTCCGGGGAAGGGAAGCAGTCCAAGACGATGATAAGCTTTGACTCAGCTCGATCACTTCCACTACAGCTCCGCGAGCTCCTCGGTGAAGCCGGAGGAGAGGATGGGGAAGCGGCACCAGGACTTGGGGTCGAGGTTGAGGTCGTCGACGTGGAAGGAGACGGCGTAGCG
>JALZWA010000240.1 GCA_023299815.1 Akkermansiaceae bacterium
TCTTCCGCGAGCTAGAGGACCTTGAAAAGGCGAACCCTGAATTCTACGACGCCAATTCTCCGACCCTTCGAGTCGGTGGCGCACCACTCGACTCATTCGTCACAAGACCTCACCTCTTGCCGATGCTCTCGATCGATGACGTCTTCGAGGAGAGCGAAGTGGTTGCCTTTTACGATCGCGTAAAAAAAGCACTCCCCGGTGAAAAGATCGCTCTGACCGTAGAGCCTAAGATCGATGGAGTGGCCTGCTCTCTCGTCTATCGCGAGGGCAAGCTCGACTACGCACTGACTCGCGGCGACGGAACCTCTGGCGATGACATCACGACCAATGTCCGCACCATTCGCTCAATTCCTCTCACCCTCTCTGGCACGAATGTTCCAGAGCTTTTCGAAGTGCGCGGTGAGATCTATGCCCTCCATAGGCTTCGCTAAACTCAATGAGCAGCGCGAAGAAGCCGGCCTCCAGACCTTCGCTAATCCGCGTAATGCCACAGCGGGAACTCTCAAGCTTCTCGACCCAAAGGAAGTCGCAAAGCGCCCCCTAGAATTCCTTGCTCACGGGCTCGGCGATCACCAAGGGGCAGAGATGGAATCTGAAAAAGATTTCCACCAACTCCTCGACAGCTTCGGTATTCGCCGGAATGCCCCACTCTGGGACACCGATTCTCTGGAGGGAATTTTAAAAGCGATCCGCGAGCTCGATGAAAAGCGCCATCATTTAGGCCACGGGACCGATGGTGCGGTGCTCAAAGTCGTCGATTTCGGCCAGCGCGAAACCCTCGGCTTCACTTCGCGCGCTCCTCGCTGGGCTGCCGCCTTCAAGTATCCCCCGGAGCAAAAGGAAACCCTCCTCAAAGCCATCACAATTCAGGTCGGCCGCACCGGCGTCCTCACACCCGTCGCCGAGCTTGCACCCGTTCTCGTCTCAGGCACCACCGTCTCGCGCGCGACTCTCCACAACCAAGAGGAGATCGAGCGAAAAGATGTCCGCATTGGCGACACCGTCCTCATCGAGAAGGCCGGAGAAATCATTCCCTCCATCGTCAAGGTCATCACCAGCAAGCGCCCCGATTCAACTCAGCCCTACCACCTCCCCAGCGTCCTCAATCACCAGTGCCCTTCTTGCCATGGACCGATCGAAAGCGAGGTAGGCTTCGTCGCCTGGCGCTGCACCAGCTTCGCCTGCCCTGCCCAAGCCGTCACCCGCATCAAGCACTTCTCTCAGCGCAAAGCCCTCGATCTCGATGGCCTCGGCGAGTCAGTCGCGGTCAAGCTAGTCGAGACAGGACTCGCCTCCTCCCCACTCGATCTTTTTACCCTCACAGAATCAGATCTCGCCGACCTCATGCTCGACCCCGCCAAATCGGACAATGGAGTCGCCATTTCAAAAGAGCGCCGCTTCGGCGAAAAGCGAGCCGTCACCCTCCTCGCCTCCATCCAAAAGGCCAAAAACGACATGCCTCTCGCCCGCTGGCTCTTCGCCATGGGCATCTCCCACATCGGCGAGTCCTCCGCCAAGGAACTCGCTCGCCTCCACGAGCATCTTTCTGATCTTCCAAGCTCCCCGATCATCTCCGATCTCGCGGGCCTTCCCGATTTTGAAGAACTCTCAAAATCGAAGCGCAAAAAAGAAAACCACCCGCGCTTAGCCGAGTTCCAGATCGATGACAGCCTCGGCCCTGTCGCCGGTCAGAATCTCCTCAGTTTCTTCCGCTCCGAAGCCGGCCAAACAGTCCTCACGAAGCTCAGCGATCTCGGCATTGACCCAGCCTCTGAGAACTTCGCCCCGCGCCCTCAGACCGAAGCCTCTGACGAGTTCCCCTTCGTGGGAAAAACCTTCGTCATCACAGGCACCCTTTCTCAGGCCCGTCCTCACTTCAAAAAACTGATCGAGGAAAAGGGCGGAAAAGTCTCTGGCTCCATCTCAGCCAAGACCGACTTCCTCCTCGCAGGAGAGTCCGCGGGATCGAAACGCACGAAGGCCGAAAGCCTGAATGTCACGATCCTCGACGAAGAAGGGTTCAATCAAATGATTGGAAAGTGACTATTTTATGATTGAAAAGGGCTTCACTGGGGTTAAAGTTCCTTCATGAGATCAGGTGATTTAAGCCTCGCTGCCCTTTACCTCCCAGCTCCAGACAAAGGGAAAGTGCTGTGTGAACCAGACATGGTTTACAACGAAACCCCCATGGTCACGAGAATCCGCAGTGGCTTTCCCGTGAAGGAATTCACCGTGCTGCAGAAGCTCCTTGATCTTACCGAAGATGAACTCGGCATCTTGATTGGCATTTCACCCGCCACCCTTCAGCGGCGCAAAAAAACAGGACAGTTTGAATGTCCGGAAAGTGAAAAACTCGTCCGTCTCTACCGCCTGTTCGGGAAAGCGATGGAACTCTTCGAAACCGAAGAAACGACTCGAGATTGGCTGAAGACTGAGAACCCCGGCACCGCGGATGAAGCTCCCCTTCGCTACGCCGATACAGAGTATGGCGCGAAAGAAGTCGAAGCCCTCATCACCCGGATTGAATATGGCGTCTACTAAGAAGAGCTTCGTGAGGGCCTATCGCTTGATCTCACCCAAGCGCGAGCTTGAAGCGCTGAATGGAAAAGGGGCCGCCATTCACGGAGGACGCTGGAATTCCGAGGGAACTCGGATGGTTTACATGAGCATGCAACGCTCGCTCTCCGCTCTGGAGAGCCTCGTCCACCTCACCACCCCAGCCACCCGCAAGATCCGCTTTCTCTTGCTGACGGTCCGCATTCCCAAGGAGATGATCCATGATTTGCGCAACTCACTTCCCGACTACTGGCATCGCGGATCACAGGGCACCCGAGTCACTCAAAAGCTCGGCGATGACTGGACCCGGCGGAGCCATTCGCTCGGCCTCTTTGTGCCCTCGGTGCTCATTCAGGAGGAAAGCAACCTCCTTGTGAACCCTCTCCACGATGCCTCCAAAGAATTGAAAGTAGAAGACTCTCGGGACTTCTTCTTCGATGGCAGACTCTGTTGATGACAGCCTGTTCACAGGTTACTCGTAGGCGAATAACATGTGGATAAGTCTATTTTATAAAGCTAATTAAAGGATTTTGATGTGAATAAAAAGACCTTGGTCAACTTATTCACATCTAGATCGTCTCACGGGTATCGAGGTAGCAATTTGCAAGCGCCACCGGGAACTCCTGTGCCGTCGCATCGATCGTCACAATTCCCTCTGCGCGAATCCGCGAGAGCGTCACCTCACGCTCCGCCGCATAGTCTTCCGCCCCGAGATAGCCCAAAGCGTCATCAAAGTTTTCCACCTCCTTATTCAACATCTGCCCGATCCCTTCCTCTCTCAAGCTCGCCAGCACCACCGGGTGCTTCTGGCGCAGCCTCCGCAGCGGCTCACTCAGCTCACTGCTATCTTCACCACGTAGATTCGTCAGAATCACGATTAAAGCACGCCGTCGCTGGTGACTCAGAAGTCGCTCCGCCGCCTCACTAAAATCACTCGGATAAGGAGCCGTCTCATAGTCATAGAGATGATTCAGCACCGTCGTCATCGCATGAGTTCCCTTCACCGGAGGAAGCCAGCGATCCGTCCCCCCGAAGCTCAGCACTCCCACATGATCACCCTGCCGCAGCGCGATATAGCTCAGAAGAAGCATCGAATTAAGACAATGATCAAACTGTGAAATCTCCCCCTCCAGCGTCCGCATCCGTCGACCACAATCCAGCATCAGAATCACCGATTGATCCCGCTGTTCCTGGAAGTCACGACTGATCAAGGTCTGCCGTTTCGAGGAAGCCTTCCAATCAATCTGAGCCAGCGAATCGCCCTGTTGGTAATCCCGCAGCTGATGAAAATCTCGGCTCAAGCCCGCCCGATTTTTCCGCACAATCCCGCTTTGCTCCTGTCGATGCGCCATCGCCAGAAGCGCGTAGCGCAGCACTGGCTGATAGTTCGGATAGACCTTCGTCGCCCCTTCCTCTCCCACCTGAGAATTGCGCGCCCACAGATGCAGCAGCGAGCTCTCCAGCACGTGCACTTTGTCAAAAGTCGTCTCACCCCGCTCATTGAGAGCCACCGGATAAGTGACATCCACATACCCACTCTTCTTGATCCATCCCGTCCACGGCAGCAGCTGACAATCGCTCGCCTCCGGCACACCATCGAACATCGAGAGATGAATCGGCCGCCCGCTCTTATTGAGAAGACGCACCGTCACCTCGCCCTCAACCCCCACCGCAAATCGGCCCGGCAAGGTCCGCTCCGCTCCTGGTCGTTTCGAGGTCAACGCAACGAGCGCATCAAACAAAGCAAGCCCACCTAAAATAGCCGCCATGAGCTTCCAAGCTCCAAAGGCAGGCTCCCAAAAGACCACCACCAGACCCAGTAAGGTCCAGAGGATCAGCAGGCGCACCAGCCACTTTGTAGGACGTAGCGGCATCACTTAAGTCCGAGGCGCTTCGACACTTTCCAGCGCCTTGGTCAAAAGATCATCCACATTCTGTCCACTAATCGCCACTTCCGGCGCGACTTGAACTCGATGACGGAACACCGGCAGCGCCGCCCGCTTCACGTCATCCGGAATGACATAATCACGTCCCGCGATGATCGCATAGGCCTTCGCCAGCTGCACCAAGCTAATCGCCCCTCGCAGGCTAATGGGCCGTCCGATATGCCGTACCGGTACGATACGAATCCGACTCTATTATACAAACAAAAATTTGTGGTCGCCGGTACTAAA
>JALZWA010000241.1 GCA_023299815.1 Akkermansiaceae bacterium
GCACTGCCGATCGCCACGCGCTCGGCGCAGTTGGTGAGTCCGTAGGAGGCATTCTCGACATTGCAGCCGGAGTAAACTTTTCCCGACTTCCCGAGAAGAGCCGCGCCGACGTGGAACTTAGAATAAGGCGCGTAAGCCTGATTCTTAGCCTCGGTGGCAGCGGCGATGAGCTCTTGATCAGTCATGATGCTATTTTTTTAGCGGCTTCAAGCGCGACTTCCATCATGGAGGTGAAGCTCTTCTCCCGCTCCTCGCTGGTGGTGGACTCTCCGGTCCGGATATGATCACTGACAGTGCAGATCGCCATCCCCCGCGCGCCGAACTCGGCACAGACGCCGAAGAGCCCTGCCGCTTCCATCTCGACTCCGAAGACGCCCATTTTCTCCATCCGATCAAACATCTCTGGCTCCGGGCTGTAAAAAAGATCAGCGGAGAAAAGATTCCCCACCTTCACGGGAACGCCGAGTTCCTTAGCCGCCTCCACGTGAGCCGCGAGCAGATCGTAATCGGCAATAGCCGCGAAGTCATAACCCCCAAAGCGCGCACGATTCACTCCGCTATCCGTGCAGCCGCCCATCCCGATCAGAACATCGCGCACCTTCACCTTGGTGGAGACCGCGCCGCAGCTGCCGACGCGGATGAGATTCTTCACCCCGTAATCGGTGATGAGTTCTTTCGCATAAATCGAGATCGAGGGAATGCCCATGCCACTGCCAACAACTGAAATAGGAGTGCCTTGGTAGGTCCCGGTGAAGCCGAGCATGTTGCGCACGCCATTGACCTGCTTCACGTCATCGAGAAATGTTTCTGCGATGAACTTCGCCCGTAGCGGATCGCCGGGCATGAGGACGGTCTCGGCGAATTCGCCTTCTTTTGCTTCCAGATGAGGAGTGGCCATGCGGGAGCCTACAAGATCGGAGAGCCTTCGTCCATCTCCAGCCCAAAGGACTTCGCAATCGTCGCCCCGACATCCGCGAAGGTCTCTCGGATTCCACCATTGATTACCCCAGCTCCGTGGATGAGGACAGGGACGCGCTCGCGGGTGTGGTCAGTCCCCTCCCAAGTCGGGTCATTCCCGTGATCGGCGGTGATGACGATGAGATCATCGTGACCTTCGGCTAAAAAGTGACCCAACTCACGATCCCATTCTTCAAGAGCAAGACCGTAGCCCAGCGGGTCGCGGCGATGGCCGTAAAGCATATCGAAATCGACAAAGTTCGTCATCACGAGATCAGCATCCTCGCGGGCCTCCCTAGTCCGCTCCCAAAGCTTGGGATGACCACTCGCCTTCAGCTCTACAGATAGACCCGTGTGGGCAAAAATGTCACCAATTTTCCCGACTCCGGCCACCCGCTTGCCGTCATCCACCAAGCACTGCAGCACCGTGGGCTTCGGGGGCGTGACCGCGTAATCCTTGCGGTTCCCCGTGCGCTCGTAAGCTCCGGCTTCGCCGATAAAAGGCCGCGCGATCACACGACCGACATTCATTTCTAAAGTAAGCTCACGCGCGAGCTCGCAGAGCTTCAGAAGTCGATCTAGACCGAAGGCTTCCTCATGCGCCGCGATCTGGAAGACCGAGTCTGCCGAGGTATAAAAGATGGGCTTTCCTAAGCGCACGCTCTCCTCCCCGAGACGCTCGATGATTTCCGTGCCGCTCGCATGGCAGTGCCCGAGTGATCCCTCAAGGCCTCCTTTTTCCCAAAGCGCCACTAGGAGTTCCTGCGGAAAACATTCCTCGGTCTTCGGGAAGTAACCCCAATCCCAGCGCGCCGGCACTCCAGCGAGTTCCCAGTGACCACTCGGTGTATCTTTTCCAGTAGAGATTTCAGAAGCAGCAGCGAAGCAGGCCGAGGTCTCGACCTTTTCCCAACCCGGCGGAAGTGAGCCGTGGACAAGCCGATAGGCCTCACCGAGACCAAGCTTCGCGAGATTCGGCAAGGCCAAAGGCCTACCTTCGTTCTCAAGAAACCACTCCGCAATATGACCGAGGGTATCGCTCCCCTCATCACCAAAAGCCGCCGCATCCGGCGCGCCTCCGATCCCTACGGAATCGAGAATAAACCACATCACCTTTTTCATAAGTTACTTGGTATTGCCCTTTTTGAAATCAATCTGAAGCTTCACGACGCGGATGATGACGGCAAGAAGGCAGGAAAAACCACTCACGGCTGCTCCGATAAAGATTCCCCAGATCATCCCGGTGCTTGCGGCATATCGATGCTCATTCCCCTCAGCGACCGAGAAGAGATTCTTCACAAACTCAGGGGAGATCACTGCTACGAGGTAAGCAAACACTCCTCCGAGAATTGCAGAGAGAAGTGAACCGCCAAGGATCACGAGGAAGAAGGAGACCGCGGTGCGGGCGAAGGAGTCAGGTTTCATTGCTACTAAAAAATGATATCTCGCTTCTCTTATCAAGCTTCCTCGCTCTTCCTCGCCATGAGCCAGAGCGCATCCGAGAGACGATTCAGGAAGATGCGCAGCTCTGCGGTCGCGACTTTTTCGGAAACCTTCCAGGTAGAGCGCTCGGCCCGGCGGGCCACCGTGCGCGCGATGTGGAGACGGGCGGCGAGTTCTCCACCCATTGCTCCGGGGCGCAGCCAGCCTTTGAATTTACGATCTCCCTCGATCCCTCCAGAGAGGTTCTCGACCCACGCGATCTCG
>JALZWA010000242.1 GCA_023299815.1 Akkermansiaceae bacterium
CCGACATCGGCTGGGAGGTCCAAGCCCCTGAGCCTGAACCTGAACCGCTGGGTTCTTTGGAGCCGGTCGTCGGCTTCTCTGACAATCAAGTTGTCATCGGCTTCGCTACCGAGGTTGGGAAAACCTATACTATTGAGCGCACGACTAGCCTCACTGCAAACTGGGATCCAAGGTTCGTCATCGAGGGCGATGGCGCCACCCAGACCTGGCGCGACTTAGAGCCCAACCCTAGTCGAGGCTTCTACCGATTAATAACCGAAGACAACTAAGTCTTTCGGCTTAAGACCCCTCTCATCACTGGATCGCTTTATGAAAAAAGCGGCTTCACCTTTGACTGATTTCGACCGCTGTGCTGAGCTGACTTACCCTACAGCAGGGAGGCTGTCATAAAGATGGTCTCCCGGATGGTCAGTTGAAGACCTCCGCGGTTTCCGGAGGTGTTCGCACCTGTGAGTATGCGTTGGGTGATTACCCAAAACTAGATGAAGTTCTTTTTGCTCCTTGCTCCGCTCCTATTCGTTTCTTGTAGCACTATGCCGGCCGATAAGCCGGGCTATCTGGTGGATCGTTCAAAATACCGAGGGGCGTCACCAGAGGAGACGAGCATCAAGATTTCTCTTTGGGATCAAAAGGCGTGGCTGCTGAATGAGGAGGGCGAGTCTGTTCTCGAGGCAGATGTTGCGACTGGAGTCCCAGGAAAGGAGACTCCAGAGGGGATATTTACGATTCAAGAGCGGCTTGAAAGCAAGCGCTCGAATCGCTATGGGCGCTATGTGAAGGAGGAGTCCCGTGAGATCGTGGTCGAGAAATCATGGCTGCACGAAGGTGATCCGCCCGAGGGCACGGTCTACGAAGGGATCTCAATGCCCTACTGGATGCGCCTCACGTGGTCAGGGGTCGGTATGCACATTGGTAAGTTTAACAAGCGCACTCGCAGTAGTTTTGGCTGCATCCGTGTCTTTGAGAAAGCGCAGCCGCTCATCTTTGAAAAAACCCAGATGGGGACAGAAGTAGAGATCGTGTCCGGGAGCTTAATCACGCGATACGGGCTCTAAAGAGAGGCCTCGATGGCGCGTCGGACCGGGGAGGCGATAGGAAGGTCTTCTAGCTTGTCGAGTGAGATCCAGGCTTCGTTTTCTTCCGGGCTTGTCTCGTTCTTGTAGAGGAAGAGGGTGACGCGATGGTGCGTGATGGCGTAGCGATGGGTTGAGACGGGCTCAAGGTGGGCCACTGTTTCGGCCTCACGAAGGGGAAGTCGCCAGAAGCCTTTGCGTCGACCACCGTCTTCTTTTGCTAAAAGGAGGCGGCCTTTTTTGAGGTGGAAAATGGCATGCTCGTCGACTTGGATCGTTTTACGACGGGCTTTTTTCACTGGCAGAGAGAGGGGGTCGCGGCACTGGCAAAAGTTTGCGACGGGACAGGCTATGCAATCGGGTGACTTGGGTGAGCAATGGGTCTGGCCCAGTTCCATGATGGCGGAGTTGTGCCTGCGTGGATTTTTACGATCGAGAAGAGCTTCTGCCCAGACCCAGATTTGCTTCAGTCCTGCGGTGGAGTCAACTGGCTCGTGGTAGTCGAAAATCCGAGAGAGGACTCTCGCGATATTGGCATCGACGATCGGCGCGGGACGATTGAAGGCGAAGGATGAGACGGCTCCAGCGGTGTATTTTCCAATTCCGGGAAGCTTTTCCAAGCTTTCGGCATCTTTGGGGAAGACGCCGCCGTGAAGTTCAAGAATCGCGCTCGCGGCCCGCTGGAGATTGCGAACTCGATTATAGTAACCAAGACCTTCCCATGCCTTGAGGAGTTGCTCCTCAGGCGCAGCAGAGATGGTCTGGAGATCGGGGAATTCTTCTAGAAATCGCTCAAAGCGCCGATTGGCGATGACTGAGGCTACGGTCGTCTGCTGGAGCATGATTTCTGAAACAAGAATCGCCCAAGGATTCTCGGTCTTACGCCAGGGGAGATCTTTTCCCACTTTTTGAAACCATGTGGAGAGTGCCGAGTGGAATTGGTCTGAGTGGGCCGGAGCTGGGGAGGAGGCGAGAGGCTTAAGATCCATGTTGGAGCGAGAAAATGAGAGCTGTTCGGCGATGTGGTGGGAGTCAATCTGCAGGATGTTTAGTAAATCCCTGTGAAACGGGCAAATTATTCTCAGGCTAAGTGTGGCGGTTCTGCGCAATTATGAAATGATCCCCAGAATCAATGGGACAATTCCGTCACATCAAAATAATTATGTTCAGCCGATTTTATGGGTTTTTCCAGTGACAGGGGAGCCTGAGGCTGACTTTTTCATTGTTGGGTCTCTGTTAGAAGTAACTCACTGATAGTTTGTTGCGGGAGTGGTTAGTGGTGTGAAATTCCACTCGTTTGGTGAATGCGAAATTGTGGGGTTTGAGAGGGTTTTCGATCGGATTGCGCCCACTAGGGAGTTTGCGGCATTTGCTATTTTGACAAGTCGTAAAAGCTGGGTAACTTGGCCCAGTATCTGCAAAGCTGCAAAAAAGGGGTATGGCTAACTTTACAAAAAAAGAAATTATTCAAGAGGTGAGTGACCGCATGGGGGTCACTCAAACGATGTCATCGAAAATGTTCCACATGGTCCTCGAGATCGTGACTCGGGAGTTGGCTAATGCCAATAATGTGGTCGTTCGTGATTTCGGAACCTTTGAGACGAAGGTAGCCAAGGGTCGACCAGGGCGGAATCCAAAAGATCCGAATAAGACGATTCCCATTCCTGACCGGGCTGTGGTAAAGTTCCAAGTCGGGAAGGCGCTGAAAGAGAAAGTAGCGCGCACGCTTCCCGAGTTGAAACGTCGCGATAGCTAGTGAAAATTCTATTCCTCTTCATCCCCCTCGCATTCCTCCTCACTTCTTGCGGAGGTGGGGGATACGAGGGTTACCAGCAGTTTGGCTACACCATTCGTGGCGAGCACTATCAACCGATGTCGGTTGAGGCGGCTCTGGATTACGATGAGGTCGGTGAGGCTTCGTGGTATGACGAGAGCAAGTATTTCGGTCTCGTGCGGGGAGACACCTCACTGGGTGAAAGGGTGATGCCCTTTGCTGTCTCGGGGGCTCATAAGACTCTGCCGATCCCTTGTCGGGTAAAGGTGAGTAATCTGGAGAATGGGAAGTCGGTAAAAATGCGGATTAATGACCGGGGTCCCTTCATCCCTGGGAGAATTATTGATGTGACTCCTCGGGGGGCATCCAAGCTAGGCTTTAAGAAGGACGGGCTCGCCCAGGTCCGAGTCGAGGTTCTCAGCGTGGGTGATGGCAAGTATAAGAGGAAGGTTAAGAGGGGCTGGTGGCCTTTTTGGTAGCGCAATGTCTTGAGGTCGGCGCATAGCATCTCCATTCTCTTCTCCGATGCTTCGTTCCTTAATGACTGTTTCTGGCTTTACCTTGATGAGCCGGATCCTGGGATTCCTTCGGGATATCCTGATTGCTCGCTTTGTGGGGACGGCTATGGTGGCTGATGCCTTTTTCGCGGCCTTCCGCTTTCCGAACCTTTTTCGCCGCATCTTTGGCGAGGGCGCTTTCAACTCTGCTTTTGTGCCCCTCTTTGGAAAAAGAGTGGCTGAGGATGGAAGGATGTCGGCGATTAATTTCGCTAATAATGCTTTTTCGGTCCTCTTTCTCTTCCTCGGCATTCTTACGATTCTTCTGATTCCGTTGATGGCCTTCGTCATGCTAGCGGTGGTTCCGGGCTTTCTCTCAAAGGTCGATACTTCTCTCAATGGCACTCCTCAGGACTTCGAGGTCACTTTGCGCGGAGCGCGGGCGGTCTACTTCCAAGCGGTGGAAGGCGAAAAGGTAACCTTCCACGATCTCAGTCTCACGGAGCGGGGAGATCCCGAGGTGGGTAAGGTGATGGGGGAGGTTTTCGGCGGCGAGACTCAAGCGGTCGGCGAGACGGTTCCGGTCATTTCAGTCCTCAATCAGGCGCTGGAGCGAAAAGGTGAAGTCGATCAGGATGCGGGCGAGACTTCCGCGGAGGTGCGTGCTCGCCTCTACGATAAGGAAAAATGGATTTTCAAAGATGGCCTCCTGCGCATCCCGCTTCCCGAGGGGCATGACTTTGCGGTCGTTTCCGGAAAGGTCAGTGGCGCAGGGGAGTTCAAGGTCTTCCGGAACGATCCCGGTGCTTATGATTTCACGGTCAAGCTCTCGAAGATCACCTTCATCTATCTGCTTTGTATGGCTCTCGTGGCCCACCTCAGCGGAGTCCTGACGACTCTGAAGAAGTTTGCCGCCCCTGCCTTTTCTCCCGTCTTGCTCAATCTCGTATTCCTCGTGGGACTCCTCGCGGTGGTTCGCTTCACTGATTCAAAGGGCGAAGTGCTGGCATGGTGTGTCGCCGTGGCCGGCTTCCTTCAGCTCGGGGTGCTCTGGATGGTCTGTCGTAGGGCAGGGCTTCCCATTGCGCTCAAGAAGCCAGTCTTGGATAGTGGGATGAAGCGCCTTTTTATCCTGATGGGACCAGGTGTCATCGCCGCTGGGATTCAGCAGATCAATCTTCTCGTCAGTGGAGTGATCGCTTCTTTCCAGCAGGGTGCTATTTCTTACCTCTACTACTCGGATAGGGTCTATCAGCTGCCGCTGGGCATGATCGGGATCGCCTTTGGAATGGTCCTTCTGCCGGAGATCACACGCTTGGTGAAGACTGGCGATGAATCGAAGGCGTCTTCCACGATGGTGAGCGGGATCGAACTAGCGATGATTGTTACGGTCCCAGCTGCGATCGCTCTTATGGTGATTCCGGTGGAGGTGATGTCGCTTCTCTTTGAGCGAAACAATTTTACGGCAGAGGATTCACTCCAGACCGGACGGGCGCTGGCGGCCTTCGCGCTGGGGCTTCCGGGTTACGTTCTCATCAAAGTTCTCCAGCCGGGTTATTTCGCGCGCGAGGATACCAAGTCTCCCATGAAAATGGCTGGGATCACGGTGTTGGTGAATATTGTAGTGAGTCTCGCTCTCTTTCCGTTCTACGGGCACGTCGGGCTCGCCTTTGCGACCTCGGTGGCTGCCTGGGTAAACGTCGCTCTTCTCTGGTTCGGTCTCCGTGGCTTTGTGAATTTCCAAGGTGAGAACTGGAAGCGTCTCCTTGGGATGGTCATCGCCAGTAGCGTGATGGCCTTGGCTCTTGTTATTGCAAAGCCGCTCCTTGCTCCTTGGCTCGGGGATATCTTCTGGCAGAAGGCGATTGCGATGACGCTCCTCATGGGGCTTGGCGTCGTCGTTTATGCCCTCGCGGTTCTTGGTCTGAAAGTGACCAGTGTTCGTGAATTGAAGTCAGCCTTTAGGTCGTAGGATAGCCATCTTGGCTGTCCTCTCCGCCCGCAACCTTCCGCCGCCTGCATGAGGGCGGGGAGGACAAGCAGGTTGCTTATCCTACTTTTTATAGAGGTCGCGATTTGAGGCCGAAAACTCCGTCTTGAGATTCACCTCAAGCTTGGAGAGATCGACGATCTCAGCGGGGCCAAATGTCCACTCCCGTGAGCGGCCGTCATGTGGGAACCCTACGAGGAAATGCAGTGCATCTTCGCTCACTTTGATCTGGTCGCTGGGTTCGTAGTAAAAGGTGCGGAAGGTAGATTTTACTGAGGTCCCCTCAAAGAGCTTGGGATCTAGGTAAGCCACGGTGCCGCTTGCGAGGTGCTCGATGCGGAGATCGGGATAGCCTGAGCGCTGTTCTTTTCCTGCGGCTGTTTTCGGAATGCCGCATCTCAGTTCGGGGTGCGCGTCGAGTCGGGTGAGGAGGGCATCTTCGAAAAAGCGGGAGGCTTCATTGATGCGTCGCTTTTCCCGGATGGGGGAGTTCTCTTGGCTGAGCTCGATTCGCGCTTCTTCGCTGGCTTCTGTAATCGCCCCGTGGATCGTTTGATGAGCGGGGTTCGTGGGATCGAATTTCAAAATGTAGACTCCGCAGGTCTCCTCGATGACTTTTTGGAAAGAGTAGTCTGTGCCGGTCAAGCGGGCGAGATCAGTGAGTTCGCCGAGGATGCGGGGTTCCTCTAGCGGAATGCTTTTTTCTGAGGGCCTAAGAATCCAGCCGAGCGCAAAGGCGGCGATGATTGCGATGAACCAGAGAATCTTTTTCACGGCGATGATTTAGCATAAAATGAACGACGAGATGAGGTTTCATTTTTCATCTCTCAGCTAGTGAGGCTCAGAACACTGCGACATGAGAAGGAGTTAACCTCCCGCCGCGATCGTGATGATCTCTACACGGTCATCATTGCTCAAAATCTTCTCAAACTCAGAGGGCGAGAGCGCCTCTTCATTCCACTCCACGACCACAGGCTTGCCACCCAGTCCCAGCGACTCAAGCAGAGCGCAAATAGTCAGGTCATCAGCCACTTCGCGGGGCTCTCCATTGATCTTAAGCGTCATCATTTATTAAGAATTGAAGCGTCCCAATCTTTCCAGACTGGATCAAATCCCTTTCCAGAGAGGAGCGAGGCGATCTCGCCGACTGGGCGCTCGTCATCGATCTCGAACTGGCCGGTCGCCTTTGAGCAGTCTTTCTTTTCCTCGATCTCCACGCGGCGCCCTTTCACGGTGAGGTGGAGATCTTCTTCGCCCGCTCCGGTGTAACCACCAGGCGCGGTGTTTGAGCCGGCGGAAATGTGCGTGACACCGAGAGGGAAGAGGGAGTCACGGAGGCTCGCTCTTTCACGGGTCGAAAGGGTGATGCCAACCTGTGGGAAGACGATGCGGAAGGCGGTGATGAGCTGGACCAGATCTCGGTCAGTGAGGCAGAGCTTTGGGTCCGGAGTGTATTCGTAATTTCCCGCGTGCGGTTGCATGCGTGGGAAGGCGACGCTGAACTGGGACTTCCAGCAGTGGCGCATGAGGTAGTCTAGATGAGTCGCGAGCGCGGTGGCTTCATGGCGCCAGTCGGCGAGGCCGAAGAGCGCCCCGATCCCGATGCGACGAAAGTCACCGGCATAAGCGCGCTCGGGGCAATCAAGCCGCCAGTCGAAGTTCTTCTTAGGACCCGCGGTGTGGAGTTGTTCGTAAGTCTCGCGGTGGTAAGTCTCTTGGTAAACGATGAGGCCCTCAGCTCCGTGATCCACGAGCTCGCCATATTGATCGTCCTCCATCGGGCCGACCTCGATCCCGATGGTGGGGATGAAGTCTTTAATCGCATCGATGCAGCTCTGCAGATAGCCATCGGAGACGAATTTCGGGTGCTCACCGGCCACGAGGAGGATGTTGCGGAAGCCCATCGAGTGGAGGTGCTGCGCCTCTGTGACGACCTGCTCGATGGTGAGGGTCGTTCTGAAAATGGGATTGTCTCGGGAAAAACCGCAATATTTGCAGTTGTTCACGCACTCATTAGAGACGTAGAGGGGAGCGAAGAGCCGCATCGTCTTGCCGAAGTGCCGACGCGTGATTTGCTGGCTCTGGTGCGCCATTTTCTCAAGCTGCGCGTCCGAGCAGGGGGCGATGAGTTGACGGAAACGACGCATTAAAGAGGTCGGTTCCTCCATCAACTGCTCAAATTGGTTCGCAAAACTCACGGCGGAGGAATCGTGCCATCTGGCCCTTTTGTCAAAAAGATTACTTCTTTTTGAATTGTCAGCGCTTTCGCAAGCTGCTGGACTCCCAATCGAAATGGCTAACGCAACCAACGTCCTCTCCCAAGGCATCGAGATCAATGGCTCGATCAAGTTCTCGAACGACATGATCATCGACGGCAAGATCGACGGTGAAATTCAGTCCGATAAGGGCAAGGTCACCATCGGCGAGAACGCCAATATCAAAGGCGACGTCAAGGCTGGCGAAGTGAAACTCTACGGAAAAGTAGAAGGCACCATCACCTCTGATCGCTGCGAACTTAAGGAGAAATCCATCCTCAATGGCGACATCAAAACCAAGATGCTCAGCATGGAAGAGGGAGCAAGCCTCACCGGGCGCACCCAAATCGGCGGCTAATTTCCTCTACGGAAGAATTTTTAAAAAGCGGCGCTCTTTTTGGAGTGCCGCTTTTTTGTGCCTTTTTTACAAGGAGTTTACCGTAGCGGTGTCGCTTCTGTGAGAAGCTATCGCATTACTCTGATCATTTGATGAAATCTACCCACGCTCTTATTGCCGCGCCCGCTCTTCTTGTTCTCGGAGCCTTCGCGGGTCATGAACTGTTCCCAAGCGAGGTGGAAGCACCTTCTAAAGCAGCCACATCGGTAGCTCCTCGCTCGAAAGCGAAGCTCCCGCGCATAAGTTCAGAGCCTGCCGGAGAAGTAGCCTCGCCGACTTATTATCATTCCAACTTAGGATTTAATCCTTGGAATAACTACGGAAGGTGGGGAGGAGTAAACTTTTCTTCGATCTCCGGAGCGGTCGGCAAGCTGGCGCTGAAGGATCTCGCCGCGGCTGAGAGTTATGCTGCTGGGCTTAAAACTCCGGGCGAGCGAACCTCAACCAAGAGCAGCGCGATAAACTGCTGAAGCAACTTGAGTGACCCGTAGGATAACCATCTTGCTTGTCCTCTCCGCCCACAACCCCGCAAAGGAGCCGTGGCGCCCTCGCCGCTTATTATCAACCCAACTCTGC
This sequence comes from Akkermansiaceae bacterium, assembly GCA_023299815.1. Taxonomy (GTDB): domain Bacteria; phylum Verrucomicrobiota; class Verrucomicrobiia; order Verrucomicrobiales; family Akkermansiaceae; genus SW10. The sequence goes on from JALZWA010000242.1 coordinate 8,563, forward strand.
GCCCCCTCCGTGTCCTCTGCGGTTCTGTGTGAAAACCCACCTTTCAAGCCACCCCCAAATCCTCCGCACCTACTTGTGGGCAGGGAGGACAACCAAGATGGTCGTCCTACGGCTGGAACCGTGAAATTTCGCTGATCAGCTTTGACCCTGCCGCTTCCCTCGCTTAAAGCATCAGCAACACAAACCTGTCTGCTGCCATGTCCAAGATCATTTATACCAAGACCGACGAAGCTCCTTATCTCGCGACCCAGTCGCTTCTCCCCATCATCGAAGCTTTTACCAAGTCATCCGGGATCGAAGTTGAGACGCGCGATATTTCTCTCGCTGGTCGTATTTTAGCTCTCTTCGCAGATCGCCTCTCAGCTGATCAGCAGGTGGGCGATGCTCTCTCCGAGCTCGGCGAACTTGCCAAGACTCCTGAGGCAAACATCATCAAGCTGCCAAACATCAGTGCTTCAGTTCCTCAGCTCGTGGCCGCTATTTCTGAGCTGCAAGCGAAGGGTTATGCACTTCCAGATTATCCTGAAGTTCCTGCGAACGACGATGAAGCGGACATCAAGTCCCGCTACGACAAGGTAAAGGGCAGTGCGGTAAACCCAGTCCTCCGTGAAGGTAACTCCGACCGTCGCGCGCCGAAGGCCGTGAAGGAATATGCCAAAGCAAACCCGCACTCGATGGGCGCATGGTCTGCTGATTCTAAGACCCGTGTTTCTACCATGAGCGCAGGTGACTTTTCTTCCAATGAGCAGTCGGTCACGATCCCGGAAGCGACTGAGGTGAAGATCGAGCACACTTCCGCGGATGGCTCCACGACCGTTCTCAAGGAAGGCATCGCGCTTCAAGAAGGCGAGATTTTCGATGGCACCTGCATGAGCAAGTCAGCTCTCGTAGGTTTCCTTGGCGAGCAAATTGAAGCCGCTCAAAAAGACGGCACTCTTTTCTCTCTCCACATGAAGGCCACCATGATGAAGATCTCAGATCCCATCATCTTCGGTCACGCTGTAGAGGTCTATTTTAAAGATCTCCTCGCCAAGCACAGTGCGGTGCTTGCGCCACTCGGGATCGACTTTAAGAACGGCTTCGGCGATCTCGTCGCTAAGATTGAATCACTTCCTGCGGATCAAAAGGCGGCCATCGAAGCAGACATCGCAGCCGCTTACGAGGCAGGCCCTGATCTCGCGATGGTCGATTCTGATAAAGGAATCACGAATCTCCACGTGCCGAGCGACGTCATCATCGACGCCTCCATGCCAGCCATGATCCGTAACTCGGGTCAGATGTGGGATGCTGAAGGCAAGGTGCGCGACACTCTCGCGGTCATTCCTGATAGCTCCTACGCCGGAGTTTACGATGCCACCATCGAGTTCTGTAAGAAGAACGGCGCCTTTGATCCCACCACGATGGGCACGGTGCCAAACGTCGGCCTCATGGCGCAGAAAGCCGAGGAATACGGCTCGCACGACAAGACTTTTGAAATGCCAGCCGCTGGAACGGTCCGCGTGATCAACTCAGCAGGGGAGACCCTCATGGAGCACGCCGTGGAAGAAGGCGACATCTGGCGCGCTTGCCAGGCGAAGGACGCTCCGATCCAAGACTGGGTAAAGCTCGCTGTCACACGCGCTCGCGCTACCGGAGTTACTACTATTTTCTGGCTTGATGAAGCACGTGCGCACGACGCTCAGCTGATTGAAAAAGTGGGTCAGTATCTCGGCGATCACGATATCGATGGACTCGACCTCCGCATCCTTTCTCCCGTTGACGCGACCGAGGAGACCCTTATCCGTCTTAAGGCGGGCGAGGACACCATTTCTGTCACCGGAAACGTCCTCCGCGACTACCTCACCGACCTCTTTCCAATCCTTGAGGTCGGCACGAGTGCTAAGATGCTCTCGATCGTTCCTCTCATGAATGGTGGAGGCCTTTTCGAGACCGGAGCCGGCGGTTCCGCGCCGAAGCACGTGCAGCAGTTTGTTGCTGAGAACCACCTCCGCTGGGACTCGCTGGGTGAGTTTCTTGCCCTCGCGGTCTCGCTCGATCACATCGGCTCAGCTAAGGCAAAGATCCTCGGCGCGACGCTTGATGACGCCACCACGGAAGCGCTTCTTAATAACAAATCACCACAGCGGAAAGTGAACCAGCTCGATAACCGCGGCAGTCACTTCTACCTCGCGCTCTACTGGGCCAAGGCACTTGCAGCTCAGAGTGATGACGCAGATCTCGCCTCCGAGTTCGCGCCCATCGCGGAAAAGCTCGCAGCTCAGGAAGCGACGATCATTGAAGAACTCAACGCGGTCCAAGGAAAGCCAGTCGAACTCTCCGGCTACTACCAGCCAGACGAAGCCGCACTCACCGCCGCGATGCGCCCAAGTGGCACCTTCAATGGGATCATCGACGCGATCTAGATCGAGAACAAACTCAGCCACTAAGAGTGGTAAACAAAAAACCGCGGGTGTGAACCCGCGGTTTTTTTGTGAGTGAGTCTAGACGAGAGCTTCCACGCAGCTCTTTGACCAAGTTTCTAAACGATCCAGCATCTCACCTTTGAGAGTCGCCGCATCGTAGAAGCCTAGCTCAGCTAAGGCGTCTTCATTGGAAGTCACTTGATCAGTATCGAGCTCGAAGACGTGCACCACGCCGAGGTGGACTTGGCCGACGGGGTTGCTGTCATCATTGAGCAGGCCGACCACCTTATTCGTATGTCCGCCCACGATGTTCAGCTCTTCTTCAATCTCACGCTCCACTCCGGCGAGGTAAGTCGCCATGCCGAGGTGGTCTTCACGAGCGTCGACCGGATTGATGTGTCCGCCGATCCCGACTGACCCTTGAGCGTGGAGACGGCTTTCGCCACCGCTTTTTCCACGGACGTAGTGCAGGTAGCTGTCGCCGTGCTTGAAAAGGCAGTAGGGGATGAGCTGCTTGAAGCTGGGGTCTTCTTCCGCCGCTCCGCGATCCATGAAGAAGTTATTCTTCGGATCTAGGATGGCGTCGAGATAGCGATCGACGTCTGTTTCGATGCCCTGAAAAGATCCCAGCTCGTCGAAAAGCGAGCGGGGGATCACGAGAATTTCTTCACCTTTATAGTCCTTCATGCGCGAAGGCTGCCATGGTGCTATTTTCCTGTCGATGATTTCACGAAGGAGACCATCTTTTCCTCGTCACCATCTGCAGCCCAGACGTGACGGAGGAAGTCCGCTGCGTGGATCTTGTTCTCACTGAGAAACTTACGATCACCGCCACAGCTGAACATGAGATCAGGATCAAGCTCGCCACGGAGTTTCGCGTGGGCTTTCGCGATGATGCGGGGAAGGTATTCGATTCCCCCCAGTTCGGCTTCGCGAGCGGGGACATCGTTACTTGTGATTTCGGTGCTGCTCGCCTCGCCTTCTTGGATAATCAGAAAATAATCCCGGCGAACCGCGGCAATCAACACAGCTGTTGATTCGGTAGGCACTCCGTCATCGCCGAGATCCTCAACGAAATCAAATAGCTCCTGTGGCTTGTAGCCGATGCTACTCAGAAAGGAGAGGTCCTCTTCGCTGTAGTAGCTCATAAAATCGCTGTTACCTCCCTGATAGAGGCCAAGGCAGCGGCGGAAGAGTTCGGTAAATTGGACGTCCCAGTTCATATCCTTGGAGGATCCTTCGGGGGGCTGATTTGTCAACAGGCTTGCCGAGTTTTCCTTTAGAAATGTGCCGTCCTTAGTTGACAGTTTTTAACATGCGGGAATAATGATTCGGTTATGAAGTCACTCAAAGTCTTTGCTAGTCTTTTCGTATTGTTCTTTGGATTGATCTCATGCGAGGAAGAGGACCTAAAGCTGAAGGCTCAACTTGATCAGCAAGCCCTAGAGATTCAGTCAAAAGAGGCTGAGCTAGCGATGGTGAGAAAAAATGTCGCGAAATTGAAGATCGATGATCCTACTGAAGAACTTGCCGAGCTCGCTGTTGAGGTTGACCAAGCCGAGGCTCTTGCTGCTGAAGCTGCGGAAGAGGTTGAGCAGCTCAAAGCGACTCAGAAGAAATTGGAGAAAGACTTTGAGGGCTACAAAAACAGCTACCCCATGCGGGATTAATTTAGGTGGATGAAATCACACGTATAAGAATTACCATATGTTTAATGATGTATTAACTTCTAGCAAAGGCCCTGGGGTCATAGGATTGCTTCTAGCGATCGTTGTTTTGGGAGGCTTTAGTGGTCTGGGTTTGATGGTTTTGAATTCGGATGGCTACGAGGAACCACCGATCGAAGATCTTATTAAGTCTCAGGAGAGTCGTCTTGCTGACGTCAAAGAAGATATTGAAGAAGGGCGAGTAAAGATGCAGACGTATCGTGAGCTCCAGAATCTTGATGCAACTCGGTCCATCCATGAAAAGAGACTGGAGCGCCAACAAGCATCTACTGTGGAACTCAAAGCGGAGGCCGAGACAGTGGTCGCTGCGCTTGATGCCAAAGGTGAGGAGTGGGAGGCCTACAAGGCCGCCTACCGTGAGAATGAACGCCGTCGAATCAAGGGGCAAAAATTGGATCTCTCAAGCACTCTTGGTAAAAGATACGAAAGCGTGCTTGTGAGTGGGGCTAACCCGATTGAATTACGAGTTATGCTCAGTTCAGGACCTCGTGGGATTCCCTACGCTGAGTTACCAGCCGACTTACAAGATCTGCTTCAGTTTACAGAGGAGGAAGCGAATGCTTATCTGGGTGTCATCGCAAAGGTAGAGAAGGCAAAAGGGAAAAATATTGCAGCATTTAATCAGCAGCAGGCCGAGATTCGTGCAACTCAAGATGCTGCGAAAATCGTGGCTCGAATCTCGCAGTTGAAGAGAAAAATTGATGCCGCGCGACTCAATGCTAGAACCAGGAAGGAAGATGCCACTCGCCACAGAGCGACTGCCAGAACCGAGCAAGCTGCAGTGAGAGCTGCCATCGCTGCGGGGAGAATGAGCAGCGGACAGTCCAAGGTCACGAAAGCGAATGCACGGGCCGCGCAGGCGGAGAAAGAGTCACGTGGTTTTGAGAGGTCGATTCTTACGATGCAGGCCCAGATTCAAGCTCTGCAAAATATGTAATAAGTGTCTGCTTTTTCTTCAGATTCAGAGAGTGGAGTCGTCGTTTATCTCGTCGGGGTCATCTTCTTGGTGTTGATCGGAACAGGAGCGAGTCTCTTGATGGATGACTCCATTAAGCCAGCTGTGGGTTCTTCAGAAGGGCCTTCGCTTCGTGACGGACAGGCAAAGTTGAGTCAGATCAATCAGGCTTATGTGCTCGCTCAGCTAGATTTGGAAGAGCGGAAGAAGCTTGTCCTGATGGGTAAGGAGAGAGACCGAGAAAGGGAAGAGCTGAGAGGGCTTAAAGGGTCTATCCAAACTGCGAAGAGAGAGTCCGAGGAGCTTCGGGGAGCGATCGGAGACCTCCAACATGAGTGGATCGAGTATCGCGAAAATCGGAGACTTTCCTTACGGCAAAAAATGCTTCGGACTGAGTTAGAGACTTTCGAACTTCCCTCCGGGAAGAGTTATCGGGATGTCACGATCACAAGTATCGATGACACGGGCGTCCGAATCAGTCATGCCTCGGGGATGGCTCGCATCGTTGTGGCCGACCTTCCGGTCCAGATGCGTCGTGACCTCGACCTTGATCTCGAAGCCGCGGCGGAGGCACTCGCTGAAGAGCGGACTCGGCAGAATGCTCGCCTGGCTCAATTGGACAAAAATGAGGCGATGCGCGAAAAGGAGGAAGCCGCCGCTGAGCGTGCGGTCAAGACCCCGAACCTTGCGGTGCTGAAGGAAAAGGTGGAAATCATCAGGGCAAAGCGTGATGAAGCCTTGCGAGACGAGCAACGGGCTCGTGCAAATGATCAAAGCTCGAGCCAGCGCTCAGGGTCTGACCGACTGGAGACATGGGGTGAGCGGGCTGTGCGCATGCAGAAGAATGCCATGCGCTACGATCTGCAGATTCAAGCCCTCACGAGGGTCATCGAAAAGGCAGAAGCCGACCAGTTAGCCTCTGAATCTGAGCCGGATGAGCTCCAGGAATAGCTCCTATCTCATCGAAGCGAAGCGCTGGCGGAGGATGTCTTGTTCGGACATTCCATTGACGCTCTTTTGGGCGTCGGTGAGCCAGGCTCGTTCGAGTTCGTTTTTGGTGGGGCGCTGGGTCTCGTAGTAGACGCCGAACTTTCCGGGGCTGAGGTCTTGGCTAAGATCCATTGCAGCGGAGATGGAGTCCATTTCTTGCGTCTCTTCATCGACGAGGTCGAAGGCTCCGCCTTTGCGTGGGTTTCCGTCATCGAAGGCTCCAGGGTAGAACATGGTGCACTCGGAAAGAGTCTCTACGACCGCGAATCCGGGGTGGAGAATGGCGCGCTCGAACATGGTATTCATGTGCTTCACCTGCGCGGCGTGGGTGCGGGCGATGAAGGTTGCTCCACTGGCGACAAGCTGCGCCATGGGGTTGATCGGTTGGTCGATCGCTCCTCGTGGGTCGGTCTTGGACTTGCGCCCGAGAGGGGTGGTGGGAGAGGTCTGATTCTTGGTCAGGCCGTAGACGAAGTTGTCCATCACGACGTAGGAAAGGTTCACGTTCTTCCGAGCGGCGTGGTTCAGGTGGTTGCCGCCGATTGAGAAGCCGTCGCCATCGCCTCCGAAGACGAAGACGTGGAGATCAGGCCGCGAAAGGGAGATGCCTGTCGCAAGCGGAAGCGCGCGGCCGTGGATGAAGTGGATCCCGTGCGCATTGACAAAGTAGGGAAAGCGCGAGGAGCAGCC
>JALZWA010000243.1 GCA_023299815.1 Akkermansiaceae bacterium
CGATGCCCTGTTTGCCAGACTTGAGGTCGAAATAAGTGACGCCGAAGTCATCGCAGTTCGTGCGGATGGCATCGATCATCTCAGCCGCAAGCGGGTCGGCTGGCTGGTCTTGATTTTCCGTAGGAACGATGTGGTCGATGGTCGCGAAGGTGCGCTTAGGATACTTCACCTTGAGATCGAGCTCACGGAGCATGCCGAAGGCCTGCGGGCTTGTCACCTCGTGAATGAGGTGCGTGCCGATGAAAAGTTGGGTGCGACCGTCGCTGAGGGTGCCCACGGTGTGTGCGTCCCAGACCTTTTGATAGAGTGTTTTTCCCATGGAATCGTCCCGCTGGTTGAGGCGGGGAGAGGCTTTTAGCGGATTTTGTAAGGAGAGCAAGGCTGGGAATGTAGCAGAGGCTCTTAGCCTCTGATCTCCTAGTCTGGAGGCTTCTTCTTGGGACACAGAGGCTAAGAGCCTCTGCTACGCTTCTTGACCTCGCTTGCGCGATTCGCGAGAGTGCTGGGATGAAGCTGCTTCTTTTCCTTTTTATGATGATGCCACTTCTGGGGGAGAAGATGGAGATTGTGGCTTACCACGTGGGGAAGGGGATGTCGGCCGAGGATTTACGAGACCAACTCTATTGGGCGAACGAAGATCCTTTTGGTGCTGGGGAGAGTCTAAAAGGCGAGATCAAGCCGCTGACTGCACCGCTTTTTAAAAGTCGCTTCTTGGGGTTGGAGGATACTCTCTTCGATTTTAGTGCGCTGTTTGCGGATGTCTCAGATCGGAAAAAAGGAGACTCACTCAACGCCGTTTTTAATCAAACGAGAGGGAAGCTTGTTTTTCAGGGAAGCGAGCGAGCGCGGATGGAAATCGTGATCAGAAGTTTATCAGGTTTTGACAATGAGACTTACGTGGAGGTGAAGTTAGCGGTCTATGATGTTCCGAACCGAGATCTTGATAAAATGCGAGGGCTGGAAAGCGAGCTTCCACGCTCCGCTAAGAAGATCGAGGAAGCTCTGTTGACTGCGAAGTCAGGGGAAAAGGGGAAGATCGAAACCCCAGAGTGGAGAATCGAGTGTGAGCCAATTGCAGGGGGGGGCAGCTACGTCGAGCTGAGGCTGGATGTTCGAGCTTCTTTCGTGATTGAGGGAAAGAGTCATCAGTTCGAGTTCATGACAGGGTTAGCTGCTGCAGATGGTGTCCCATCTTATCTGGAGATTGGGGCGATAGGGCTTCAAGATCGCACGGCGGTTTTGGCGGTCACGACGACTCAAAAATTCATTGATGGGACCGATGCCCGGGAAGAGTATCTTGAGGAAAAGGAGACTAGCTCTGTCATTGAGGAGGCGCTCAATGGACTCAGGAGAGATTTTGGATATCCTAGTTTGTCGCCGACGCAGGAGAACGGAAGAGTGTTTATGGAGATCATTGTTCCACCAACTTTTGTTAGTTTCATAAGTGGCTCCGGTGGAGCTGGGTCAGAGGTCGATCCCTTTGCTTCCGACAATGAGGTGACTCAGCCAAAACTTAAAACCTTCAAGAAGGCCCACCCTCTAATTCGTTGGAGAATGGCGGGCAGGCTAATGGACCTAAGTGATCTTATGAGAAGGCAGGGTATTAAGATTCAAGAGGATGATTTCGTCGTCCTTAATCAAGGAACGATTTCCGCTCTCCTTCCTCCCGATCAAATGGAGCTCCTCCTCGCGATCACACAGGGAAGCGGTCCGGATATTCCAAGCTATGTTGGATTTTCGATTACTCTGCTGGAGTCGAACGAGCCTTTCACGATCGATGAAATAGGAGAGACGAGAGTTCTCAGGGTGAATCGTCTTGGGTTAAGAGCTCGGCCTGGTGATAAATCTACTGGGATTCTTTCCTCTGGAGCGGAGAATCTTGAGGTTACTCTGGAGCCCAATATCGGAGCAAGGGGCTCGATCATCGATCTTCGTTTGGCTTATCAATATAAGGTAGGGAAAGAAAGCCAGCTGACATACGAGACGGTCATGACGGTGCCTGCAGGCCAAGCGGTTCTAACCGCCCAGCATCAGCACGAGGGTAAATGGCGAGCTTTGTTAGTGAAGGCGGATCACATCGGGCTGGATGAAGAGCTTGAAGAGCGAAGGTAGGGAGGCCTCCCTACGACCTTGGCTTCTTGACCGGAGCTGCCCAATTCGCGAGGGTGTTGAGATGAAGCTGCTTCTTTTCCTTTTCATGGTGATGCCTCTCTTTGGGGAGAAGATGGAGATTGTGGCCTATCACGTGGGGAAGGGGACGACGGCGGAGGATTTGCGCGATCAGCTTTACTGGGCTCCAAGCGATCCTTTTTCTGACGAAGGCGGAGAGAATCTGAGGGGCGAGATTAAGTCCTTGGCAGTAGTTCCTTTCAAAAGTCGCTTTCTTCGGGAGGGCGATGATCTCGTCGATTTTAGCGGGCTCTTTGTGGATAGCCCAGTCAGCGCGGGTGGCGATTCACTCAGAGTGGTGTTGAATAAGACGACTGGAAAGGTGGTGATGCAGGGGAGTAGGCGAGCGCTGCTGAGGATCGGTGATCGAGGGTTATCTGGTCTTGATGCACCAATTCACGTAGAGGTGAAATTCGCTATTTATGATGTTCCCAATCGGGACCTCGAGAAGATGCGGGGGTTGGAAGAAGGGCTTCCGCGTTCAGCTAGAAAAATTGAGGAAGCTCTGCTGACTGTGAGGCCAGGAGATCGAGGGAAATTGCAGACCTCAGGTTGGTTGCTGGAGTGCGGGCCGAACATCGATTCGAGTGTAGATGTGGTTGATCTGAGGATGGAGGTTCAGGCGTCATTCGTCATCGAAGAAAAGAAGCATCAGTTCGAACTCAAGACGGGGATTTATAGCTTCGATGGGGTTCCGGTTTATCTGAAGATAGGAAGTATGGGGCAGCAGAGTCGGACTGCGGTGCTAGCGATTACGGCGACGGGGAAGCTGATTGATGGGACTGATTCACGAGAGCAGTTTCTTAAGGAAGGTGAGGGTAAATCTGCAGTGGGCGAAGTGAGGCGACGGCTCTGGGATCTCTATGAGGAAGCGCTGCCGCAAGAGGACGGACGAGTCTTTAAGAGGCTTTCAGTGTCCCCATCTTTGGTAAATGTTGTGAGGGGTTTCACTGAGGAGGAATTATCGAGCGATCCTTTTTCTGACGAGTCGACCTTGAACTCACATACCAAACTGAAGTCTCTTAAAAATGTGAGTCCCTTAGTTCAGCGGCGGGTAGGAGATGAGCTTGCGGATTTAAGAGATTTGATGGAAAGGAATGGGCTCAAGATTCAGCAAGATGATTTTGTCGTTCTGAATGTTGAAGATGCGACGATTTCCGCGCTCCTCCTTCCTGATCAGCTGGAGCTTCTTGAATTACTCTTACGATCACCTGTGCCCGACATTCCTCGGCACATCGTTTCCTCGCTGACCTTGCTGGAGTCGGATAAGCTTTTCACGATCGATGAAAT
>JALZWA010000244.1 GCA_023299815.1 Akkermansiaceae bacterium
TGCACAGCTACGGCTTCACGGCGGGCGTCGCGCTCCTTATCCGTCTTACACTGGCGCATGAGCCACTCCATGAAGTCCATCTCGGTGAGCCAGCGATTCAACACCACGCCGGGGTTGTCACCATTCACGATCTGGCGCTGGTGCTCCTCGACTTGCTGGACGAACTTATTGATGGAAGTGACAGCCCGAGTCGAGATTCCAGCGAGGAACTCCGGATCGATGAGACTTTTCCAAATCCCCTGCTCCTTATCACGGGTCCAGTCACCCGCAAGAATCGCGGTATTCCCGCTGATGCCCCGCGGCGGCGTGTTGAGAACACGCAGGAGGGAGATATCAAGGTCTGTGCTATCGAGGAGCTGGGCGTAGCTCAAGACATCGCGCACTTCTTTCCGATCGTAGAAACTCTGCGCGCCCACCATGCGATAAGGGACCTTCTCTTCACGGAGAACCTCCTCCATTTTACGAATCTGAGCATTGGTGCGGAAGAGAACCGCGAAGTCCTCCAGCTCGCGGCCTTCATCCTTGATCGTCTGAATCTCCTGCACGACCCATTCTGCTTCTTCCTGCTCTCCAGGCATGGAGACGAGCCGGACCAGATCACCTCCGGGAATGGTGTGGCGCAGTTCCTTTTCACGGCGGCCAGTGTTGTGCTTGATGAGGCTGTTCGCCACCTCGAGAACAGCTTGGGTGCTGCGGTAATTCTCCTCGAGGCGGATGACCTTGGGATTGGGAAAGAAGCGCTCGAATTGAAGAATGTTCGTCACATCCGCACCACGCCAGCCGTAGATCGATTGGTCGTCATCGCCCACCACGCAGATGTTATAAGGCTTCTGCACCAGTTGCTGGATGAGGCGCATCTGGAGCGAATTCGTGTCTTGGAACTCATCGACCGTGATGAACTGATAAAGCTCCTGCCAATAAGTGCGGGCCTCGGGGTGCTCGCGGAGGATCTTTTCGCCAAGGAGCAGGAGGTCATCAAAATCCACCGCATTCTGTGCGCGGAGTTCATTCTGATAAGCCACCGCGATGGCGGCGATGAGGTTATCCTCGATATCCTCTAGCGGCTTCTCGTAGCTCTTCGCCTTAGAAATCTCCGCCATGACATCGCCCGGCTTGAGCTTCTCCTTGGCCCCGCCTTTTCGAATGATGAGCTGGCGAATGATCCCGGCCTGATCACCGCCGGCCATCACGACGAACTTCGCCCCGTAGCCCACCCGCTCAATATCACGCCGAAGAATACGCACACAGAGTGAGTGAAAGGTGCAGACCGTGAGCGCCTTCCCCCGCTTCTTACCGACCATGTCCACGACACGCTCACGCATCTCGGAGGCCGCTTTATTGGTAAAAGTAACGGCGAGGATATTCTCAGCGGCGACGCCATTCTCAAGAAGAGCCGACATCCGGCAAGTCACGGTGCGGGTCTTGCCCGTGCCTGCTCCAGCGAGAATAAGGAGCGGTCCCTCAAGGCTCGTGACAGCTTCACGCTGAGCCTTGTTAAGAGAGTCGATCGAGAAGCCTGCCGCCATAATTTCCAGTCCGCAGGAAAGGCGGAGGAGGAGAGAAAAGCAAGTGCGCGGAGAGGATAAATAGAGTGGCAGGACCGGAGAACCAATTTACCGGCAAAGCAGGGCGCACCAGCCCTACCACAATTTATCACACACAGCAGTAGTCAGCTATTCCGGAGGTGTTGCCACCTCCGCTGAATACGAAAGGCAGGGTCTGCCTTTCACGATCTACTGACCGTCTTCATGGGAGTTCGTTAGAAATTTAGCGGATTTCTAACAACTTTGAATGAGAGGAGTCTAAAGGGATTCATTTCAAAAATGAGCGCCCATTTCCAACGCTTCCAGCTCGCTTTAGTCGCGACTCCCAATGAACCGCGAGAGGTAGTAGACCAACATCGCAAGGGACGAGAGCGCAGCGACCACATAAGTCATCGCAGCCCAGTGCAGCGCATTGGCAGCGCGATCCTGATCCATGGAGGCAGCGGCACCACTTCCACGAAGCCAGACCATCGCCCTTTTACTGGCATCGAACTCAACGGGCAAGGTGATGATGGAAAACACCGTCGTGACCGCCAAAGCGGCAATATAGATCCACATCAGGGAAGGCATTTTCAAGAATACCGCACCGATCATCAGGAAGAACATCAGATTCATCATCTTCGAAGCGATATTCACAACCGGAACCATCTTGGAGCGGAAAGTAAGCCAAACATAAGCCCGCGCATGCTGCACTGCGTGTCCACATTCGTGCGCGGCCACCGCAGCAGCGGCAATATTTCTCTGAGCGTAGACGGCCTCACTGAGATTCACTGTTTTATCTCCGGGATTGTAGTGATCGGTCAGACGACCCGGGGTGCTGATGACCTTTACATCAGTGATTCCCTCCTCGGCGAGCATCCGCTCAGCGATTTCTTTTCCAGACATCGAGATCGGGACCTGAGAGTGCTCGTTAAAGCGTTTTTTCAGCTTGGAACTGACCAACCAACTCACAAGTGCAGTCCCCCCGAGCAAGATCAAAAGAGACATGGGCATTCCCATAAAACCGGTAGAACCAGTCTGTCCGTAAGCTAAAATAGTAAATAATGTCTGCATGGCAGGACCTTAACCTATTTTCCGATTTTGACAATCCCTCCAAATTCTCGTTAAAGATGACTCACACCTATGAACACCACCAACATTCTCTTGGCAACGACGAGCCTTTTGGTCCTCGCTGCCTTCTTCCTCTCCTTTGGGAAGTTCTCTCGGGATTCCGGCAGTAACGATGCCTCAGTTGAGCGACAGCAGGTTGAAGCGGAAATCGCGCGCCTTGAGAGCGAGCGCGAAGCTCTCCGTCTCTCAGCCTACCGCACCGCCCCCACTCCTTACCCAATCTCACCCGTAGCTGTGCCCGAACCTGTGGCGCCGGAGCCCGCTCAGTCTGAAATCTCTGAAGAAACCGCTGCACAACTTGAAGAAACAAGACAGCAACTCGAGGAAGCTAATCGAAAAAACGAGGTTCTCGAAAAAGAGACCTCCATGATTCACAAGCGTGAGACAGCGGAAGCCCAGCGGACTGAAAAAGCAGAGAACCGCGTCCGCATCGCCCTCCTCATGGGAACGGTCGATAGCGTGAACACCGAATATGGCTTCCTCACCTTCGGTGCTAAGAATGGCCTCAATTTCACCACAGGGCAGGAACTTGGCATCCGCCGTGGCTCCGGAATCCTAGGCCGCATCGAGGTTTCAAGTGTCCAGGGCGATCAATACTCTGCAAACATCAAGCCGAACGCCTACGCCGGTGGACTTCCTCAGGTGAGAATCGGTGACGAATTGATTCGCCTCCCTGATAACTACAAGGAGTCTGCAGACGGAGAGTAATCTCCCCTTTTTCTAGGAGAAGTCTTTCAACCAAGCGTGGAAGACTTCTTCGTCTGGCTTCATCTGGATCG
>JALZWA010000245.1 GCA_023299815.1 Akkermansiaceae bacterium
TCGATGCGGGCCTCGTGGCCTGATGGGGTGTTGATGACGAAGTGGAGGTCGCCATTTTTCATCATGTCGATGACGGTGGGGCGCATGCCCTCGCTGAGCTTGTAGAGGCGGGTGGCCTCGATGCCCTCGTCCTTGAGGCGCTTGTAGGTGCCTCCGGTGGAGTAGATCTTGAAGCCGAGTTCGGCGAGTTCGCGGGCGATGGGCATGGCGCGGTCCTTGTCCCGATCGTTGACGGAGAAGAAGACGTTTCCTTCTTTCGGAAGGGGGTTGAAGGCGCTGATCTGGGCTTTGGCGTAGGCCATGCCGAGGTCTTTATCTGCGCCCATAACCTCGCCAGTGGATTTCATTTCTGGTCCAAGGACGATGTCGATGCCGGGGAAGCGGCTCCATGGGAAGACGGCTTCCTTCACGCAGAAGCAGGGAGGAAGGACTTCTTCGGTGAAGCCGAGGTCGACGAGCTTTTCGCCGACCATGATTTTGGCCGCGAGCTTGGCGAGTGGGATGCCGATTGATTTAGAAACGAAGGGCACGGTGCGGGAGGCACGTGGGTTGACTTCGATGACGTAGAGTTCGTCGTCCTTGACCGCGAACTGGATGTTCATGAGGCCTCGGATCTCGAGTTCCTTAGCGAGAGACTTAGCGCCGGCGAGGATCTCTCCTTTGATCTTATCTGAGAGGGAGAAGCTTGGGATGACGCAGGCGGAGTCACCAGAGTGAATACCGGCCTGTTCGATGTGCTCCATGATGGCTCCGACGACGGAGGTGTCGCCATCTGAGATGCAGTCGACATCGATCTCGGTCGCGTTCTCTAGGAAGCGGTCGACGAGGATGGGGCGATCGGGGGCGATGTCGGTCGCGTTCTTGATGTAGGTTCTGAGTTCCTCGTCATTGTAGACGATCATCATGCCGCGGCCACCGAGGACGAAGGATGGACGGACGAGGACAGGGTAGCCAATGCGGTCTGCGATGGCGACGGCTTCGTCTTCCGAAACGGCGGTGCCAGCTTCGGCTTGCTTGAGGCCGATTTTATCGAGGAGGGCGGAGAAGAATTTGCGGTCCTCGGCAAGCTCGATGGACTTGGGCGAAGTGCCGATGATGGGAACGCCGTGGCGCTCGAGGTCAGCGGCGAGGTTGAGCGGAGTTTGTCCGCCGAACTGGACGATGACGCCGTCTGGTTTTTCTTGGTCGCAGATATTGAGCACGTCCTCGAGGGTGAGGGGCTCAAAGTAGAGTTTGTCCGAGGTGTCGTAGTCTGTGGAGACGGTCTCGGGGTTCGAGTTCACCATGACGGACTCGTAACCAAGTTCGCGGAGGGCGAAGGAGGCGTGGACGCAGCAGTAGTCGAACTCGATGCCCTGTCCGATGCGGTTCGGGCCACCACCGAGGATGACGATCTTCTTCTTATCGGTCTCGCGGGCTTCGTTTTCGTCGCCGTAGGTTGAGTAGTAGTATGGTGTCGCGGCTTCGAACTCTGCGGCGCAGGTGTCGACGAGGCGGTAGGTAGGAATGATGCCTTTTTCCTTACGCTCGGCGCGGATGTCATCTTGATGGAGGCCACGGGAGTGGGCGATCTGGATGTCGGAGAAGCCAAGCTTTTTAGCGCGGCGGAGGTCGAGATTCTTGAGGTCTTTTCCTTCCTCATAGATGACGCGCATGTTCTCGAGGAACCATGGGTCGATCTTGGTGGCGTCGAAAATTTCTTCGAGGGTCCAGCCTTGCTCGAAGGCGACCTTGAGCCAGAAGATGCGCTCGGCATTTGGGACCATGAGCTTTCGCTCGACTTGCTCGCGGGTGGCTTCTGGGTCCTTGCCATCGAAGCCGAAACCGAAGCGGCCGGTCTCGAGTGAGCGGAGAGATTTCTGGAGAGATTCTTTAAAGGTGCGGCCGATCGACATCGCTTCACCCACTGCCTTCATGGAGGTGGTGAGGACGGGGTCAGCGGTGGGGAATTTCTCGAAGGTGAAGCGGGGAACCTTGGTGACGACGTAGTCGATGGTGGGCTCGAAGGACGCAGGAGTTTCCTTGGTGATGTCGTTTGGCAGTTCGTCGAGGGTGTAACCGACGGCGAGCTTGGCAGCGACTTTCGCAATGGGGTATCCGGTCGCCTTTGAGGCCAAAGCAGAAGAGCGGGAGACCCGTGGGTTCATCTCGATGACGATGCAGCGGCCAGTCTTGGGATCGACAGAGAACTGGATGTTCGAGCCGCCGGTCTCGACGCCAATCTCACGAATGACGGCGAAGGAAGCATCGCGCATGATCTGGTATTCGCGGTCCGAGAGAGTCTGAGCGGGGGCGACGGTGATCGAGTCGCCAGTGTGGACGCCCATGGGGTCGAGGTTTTCGATGGAGCAAATGACGACGCAGTTGTCGGCATGGTCACGCATGACCTCCATTTCGTATTCTTTCCAACCGAGGAGACATTCTTCCACGAGAACTTCCGTGGTGGGCGAGAGGTCGAGTCCGGAGGTGACGATGGTGTCGAATTCTTCCTTATTATAGGCGATTCCTCCGCCGGTTCCACCGAGGGTGAAGGCGGGACGAATGACAAGGGGCATGGTGCCGATGTCCTTCGCAATCTGCTTGGCCTCCTCCATGGAGTGGGCGACACCGGAGATCGGGAGATCGAGGCCGATCTTGATCATGGCATCCTTAAAGCGCTGGCGGTTCTCGCCTTTATCAATGGCGTCGGCATTAGCGCCGATCATTCTCACACCGTGCTTATCGAGCGTGCCGGCATCGAAGAGCTCGATGGAGACGTTGAGCGCGGTCTGACCTCCGAGAGTGGGGAGGAGGGCATCGGGCTTCTCCTTGATGATGATTTTTTCGATCGCCTCCGGGGTAATCGGCTCGATGTAAGTCTTCTCCGCGAATTGAGGATCAGTCATGATCGTCGCCGGATTGGAGTTTACGAGGATGACCTCGTAACCCTCTTCTCGCAACGCTTTGCATGCCTGGGTGCCGGAGTAATCAAACTCACAGCCTTGACCAATTACGATAGGGCCGGCTCCGACCACGAGGATTTTTTTGATGCTGGTGTCCTTCGGCATAAGGGTCTGTCTAAAACTTCGTGTATCTGACAAGACCGCCCCATTTTGTAAAGCGGTATCGACTTTCTGAGCGATCATTCGCTCTCCTTAAACGAATCCTAGAATCTCCAGCTTACACCGAGGCCCGCGAGATGGTTCGCGAACCCTGCAGGGTCGCCCTCCGCATCCGTGTAGGAATACTGCGCTTTCACGAGAAGATCCGGGGTAAAACGATACCCAGCAGAGAGTTCCGCGCGCCAGTGGTCAGGGGACCATTCGAGAGAAGTGCCACCGGGCCCGTCTGCGGAGTTGTGAAAAGTCTGCCCAAAGCGCGCCGCGAGCCAAAGCCCCGGAGCGGCTTTCCACCGTGCCTGCAAATAATAACTCAGCGAGCGGAGGTCACCGGCTTCGAGGGTCTCGTATTCAGTCGCGATGATTTCTCCTGACAAAATGAGATCGCGGTGCGCCCAGCGAGCATCCAAGCCGATCACGGTCTGTGGGAGATCTCCTCGGTCCATGCCAGCAGGGAGGAACTTCTCGCCCTCCGGCTCCAGATAAGGGCCGCGGCTCAAAGATAAGCCCAGCGCCAAAGCAGCATCAGGTCGATAGCTCAAGCGCGCGGTGAAGGTCGGATCATCAAAGTCACCCAACGAAGGATCCCATTGATCTGGATGTGAAGTGAGCCCGCTATTTTTGACTTCAAAGGCGTAGTCAAATTTCCCCTCGGTCCCAATCACCGACAGACCGGTGCTATAACTCGGTCCCCAAATGGTGGACGCCCAATTTTGCTTCGAGGCATTAAAAATACTGTTCCCGCTGCCCGGTGCTCGACTCGCGATCGCAGCCTGCGAAATCGCCCCCGGATCCCTCACATGAATACCAGTAATCTGGCTGTAAGGCAGAGGGGCGAGGAGAAAGGGGTCATCGTGGAATCCGTGTTCCGGAACCCAGTTTCCAAAAATCGTAGGAGATTTTCCTAACCGAATATTTAGGCGATTATTTCCGTGAGGCCGAAAGCGCAGCATCCACTCGTCGAGCCGAACCTGGCCATCAGGATGACTCCCGGGATCAAAGCCATTATCTATGCGGACCGCTGCGTGGAAAAACCACTGAGGACTCATCAAAGCATCCAGCGAAAGCGTCAGCCGAGGCGCTAAAAGGGTGCCATCGTCATCCTGTAAGAGCCCAGACATCGGCGACTCACCGACCCAGAAAGTCGTTTCCAGCTCACCCCCGATGACAATCTCCGGTTCGCTCGCCTGCAAAGCGAACGGCGCACAAAAAGCCCATAACACACTCAACTTCATCTTCACTTCGTGCGCTTGAGTTGAGCTTGAGTCGTTCGACCACCCGTCACCGTCACCTTGGTTTCCCAGCGGATCTTCTTATCGAGCTGGGCATGCAGGGTGTAAGTTCCTGGCGGGATTCCTTTGAGCTGAAAGGTGCCATTTTTATCTGTCGTCACCACATAGGGGCTCTCCACCACCAGCACGAGCGCGCGCATGTGTTCGTGGATTTCACAGCGAACATCGATGAGCCCTAGCTTATCGAACAAGATCGATGGGACCGGCTTTTCACCCTTCTTATAGCGCCCCAGATCAAAGCGCTCTGCCTTACTCAGCGAAAAGACATTATGATAATCCTGATCCTCGTTCGGAAAGAAGACCTGCGTCCCGCGCGGCACCACCATCAAGCTCTCACTGAATTGATATTCCTTCTGCTCTAAAGTCACCTGCTTCGGCTTCTTCGGAGCACTCAGCCCCTCACGCGTCAGCCAGACTCCC
This sequence comes from Akkermansiaceae bacterium, assembly GCA_023299815.1. Taxonomy (GTDB): domain Bacteria; phylum Verrucomicrobiota; class Verrucomicrobiia; order Verrucomicrobiales; family Akkermansiaceae; genus SW10. The sequence continues at coordinate 4,811 of JALZWA010000245.1, forward strand.
GCACGCTTCGCGGGTGGGCGGGCTACTTTTCCTGAAATTTTTCCCGTGTATTTCTCCACCGCCACTCGGCGATTTGCGCTCCCTTCAGGGAAATCAACCTTCCCGGCTACCGTCCCCGTCTTCGGCGCAGCATGCAGCACGGTGAGCAGAAAAAATGAGGCGTAAAAAAAGACGGCATTCATAAACAGGATTCCCTAGAGTGCTCCTCAATGAAGCCCACCGCAAGGCCACAAACTTGCCGGGCGCTCTGACCATGGAATTTCCCTCGACCAGCTGGACCATCATCGCCGCCGCCACTCTCAATGGTGGAAATAAGGAGCGTGATGCCCTCAACTCACTCTGTAAGAACTACTGGAAACCCGTCTCAGACTACATCCGCTCGCGCGGCGCCCCCTCAGAACGGATCGAAGATCTCACCCAAGACTTCTTCCTCCAGCTCATGGAAAAAGGCTTCTTTAAAAAGGCCGATCCCGCCAAGGGCCGCTTCCGCACCTTCATCCTAGGCTCCCTCCGCTACTTCCTAGCCGATGACGTCAAGCGCACCATGGCTCAGAAAAAAGGCGGCCATCTCCAGCGCACCGAACTCACCGATGACATCGCCGCCACCGGATCCGATGACAGCTACTTCGACCGCGCCTGGGCCGAGACCATTTTTGAAAAAGTCTTCACCGCCATCAAGAAAGACACCATCGAGCACCGCGGCAAAGAAGGCTGGGAAGCGCTCCGCAAATTTCTCCCCGGCAAGCACACCCCTCCCACCTACATCGAACTCGGCGAGCAACTCCGCCTTTCTGAAGGAGGAGCTAAAACCGAAGTCTTCCGCCTCCGGAAACGATTCCGCGAATCCCTCCGTGCCGAGGTCGGCCAGACCGTCGAGGCCCCTCATGAAGTCGATGAAGAACTGGCTCACCTCCGCTCCGCACTTGAGAAAGGAGCCACCGAACTTTGAGCAACTCCCCGTCAGATCTTTGGGCCGCCTTCGATGACGCCCTCCAGCCAGATGGCTTCCACATCGATGGCTACGAAATCCTAGGCGAGCTCGGCCGCGGCGGCATGGGCTCCATCTACCACGCACGCCAGCTCAATCCCGAGCGCGAAGTCGCCCTCAAAGTCCTCCTCCCCAAGTTCGGCTCCGACCCCGACATGCACGAGCGCTTCCAGACCGAAGCCCGCGCCATGGCCGCGCTCGATCACCCCGGCATCCTACCCATTTATGAAGTCGGAGAAGCAGACGGCCTCCCCTTCTTCTCCATGAAGCTCGCCGCCGGAGGCTCCCTAGCCGAGCGGCTCAAAAGTGACCCCATCCCGCCCAAGCAAGCCGTCACCTGGACCCGCGCCATCGCCTCAGCCCTCCACCACGCCCACCAGCACGGCGTCCTCCACCGCGACCTCAAACCCGGAAACTTCCTCTTCGACGAGCAGGACCGCATCTACGTCGCAGACTTCGGCGTCGCCAAACTTCTCGCCTCCACCGACCCCTCCCTCACCAAGACCGAGGCCTTCGTCGGCACCCCCTTTTACATGCCACCCGAGATCGCAGGCGGCAGCACGAGTGAAGCAACCACCTCCGGCGACCTCTACTCCCTCGCCGCCGTCCTCTACGAAATGCTCGGGGCCAAACGCCCCCACCCAGATCACGAAAACATCCCCACCCTCCTCCGCTCCATCGCAGACGACCCCGTGCCCCCACTGGCCAAAAAGGTCCCGCTCGACCTCAACATCATCTGCCTAAAATCCCTCTCAAAATCTCCCGAAGATCGCTACCCCTCCGTCCACTCCCTCTCAGAAGACCTCCACCGCTGGCAAGAAGGCCACCCCATCCAAGCCCGCCCCATCCCACTTCTCCCCCGCATCTGGCGCTGGGCGAAAAGGCACCCCCTCCCCGCAGGTCTCGCCGCCGCCCTCATCCTCACCGCCATCACCGGAGGCATCCTCCTGAGCCAGAGCTACCAAAAATCCCAAACCCGCCTCCACGCCTCCCTTGTTGACCAAGCCCGCGCTGAGCGAATCCTCGCTGCCCCCGGCCACCGCGAAGAGGTCTTAGATCTCCTCCGCCAAGCGCATGAGATTTCACCCTCTCCCCTCATTCGAGACGAAGCCATCGCTACCCTTTCCCAAACCGACGTTGTCTCCATCCAGCTCGAAAACGAAACGCCACCCTGGCAACCTACCTCTCCCCCTGACGACCCACACAGCTCAATTTTTAACCACCCCTCCCAACCACTCGCCCTCGCCTCCCACCAGTCTGGCAAGCTCATCCTCTGGGATCTAGAGTCACAAAAAATCACCCGCCAATGGCTCCCCGCCAATGGCCAAATTGTCGTTACTGACTTCCTTGGCGACACTCCCAACCTTATCCACGCCGGAACCCTCAAGGGCCTTACCGTCATTAAAAACGGCCAAGAAAAAATCATCCCTTTCCCCTCTCCCATTCGCTTTCTCACAGCCTCCTCCTCAGGCGACCAAGTCATCCTCGGAGGCCCTAATGGAATCGCCCTCTTAGACCTCACCTTGCAAAAAATAATTTGGGAAAAGAAAGGCCAGCCCATGCGATGTCCCCCTGCCTTCAGTCCAGGCGCTCTTTTCATCGCAGCCTCCCTTGGCGAAGCCAAACAAGTCACTATCTTTTCCTCTGAAACCGGAGAAGAACTCTCCACTCATCCCACCTCCGGTTGGCCGCTTCATCTTGCCCTCAACCACATCTGTCCATTTCTCGCAGTCATCGGTGATGACTCCACCCTTTCCCTCATCAATCCCTCATCCGGAAAGCTCATCGCTCGCCTCGACGCTTCCACCAAAGCCATCACCTCCTTCGACTCACAAACCATTCTCCAACCCTCCACCTCGTCCGCCTGGGAAATCCAACCCTCCATCGGCCTCAATGAATGGCGTGGCCACATCTTCTCACAGACGTCCTCCACCACCTTTGGAGCACGCCGCTCTTCCAACCAAAAACTCCTCCTCACAACCACTACCGCCGGTGTAGAAATATGGAATCTAGACCTTGGTTATCGAAGAATCTCTCATGCTGTCGAAAACCAACGCATCGACGCCCGCACCCAAGCCTGGTGGCTCCCCGACTCCATCTCCTTTATCGTCCAAATTCCCGGGGGCCTCGAAAAAATTACTCTTCGAGAAGATGAAGACGATGACCGCTACACCGTCGAAAAAGTCCCCCGACTCCCCGGGTCCACTATTCTCGACATCCTTCCCAACGGAGACTGGCTTACCGAAATCCGCGATGAAGACGACAACCGCTCCCACCAACTCTGGCCCCAAGGAAACTTCAACCAAGGCACACCCACCAACTTAAGTCCCTCCTCCAATCCACTTCAAATCACCGCTTGCAACGGCACCCAAACCGCCCAAGCCCTCCCCGATTCTACCATCCAACTCACCGGTCTTTTCGAGTTCAAGCTCACCCCACCCGGCCGCCCCAAGATCATCCAGATCCTTTTCCTCGAAGAAACCTTTCGACTCATCGCCATCACCGAAGATTACCGAATCCTCGCTTGGGACCTCCTCGAACTCGAACTCAATCTTGAGAAGGCGGGTCTCTAAAATGTCGTCGTTCGGCGACATTTAATCACTTAACGACGAACGGCGACACTTTTAACTTAAGTGCATGCAAGCCATTACCAGCGACGACATCGGGACCCTCATCCGCCAGCAGCGCAAGACCCTTGGCTGGAGCCAGGCCAAGCTCGCCGAGACGCGCCCCATCCGCTAAAAATCGCGCCTTGGATGCCATGATGAACGATCTTGCCTCATCACAAAGGAACGATGATCGAGGAACTGTCAGTCATTCACGAAGGCCACTTGGTTGGACGGATCGCCCGCCACGCAAACTTGCTGACCTTCTCAGAACCCACCTCTCCGGTGGCAACGAAGGAATCCTGCGCATCGCCTCCATGGGAGAGCGGATACCCGCCGCGCTCGTAAAATCTGCCCATCACCTCCATGCCCAAGACCTCACCCACCCGGTGATCGATGAACTCGTGGAACTCATCGAAGCGAACTCAAAGGCCTGCCTCGATCTCATCACGCGGACAAACTAGGCAAAAATGGCCAGTCAGCCTCGGCTCTAAACCCCCTCAACCAAGGAACTAAAAGCCAACCGCTAAAGGCTATGAGCTCAAGCTCCGCAAACCCCATCACTCCCTTTCCGTAATCGCTCGATCTCTCTTCTGAAGAAAAATTTCACTTTTCCTGAAACTCCTCCCAAAAACACCGGCCTCCTTACACGTCGTAACCAGCGATAGAGTCGCTAGCAAAAATCGCACGCAACCCATGAAAAAACCTTCGCGATTCGTCACGGGGGCTTTTTTTTCGTAAAGGTGACGTTTCTCCACGATCAAAAGAATAAGATCCTGAAAGATCTCATTCTACTCACCTCCTACTTATTTAAAGTCGAGTTCATCTACGAGCGCTAAGAGACAAGCTGACAGAGGACAAAGGGCGAGACCACGAGCGCCTCGAAGAGCTGCTCGCTCCCCTCCCACTGGACGGCGTGGAGAGCTTCGATTTTCACAAGATCACCCGCCTTGAGCCAGCCCTCGACGGCGGCTTTATCATCAGCGGTGATGGCGGCACCGACCGCTTCGAGCTTGAGGCTCGGATCGAGAAAGTAGAGCGAGTCGCTCTTGTAGTGAGGCTCGAGATAATCCCAGCCGACTTGGCCACGATACTTGGTGAGCTTTTCTTCGGTGCTGCGGGTATCCTCACCGGCCATGCCGTAGCGCAATTGCTCTGCCTCGTCGCTCATGAGGGGAGGATGACGAGGCAGAGGGAAATGTTCAATGATGAAGGCGAGGATCTCCAGTTTGTAGGACGGCCATCTTGGCTGTCTTCCCTGCCCGCAAGCAGGCGAAGATATTTAGAGTAGAAGAACCCTTTGCCTGTTTCGAACGTGGTTGAGGGCGGAGAAGACAGCCAAGATGGCCGTCCTACGCTTTACTTCCTCCGGCCCCTGCCTGGCTTCTTGTCGATGACGCCATCGCCATCTCGGTCTTCGCCGAATTCTACGGGCATCTCGAAGTGAATGCCGGCGCGGCGTCCGGCCTTAACGTGCTCGGAGTAGGTTTTCTTTTCGGTGATTTTGATGAAGGTGGCATTGGCTTCCTGCATCGCTTTGGCAATTTCTGAGCGGCTGGCATTGAGAGGGAGCTGGGAAATGACGCTGCCTTTTTGGCCGAATTCGCTGGGGTTGATGAGGAGGATTCCTTTGGTGGATTTCTCACCGGTGATGACTTCACTCCACTTACTGGCTTCTTTTTCGAGGTCGTAGTGGAAACGGCCAATGAGGGGACCTGAGGAGGCGAGGGCGGAAAGATTCTCGGTCGCTTTTTCATTCTCGCCGGCTTGCAGGACAAGGACGCGCTGGTCTCCGGAGGCGATATTGAGTGCCATGCGGAAGGTGCCGAAATCAGGCATGGGAGCTGGATTTTTCGTTTTCTTAGCGCGGTATTCTGCAGAGATTTTATCAAGCTCGATGGCGAGGTCTGCTCCACGACCGAAGGCATGATGAGGTCCGCGCCCACTGCGGGTGAGACGCTCTTTGCCATCAGGAGCGAGGATGCAGAAGGCGGTATTTGCAAAGCTACCGCGGAGGTAGGAGCGGACGATTTTCTGGTTCTCTTCCGAGCCGTAGGAGTCGATGCGGATGCAGACGAACTTGCGGGTGGCTGCGATGATTTTTTTGTCACTGAACTCACGGTTCTGCGTGTGGGTGTAGCCGGGTCAGAAGACGCCAGAAATACCACCGCACTGGGAGGCGACTGCCATGAAGAGGATCGGCTTGTTCGCACGCTCGGCTTCGGCAAGGCCTTGGGCGAGCTCGGGATACCAAGCGATGCCAGGATCGCCGAGGGGGAGATCGGATTCTCCAATATCAGTGGGGCGTGGGCCCTGAGCGTGGGAGAGGATGGCGAGTGAGAGAGATAAAAAAAGCGTTCTCATGGAGGATAGAACTCCAGAAAGAACGCTGAGTTGCAGTTTTCGCAGCTAAAGTAACTTTTACTCTGTCGTGAAGCAGCTGGCGGGAAGGCCCTCTCCATTAACGAGGTTCGCGCCCTCTGGGTTAGAAGCCCAGGCGTAGCGGACTTTAGCTGGCGCTTCGATCTGGTCGTGCCAGACGATGACTCTTCCATCCTGAAGCTTGGCTTGCGCCCACTGCCAGGAGCCGTCTTCACCGGCGATCTCGAAGCGCTTGAGAGGGCCGCCATTTCTGGCCTGAAGGCCTTTGTCGTGATCGAAGGAGAGGATCATTTTGTTGCCTTTTGCCTCAGCTCCCCTGTAGAGCGGTCCGGAGATGTTGAGAACCATTTTTCCGTAGTCTTTGGCGAGGGCCCAGCGGGCGAGGCGGCCGCCGACGTCTTTTTTATTCCGTGGGTGGATGTCATTGGCAGCGCCGATGTCGTTGATAATGGCCATTCCGGAGTGAGGGATAGATTTGAGCGCACGGCGCATCTCGTCTTGGACGACGACCCAGTCATCCTCGATACCAGGCTTGGTGGTGGGCTGACGGTAGTTCGCAAGTTGGACGTAGTAGAAGGCGAGGTCGCTCCCCCAGCGGGTGCGCCAGTCCTGGACCATGCAGCCGAGGAGTTCTTCGTAGTGGCGGGCGCTGCCGCCGTTCGCATTCGATTCACCCTGATACCAGAGTGCACCACGAGCTCCGTAGCCTACGATGGGGGCGATCATGCCATTGAAAATGGTGGAGTGCATGCCGGGATTGACGCCGGGGTCTTGAGGCTTTCGAGGGCCACGCGGTTGCTTCCCTTTCTTTTCCTTTTTCCAAGCTTCGAGCTTCACGCGATATTCCTCTTTTTGTTTTTCGAAGCGCACATTGGCAGCCTCGGGATTCCAAGCGGCAATGGCTTTAGCCTTCTTTTCGATCAAGCCCTTGGACTCGGGCAGGGCTTTGAGGGCTGAATCGCTGATGAAGGCTTCGACAGGCTTTCCGCCCCAAGCGCACTCGATAATTCCTACAGGAACACCGACTTCTTCACGGATTCTTTTTCCAAAGTAGTAGCCGACGGCGGTGAAGCTGCCGGTGTTGTCGGGCTGGGTGGCCTTCCAACCACCAGACCAGTCTTTCTGAGGAGTGGCGGTGGCGACATTCTGAGAGACGAAGACGCGGAGAAGAGGGTCCTTGGCACTGGCGATCTCTCCCTTCGCGCCATCGCTATTTGAGACGCGCCACTCCATGTTCGACTGGCCAGAGGCGAGCCAGACTTCACCAACGAGGACATCATTGAGAACAAGGTGATCTGTGCCGTTGCTAATCTTGAGGTCTTGGCCGCCGGCATTGGCCTTCAGGCCGGAAAAAGTGACCGCCCAAGAGCCATCGGGAGCGGTTTGAGTGGTGAGATTTTTCCCGTCGAAGCTCGCTGTGATGGTGCTGCCGGCATCAGACCAACCCCAGATTTTGGCGCCAGTTTCTTGCTGCAAGACGGCTCCATCCGAGAAAATGGCAGGAAGCTTCAGCTTCGCCTGAAGAAGCGCGGGGGAGAGGAGAAGAAGGAGGAATCGTTTCATGACTTCTGAGGTGAGTGTTGGTGGATACGGGACTGAATAGGAAGTCCTTTCGCTCATCGCTTGCTTAGAGCAAAAAGAAGCGTCATTTTACCTCTATGAAGATTTTCGCCTGTTTGCTTGCTCTTGCGTCTCTTGCCACCGCTGCGCCTCTCACTGTCATTCCTCAGCCTCATGAGGTGACCAAGCACGAAGGCACCCTCTCAATCAATGCGCAGACCGCAGCGCGCTCCGCTCCCGAGCTCAGAGCTCAGGCAGACTACCTTCTTACAGGAATCGGACACGTCACTGGCTTCCGTCACCGCTTCATGCCACTCAATTTTCGGGGCGAAATTCCGGGCTCAGTTCTATTAAAAACGAACCCCGAGCTTAAAGAAGGTGCCCATGAGATCCTCGTGACACCCCGCGGAGCCACCATTTCTGGCCACGATGCCAAGGCGGTCTTCCATGGCATTCAAACCTTTCTCCAGCTCATCCCACCCGAAAGGGTCGACGGCTTCCTGGAAATGCCCTGCTGCCTGATCAAGGACCGCCAAACCTCCACTCCTCGCGAGGTCCAGCTTGATGTCGCCCGCAGCATCATGCCGAATAGCAACATTAAGGAATTCATCGACCTTCTCGCCCTTCTCAAGTTCAACCGCCTCAGCCTCGTCCTCAATGACGACCAAGGCTGGCGTCTCGAATCTCTCAAATACCCCAAGCTCACCACCATCGGCGCCACCCGGGCCTCCACCCCGCCCTACGGAGACCGCTTCGGCTCCGATGGCGAGGAATACAGCGGCTTCTACTCCCAGAAAATCATTCGCGAACTCGTCGCCCACGCCCAAGCCCGCCACATCGAGCTCGTCCCTGTCATCTCGCTACCCTCTCATGTTTCCGCCGTCCTCGCCGCCTACCCCGAATTTGGAAATAGCGACCTCGGTGGAGATCCTCCCACTGTCAGCACAGACTGGGCAGATTCCCTTCACCTCCTCGCGCCCAAGGAAGAGACCTTCACCTTTATCGATACCATCCTCACCGAGGTTGCCGCGCTTTTCCCCGCCGGAACCATCGCCCTCAACGACCACCAGCCCTCCCTCGAAGAGTGGAAAAATTCTGCCGCCGCCCAAGCCTACATCAAGAAAAATTCCCTCAAGGACGAAGCCGCCCTCTGGGACCACTTCCTCACCCGCGCCAGCGCCACCATCGAGAAGCTCGAGCGCACCCCCCGCCTCGAATCCGCCCAAGCCACCTTCCGCTTTGACCAATACCAACGCCCCGAAACCTTAGAACTCAAAGAAGTGACCGAAAAAGGAGAGGCCGCTGGTGGACTCCTCACCCTCCGTGACGTCTACCAAGCGCAGCCCGCCATCGCCACCTTACCCACCGCTTACATGCACGACATCCGAAAGGTCTACTACATGGCCTTCCCTCGCCTTATGGCCGTCAGCGAACTCCACTGGACCCCTGAAGAAAAGCGCTCCTACGAATCCTTCTCCGACCGCCTCCCCCCTCTTCTCACCCTCCTCGCAAAGCGCAGCATCACCACGGGTAAGATCTACGAGCGCCCCGTCCGCGCCGCCCTTCACGGCACCGCCATCACCACCAGCCTCGGTCACTACCTTGAGCACTGGCCTGAGCTCCTCTTTGATGGAAAAAAAGAGACCATCTTCTGGTCAGACCGCGCCCTCAAGGAAGACGACCACATCACCCTCACCTTCCCCCACCCCATCAGCGGCGAGATCGAGGTCGCCACCGGAGGCGACGCTTCAGATGATGGCGCCGCCCTCGCCGATGGCGTGCTCGAGGTCTCGCCCGATGGTAAGACCTGGGATGCCCTCACCGAGTTCTTCGATGGCCTCGCCACCGTCAACGCCCCCACCGGCACCCGCGCCCTCCGCATCCGCGCCACCGGCCCTCAAGAAGAAGCGCTCATCATCCACGAGATCATCCTCTCCGAGCCCCTCCTCCCCGCGAAGCTCAGCGAGACCCGCACCATCAAGCTCGGCGAAGAAGAGACCGCAGAAATCACCTTCCACAGCGACTTTTCCGAGAACCCCGAATTCCGCGAAAAGGTCAGCATGATCCGCGCCCGCTACTTCTCCCTCTGGCCGCGCGCTTGTAATTTCTTAGGCGTCTACGACAAGCCCGGCACCCCAGACACCCTCAGCATCACTTTTGGAAAAGAAACCTCACTCCGCGATGGCACCCTCACCTTCTCCACCAAGGACTTCGCAAAAAAATCCCCCGAAGAAATCGATGACACATTCATCGCCCACCTCTGCGCCCACCTCCAAGCCTACGCACCCGAGCACCCCAGCTGGTTCTCCTCAGGCCTCACCACCATCATCCGCTCCAAGGAACTCCCCGAATCCGCTTGGGCTAAAGCCCTACCCGAGTCCCCGAAAAAGTCCAATGCCGTCACCGGCGGTGCTGCCTCCGCAGCCTTCCTCAACTGGATCATTGAAAAATACACCGCCTTCCCCGTCTCCCAAGTCTCCCTCAGCTGCC
>JALZWA010000246.1 GCA_023299815.1 Akkermansiaceae bacterium
TTAGGATTCCTCCTCCTTTCGAATTTTGGATTTGCGGCCGAAGGTCACCCAAACATAGTCATTCTCTACGCCGATGATATGGGCGTCGCCGATGTCTCCTACGGCAACCCCGAGGCCAAGATTCAAACCCCCAACATCGACCGCCTCGCCGCTCAAGGCATGACCTTTTCCGATGGCCACAGCTCCTCCGGAATCTGCACCCCCAGCCGTTTCGCCCTCCTCACAGGCCAGCACCACTGGCGTCGCTTCCACGGCATCGTCGGCGGCTTTGGTAAATCAGTTTTCGAGCCCGATGACTTCACCATCGCCAAGATGCTCAAGAAGCAAGGCTACCGCACCGGCTGCTTCGGAAAATGGCATCTCGGCTGGAACTGGGACGCCATTCGTAAACCCGGCGTCGAAAACAAAAAATCAACCAAAGCCGACGCCTACGATTGGACCAAACCCTTCCCCGGCGGCCCCCTCGACCAAGGCTTCGACCGCTACTTCGGCGATGGCACCATCAACTTCCCACCCTACTGCTGGATCGAGAATGATCGCTTCCTCACCACCCCCACCAAGCCCGTCATCAAGTCCAAGCCCCTCGCCGGAGGCGGCAGCTTCCGCGCCGGACCTATGGCCGAGAGCTGGAATCCCTCCGAGATCCTCCCCACCATCACTCAAAAAACCGTAGAGTGGATCGGCGAGCAAAAGCCCGACCAGCCCTTCTTCGCCTACCTCGCTTTCAACTCCCCCCACTACCCCATCGTCCCGAATAAGGAATTCCACGGAAAATCCCAAGCCGGCTTCTACGGCGACTTCATGATTGAGACCGATACCATGGTCGGAAAGGTCCTCGACGCTCTTAAAAAGAACGGCCTCGCCGAAAACACCATCGTCATCTTCACCGCCGACAACGGAGCGGAAAACCTCGGCTTTGACCGACTCCAGAAATTCGACCACTGGAGCTCCGGGAAATTCCGTGGCCTCAAAAGAGACATCTACGAAGGCGGCCACCGCGTCCCCTTCATCGTCAGCTGGCCCGGAAAAACCGAAGCCGGTTCCCGCTCGGCTGAAGTCGTCAGCCAAGTCGATTTCGCAGCCACCTTTGCCGAGATCACCGGCTACAAACTCAACAACAAAGAGGGTATCGATAGCTACAACCTCCTCCCCGTCCTCACCGGCAAAGATTACTCACCCCCCCTCCGCACCGCCACCGTCCAAAACACCAACAAAGGCCAATATGCCCTCCGCCAAGGGGACTGGGTCTACCTCAACACCTCATCCGGCGCAGGACAACCAGAGAAGAAAGACTACCTCCAGCACTTCGGCCTCAAAACCTATCCCAAAGACAGCCCCGGCCTCCTCTTCAATCTGAAGGAAGACCCTCGCCAATCGAAGAACATCTACGACCAGCACCCCGACAAAGTCACCGCAATGAGCAAGCTCTTAAAAAGCTATCTAGACGGCCAGCGCTGCGCTCCTGTCAAAAATTAAACCAAACCGAAAAATGCCATACCCCCTAACTTACTGCGCCTCTCCCTTGGCCCAGCGCTGTAAGTAATTAGCCCCCTATTGACGGACTTATCAGCTCTTTCCAACAAGCATCAACAGGTGGAATATCGTGCTGAACCCTTGGTATGAAATTAAATCTAGCCAAGATCACGGAAGTCAACATGCAACGCCTCATCATCCGCTGCGCAGCTCCCAGCTTCTGCGGCTTTCGTCGTCAATGATTTCGGTCGCGCAACATCAGCAACCTCTAACACTAGCCGATCTTACATTGGTCTCGTGGAGACCACCGCGACCGGAGGAACGGGTGTGCAAATAAATTCGACACCAGAGCAACAAGTCAATGGGCTCGGGATTGACCTACAGACATCTCTGGCACTTGAGCGGTCAACAGTGTGACCAATGACCTCTCGACCGCCCACGCAGCCCCACAGTTCCAAGGGAATAGCGGCGGCGCAGACCTTTTAAAAACTCCGAAGTTCAAGTCCGCAGCCCCCCTCAACAATCTATCTACCCCAGGGGGACGTCGCACGATCTCCCGCTCAACCCATCGTCCTCCGAGAGGAGGAAAGGATCCTTGCACCCTACAACGGACAGCTCCTCCTTTGCGAGCTCCCTGAAGAAGTTGATGGCGTCTGGCAAAGCGTCGTCTTCAAGCACTCCGGCAGTCCCGCCAATAAGAGAGGCAAAGGTGGCTTCACCGCAGACCCCAATCGGATCGAGAAAGGACTAGATGGCAATTTCTACATCGGCCAAATCGGAGCCGGAAATCTCTGGACCTACAATCAGACTAATTTCGGAATTCAGCGTCTGCGGGTTAAATCTCAGAAAGAAGTCCCAGCCGACTACAACGAAATCCTCGCCGTTCGTGTTATCGAAGGAGGATTCGAACTTGAATTTCTCAAGCCAATTCCAAAATCAAGTATCGCATTGGCTAAGATCCAAATCACCCAGTGGACCTACTTCCCCACCTCTCAATACGGTGGCAGTAATCAGGGAACCATTAAGCTAAAACATCAGAGCATGAAGCTTGATGAGACTGGAAGCAAAGCCACCCTCTTCTCTATACCAAAGAATTTTGGTATACTCTCCACCGGAAACATGGAGGGAAAGCCGCCGGACAAGGAGACACCATCCAGCTCACCAACCAAGAGATCAGCAAACAACATTACGAGACTCCTTGCCTATCCTGTCATATCGAACGCGATGGTGGATTACATCCTGAGCCTAGAAACAAAGCGTGAAGAATAGAAACTAACGAATGAATGACTCCTAAAAATCAGACTCCAAACCACTGGCCTCGCACCAACTCTTTAACCTTAAAGACGACATCGGAGAAACCACCGACCTCTCGAAAAAGAATCCCGAAAAGCTTGCTGAACTACTCAAGCCTGCCGAATGATCCCGCAGTAATATCGGCGACCACGACCGCATCGGAAAAAATGCCAGCTTCTTTGACGAAGCACCCAAACAGGTTGCAAAACCAAAAATCAAAACAACAAAAAAACAATGAAATCTCTCCTCTATCTCCCGCTCGTCCTCGTCTCCTCTGTCGTCTTTGCAGATGAAGAAACATCACCTCTCCCTGTCAGCAAAGGCCTCCTCCTGGACCTCAATGCCAACCAAGGTGTAAACCTCGAAGACACAAATCGCGTCAAATCCTGGCACAACCAAATCAAAGGCAACGCCGCCGATGTCTTCGTCAAACAAGACGAAGGGCGAAAGAAAGCCGGCTCCGGTCGCCCCACTCTCAAAACCAAAGTCGCCGAGATCGGAGGACACAACACCCTCGTCTTCGAAGAGCAAGAACTCATCAACATGGATGAAGACGCCTTCGACCACCTCGTCACCGGAAGCGGCTACACCTGGTTTTCCGTCATGTCCGTTTACAAACAAAACGTCGGCAAAAAGGACGTAAATTCCTTCTTCGGCAACCTCCGCAATAGCGCCCCCTACGACGGATTTTGGGCAAACTTAATGGACGACAACCGCGTCTGGATGGGCTCCCGAAACGGCTTCCCAACCAAAGAAAAATCAAAAAAAACAGAGCTTTGGCACAAGAAGCTCAACCCCTGCGTCATCACAAAAGAGCCCCTCGCCGAAAATCGCTACTACCTCGTCATGGGCCGAATGGGCTCCGGAGAAAAGACGGTCGATCTTGAACTCTTCATCAACACCGCCACTCCCGCCGACAAAAAAACAGTCCCCGTCAACCCCAAGGCCAACCCCTCCAAAATGGCCGTCGGACAAGAACGCGATGCCACCGACCATCCCGGCAAAGAATCCTTCCACGGCGAAATCTCCCGCCTCCTCATCTACGAGCGCCCCCTCACCGATGAAGAACTTTCGCAAATGATCAGCCACCTGATCAAAACCTACAAAATCAAAACCACCAAATAAGACTCCTTCGCCCTCATCGGCGTCCTCAGACTCACCTCATTCTCTCCGAAAGAAACTGGGGGGCCGCCGATTGGTTCACTCTCTGGACAGAGACTGAATTGAAGTCTCAACTTCACCCAAAGGTCCAACTTGAAACAATCGGGCCTTTCTCTATGTATCGCTCTCGAAAAATCACCATGAAATCTCGTATCCCCTTCCCTAAGTTCACCGTGTTTTTCGCCCTGATTGTCTCGACCGCATCTGCGAAGCCCGAAGCGATGCCCGCCTTCAGTTGGGACACCGTTCCCCGCTACATGCATGTGCGTAAGGTCACCGCCTTCACTCCGGAAGAGATTGCCCACCTCGCAACCTTCCCCCTCATCACCTTCGAGAAAACCACCGGAGCCAAAGAATTCGGCAGCACCGAGCTCGGGACCGAAATGGCAGCCCAAGCGGTCAAAAAACTCAACCCAGATACCAAAATTCTCTACTACCGGAACATCCTCGTTCACTATGACTGCTACCAAACTGACAAACAATTAAAGAGCATCACAGCGCCCTTCCTCGCTGACCATTCAGGGAACACCAAACTCGTCAGAAATCACGTTCCCGCATACGATCTTTCGAACAAAGCCGTCGAAGCATGGTGGCTGAAAAATGCCCAATCCGTCTGCTCCTCTCCTCACATCGATGGCCTCTTCGTTGACGGTAATATCAAGGCCCTTGAAAAAGGATACCTCCGCAGACAAATCGGCGAGGAAAAGAAAGCAGCTGTGGCAAAAGCCTACCACCGCATGATGGCTCAGCTCCCGCAGACGCTCGGGAAAGACGAGTTAATTATCGCAAACCTCATTCGTGCACGCTTCAAAGAGGCTGGCCTTGAGAATCTCGACTACTTCAACGGCTCCTACATTGAGGGATTTGAACATGCCGTCGCAGGAATGAGCCGCGAGGACTACGTCGCAAAGGGAATCGACGCCATTCAAAAAGCCGCACGCTCCGGAAAGATCATCGCCTTCACGATTGGATCAAAGGGCTACGCCGATACCGACATGGATGCCGAAAAACCAAAGGCTCGACAGAAGAAAACCCCCTCCCAAGATCGATTCACCTACGCCCTCGCCCTTTTTCTCATCTCTGCGGAAAAGCACAGCTACTTCATGTTCACCAACGGATTCGGGGTTGATGGATCCGTAAATAAAGATTGGATGAAGCAAAAACCGGAACTCAGTAAGCCTCTTGGCCCACCCAAAGCTCCAGCCTCAAAAAATGGATACCTCTACAAGCGTTCGTTCCAAAATGCTGAAGTGGAGGTTGATCTCGAAAATGAAACGGCAACCATTCGCTGGATTCCTAAAAAATAATCATCTCCTTTCGTGAAACAGGCGCTTAGTGATGCTCGTATCTAAGACATCGCTACCAAACTGCGGATTTCGGATTGCCCTCTGTAGTCTTAAAAGCAACCATTCCCTCCAACCTTTACGAATCTTAAATTTTTCTATGAAATCAAAACACCTTGCCCTCATCGCATCCACTCTTACCGTCGGCGTCCCCCCCTCTCTCC
>JALZWA010000247.1 GCA_023299815.1 Akkermansiaceae bacterium
CTGCGATCACCGCAACCGCACCCAGCAGGGCGAAGAAGATGATCTGATCGTAGTGGAAGAAGGCTTGGCGGAGGGAGATGTAGTAGCCGAGCGAGCTGACGCCGAGCATGCCTAGGACGGTGGCTTCCCGCACGCAGGATTCCCAGCGGTAGAAGAAGAAGAGGAGGAAGCGGTTGAGCGACATGGGGAGAAGGGCCCCCAGGAAAGCTTGTAGGCGGGAGCCACCGACGGTGAGGATTTGTCTGGGCTGCGAGGGGAGTTGGTTCTCGGCGGCTTCTCCCCAGAGGCGGCCGAGGATGCCGAGGTTATGAATGGCGAGCGCGATGACGAGCGGCCACGCGCTAGGCCCGAGAATTCCGACGAGGAGGAAGGCGAGGAGATATTCAGGAATGGCACGGGTGAGGATGAAGAAGCCGCGCACGAGGAGGCCGATGAGTTCTCGGATTTTTCCGACCTCCATTTCGAGGCCGAGAGGTCGCACCGAGGCTAAGCTGCGCATTCCCCAAGGGAGCAGAAGCATCGCGCCCACTCCGGCGAGGATCACGGCGGCGAGGGACATCGCGATGGTGTTGATGAGGGCTTCCTTGCCGGGATCTTCCCAGAGTCCCACGACCCAAGGGAGGAGGTCGGCTGATCCTGCTTCCCAAGCGGCGCTGCGCTCTTCGCTGGTGGGGACGAATGATTCGGGGGCGACGGGATCAGGAGTGATGTGGGCGAAGAAGCGGGAGAGGCGCTCGCCGCGCTGGCCTTCGAAAATGGGGGGCTTGAGGAGGACGTCGCCGAGGTTCCACGCGGCGAGAATACCGAGCACTCCGGCGAGCCCGAGCGTGCGGACGAGGGAGTCCTTGGGGCGGGTTTTGCGGAGTTGGATTTCTTTGATCTCAGTGGCTTCTTTTGTGCGTGAGCGGCCATCGCGGAGGCGCTTGCGGACGAGATTTCCGGTGGCTTCCACCAAGATGACGAGGCCGATGAGGATGTAGAGCTGGGTCCAGACTTCGCCGAAGTAGAGGTTTTCAAATGAGCGGCTGATGCCGAGGCCGATGGTCTCGATCCCGATGAAACCCAGGACGGCGGAGGCTCTGATCGAGCACTCGAAGCGGTAGAGGGTGTAGCTGATCATGTCCGGCAGCGCGGCGGGGAAGATCGCGCCGAGGAAGCCCTGTGCGCCGCTGCCTCCGGAGGCGCGGATGACCTTTTGCGCGGAGCGGCTTTGTTCATCGATGAGCTCCGAGAAGACTTTTCCTAAAATGGCGGAGGCGGGGAGGGCGAGCGCGAGGCAGGCGGCGAGGGGCGAGTCACCCACGGCGGCGAGGAAGAGGAAGGCCCAGATGAGTTCGTGGATCGCACGGATGAGCGAGAGGATCATGCGCAGGCCCCAGCGGAAGGCATTGAAAAAAGGGCGCAGGCGGTGGGAGGGAAGCCAGAGCTCGGAGGCGAAGAGGCCGAGGATGAGCCCGAGCGGAATGGCCATCGACATCGCAATGATGGCGTAGCGGAAAGTCCGGATAAGGTCAGCTCCGACACGTTCTAAGAAGGGCGTCGCACCTTCTGGGAGGCTTGTGTTTTGATCCGTGAAGGAGGGAGAAAAGGCAGCGCTGATAAAGCGACCAGAGGAGGCCCAGGGATCGGCGGAGTCGGAGAGGTTGACGATGTTGGTGCCGAGCTTGGTGACGGTCCAAGCGAAGACGAGGGCGAGGATGAGCAAGAGCCACCGTCGGCCAAAGAACATCGCGCTTGCCGATTTCATGAGGAATAAAGGTCGGCAATTTCTTCATCGGTGGGCGAGCCGTCAAAGGCGACTTTCCCTTCCTTGAGCCCGATGATGCGGGGGAAGAACTCGCGGGCCAGTTCGACCTGGTGCAGGGAGACGATGAGGGTGAGGCCGGCGTCGGCGCAGAGCTCGGTGAGGAGCTTTAAAACATCGCGGCCACGAGCGGGATCGACCGCGCTCAGGGGTTCGTCGGCGAGCAGGATTTCCGCGCCTTGAAAAAGAGTGCGGGCCAGGGCGACGCGCTGCCGCTGCCCGCCGGAGAGGGAGTCGGCGCGGTCATACATTTTTTCGGCAATGTCGAGCCGCTCCAGGGAGGCGAAGATGTCTTCACGGTCGCCTTTGGAGGGAAAGAGGAGGTCGCGGACGGTGCGGAGAGTGCTCCGCGTGCCGCTGCGACCAAGGATGATGTTTTGGATGACCCGGAGGTTCGGCACGAGGCCGAGGTCCTGCGGGAGCATGCCAATGCGAGAGCGGATCTCGCGAATCGTTTTTCCACAGCCTTGAGAGAGATCACAGCCGAGGGTTTCGATCGTCCCGCCGCTCACTTTTTCTTGGAGACCAAGAAGACGCATGAGCGTGGTCTTACCACTCCCGGAAGGGCCAATGATGGCGACCTTTTCCCCGGGTTCCAGAGAGAACGAGACCCCGGATAATGCCGAGGTCGCGCCGTAACGCCGTGAGGCGTCGCTGACTGTGATAAGACTCACGAGTGCTTATTCGAGGCCGACGGCCTTCATCACTTCAGCGATGTTATCGAAGGCGGGGCTGTCGATCTTGATGATCTTTTTGCGACGAAGCGCATCTAGGACTGCTGGGTCCTCGCACTTGACGAGGGCTGCTTGGAGCTTGGCGGTGAAGCCTTCGCCGAAGAGCTTCTCGAGCGCAGGGTGCGCGGTGAAGTTGTAGTCAGCATAGCCTGGAGTTTTCCAGATGAGCTGCATCTTAGCGGCGGCTTCTGGGTTCTTAGCGACGAACTTGTCGTAGGCTGAGTAGCTGAGGACGCCGACATCGAAGGTGCCATCGGCAACTTGCTGAGCGGTTTTGTCATGAGCGCCAGAGAAGCCGATGGGCCCTTTGGTGAAGAAGTCCTCGGGGCTCTTGCCACTTGCTTCGGTGATGAAGTGGGTGGGCATGACGCGGCCGGAAGTGGATCCAGTGCTACCGAAGGTGAAGGTGAAGTTCGCGATTTCTTCAGGGAAGTTGTTTCCTTGGACGAGACCAGTGGCCTTGTTCGCGATGAAGTAGGACTTGTAGTTCGGGTCGATAGCACCGCAAGCGATGGCTTCTGCTCCGTCGACTGCTCTCCGAGCCTGCACGCCGGAGACGCCTCCGAACCAAGCGAGCTGGATGTCGCCATTGGAGAACTTCTCTACCGAAGCGCTATACTTAGCGGAGGGGACGAACTCGACTTTGACCCCGAGCTCTTTGGCAAGGTAGTCCGCAACCGGCTTGAACTTCTCAGCTTGCGCGGTGGTGTCGGTGTCAGGAATGGCTGAAAAACGAAGAACGGCATCGGATGCCGCGGCTTCTTCTTTTTTTCCACAGCTGGAGAGAGCAAGTGCTGCTCCGGCTGCTCCTACGAGGGCGATGCTGCTTGCGCAGCCTTTCAACATCTGGGAGATCGACCGATCCCCCGGCTTGAATGAATTCATTAGTTTATCAATAAAATGCGCAGAGTCTGACCTGCGCTTCGGGAGAACCTTCGACGCATTCACGGAATAAGGCAATGGAGAAAGTGAAAGGCTTTGCGGAGCAGAACTAAGGCTTTGAATGGATCAACCACGAAACTTACGAAATTGACGAAACTTGGTTGATGATTGCTGGAAGGGAGCTCTCTTCGATGGAAATCGGAAGACTGGTTCCACTACCAAGTTTCGTTCATTTCGTAAGTTTCGTGGTTGGCCCCTTCCTCAACCAAGCTCATCAACCCCGATAAGCTTCCCAAAAGGCATCGCTCTGCCCCTTCGCTGGCACCACTTCGAGGAGGAGAGGACTTTCCGCGCCCTCCAAGAGGTCGAAGTCTTCCACTTGGGTCACCTTTAAATGATTCATGCCCCACATCTCGGCCCATTTGGAGAGGTCGGCTGTGTGCGGCTGCACGATGGCATCGCGCTGCTCCTCGGTCATGCCCTTGAGGCGGGGGAGTTGGTCGAAAATGGCGCCGCCATTGTTGTTGATCACGACGAGCACGCGACCAGCGGTCTTCACTTGGGAAAAGACGGCGGGCGAGGAGAGATCGTAGAGGGTGGTGAGATCACCGAAGACGCCCCAGGCATCTTCTTCATCGGCGGTGGCTCCAAGCCAGGTCGAGAGCTGGCCATCGATCCCATTCGCCCCGCGATTCGCGCGGACGTTCACGTAGGGGACCTCGCGCTGGGCGAAGTCATTCCACTCACGGATGGGGAGGCTGTTGCCTAAAAAGAGACTGTCGCAGACCGTCGCGTAGACCGAGAGGGTGCGCATGAGGCCGGGCTCGCTATCGGGGTAGCCTTCGAGGAGTCCATCGGTGCGGGCGAGGGCGCGGCGTGCGCTGGGCATGTCATCACGGACATCGCCGACTTCTTCCGGCTCGCCGAG
>JALZWA010000248.1 GCA_023299815.1 Akkermansiaceae bacterium
AAGCCGTCTAATGTCATCTTCGTCGATGGCGTGCCTAAGCTCGCTGATATCGGGCTGGTAGCAGCTGTTGATCAACGCACTTTTGTGGGAACTGAAGGCTTTGTGCCTCCTGAGGGGCCGGGGTCAGCGGGAGCGGATCTCTATTCTCTGGGGAAGGTTCTTTATGAGATGGCGACTGGGATGGATCGCTTGCAATTTCCCGAGCTTCCGGATGAGGGGCCTCCTGAGAAGGAACGCAAAAAGTGGATTCGGCTCAATCGTCTGATCTGTGATATCTGCGAACCACGCATCGCGAAGCGGGATATTACGACAGCCTCAAATTTGAGCGAGGCACTTGCTCGCTTGGAGAAGGGTAAGAGGCAGCGAAAGAAGGTCTCGCCTCTGCTGGGAGTGAGTTTGTTTGTTCTGAGTCTGCTGGCGCTCTTCGTTGGCCAAGTCTGGTTCCAGCAATCATGGGGGGAAAGAGTGATTGAAGGCCGACGCATTCCGCTCCCGATCCGCTACGTCACGGCGAAGATTAGTAGCTTGTCCAATGAGGAGACCACCTTGTGGGGCGTCGATGCCTATGATTTATCAGGTGATTGGCTGGGGTCGACTCCTGTGCGAATGGAAGATTTGATCGTGGGTGAACGACTTCAAGTGATCTTGAGGCGACAGGGTTATCGCGATGAAAAAGTCGACTTTGAGGTGGCGGATGATGGGACGCAATCGATGCTGATTCCTGTGACGATGAAAATTTTTGCACCGCCTCGGGAGAACGAGCCCTGGATTGATGCAGAAGGGATGACCTACTCGCCTCGTGGGGAAGGTCATCTTTCTGATCACTTCGTGACGGAGGAAGTCTGGGAGGAATTTCGCAAAGCGGTGGGGATCAAGCGAAAGCCGCAAGTGATCGCTCATAGTGAGGCGGGAGTTCCGGTGCGGATCGTAGTGGTCCCTGAGGAGGAGGCGAGGCAGTATGCGGAGTGGTTGGGAGGGGAATGTATCGAGCTTGGATTTCTGGCAGAGCATTCCAATATCACTCTGGGACAAAACCGAGAGGTGCGTGCCGAGTTCGCCCGGAACTACTCTGGTAAAAAACTGAGTCAAAAATGGCGAGATGAAGGATTGCGTCCTTTCCGGCTTCTGGTGCAGGTCATTCCTTATGCCACACTCTCTTTCGCTAGCACCCCTGAGGGAGCATCGGTTTATGTCGATGGCGAGTGGATTGGAGAGACGAATATTTCGGATTGGATTTTGCCGCCCGGGCTCGTGAGCTACACCATCGAACTTGAGGGTTATCAGGCGGTGACGGGAGAGGTGAATCTCACGGATAAGGCTCATCAGGAAGTCTCTCGTGTTCTCCGTGAAAACGAGGGAGGGGTGGTCTTTGGGTCTGAGGCGAGAGTGTGGCGAAATAGCCTCGGGATGAGAATGGCTCCAATGGGTGAGGATCTCATGGTCAGCATCTGGGAGACACGTGCGAGGGATTATCGAGCCTTTTTAAAAGCGAACCCCTCAGTTGCACGGCCAGAGTTTATGACAGAGTCTAACAATCATCCCGCGGTCGGGATGACCCGTGAGGAGGCGGTGAAATTTTGTGAGTGGTTGACGGATATTGAGCGGAATAAGGAGCGCATCCAGACGCAGCATCGCTACCGACTTCTTACCGACTTAGAGTGGTCCGCTGCCGTCGGGCTTACCGAGCGATTTGATGAACCTCAGCAGCGCGATAATGATCGACAAAATGGCGACATTTATCCGTGGGGCGTCGATTTTTGGCCTCCTCCTGAAGGTTCAGGGAATTATTCTGATGAATCCGCGAGTGGGAGTGAAGACACGCCGGTCAGGCGCACGATTGAGGCTTACTTTGATCGTTTTGAAAAAGCGGCGTCAGCGGGGAAATTTAGTTCAAATGCGTTGGGGCTTTTCGATATGGGCGGGAACGTCAAGGAATGGGTTTCGGATAATTATAAGAGTGGTGAAGATGGGAATCAATATGGGGTGGTTCGCGATGCTGACTGGAAGAGCTTTGATCGCCAGCATCTCGAGCTTCGCCATCGTGAATTTATCGCCCCGATGAGCAGAGGGGAAACTTATGGCTTTCGAGTCGTGCTTGCCAAAGAGGACGAACAAGAGCAGAAATAGCTCCTTACAATATTTTACGACGATGGTGGAAATACGAATTGATTACGAAGGCCAGCTGCGCTGTGGCGCAAAACACATGCCCTCGCAGCGCAAAATGGAGACTGATGCGCCCACCGATAACCATGGTCGAGGTGAGTCCTTTTCTCCCACTGATCTGGTTGCTACGGGCCTAGGCACTTGCATGGCGACTGTCATGGGTATCGCGGCGAAGCACAAGGGGGTTGAACTTAGAGGGATGCGTGTCGTCGTTGAAAAAGAGATGTCCGAGGATCTTCCGAGACGCATTGAGCGGCTCAAGGTTGAGATCTTCATGCCGATCCCTGAGGATCATCCAGAAAGGCGCGTGCTTCAGAGTGCCGCGCTGAGCTGCCCGGTGCAGCATAGTATTCATCCTGACATTGAGGTGCCTATTCAGTGGCACTGGCAGTCGATTGGTTCGGCTCTTGCGAGTCCGCCAAATAAAGAGGGGGCCTCGGGGATGAATCAGTCATCCTTTCATCGTCCCAGCGGAAACGGTCTTTCCTAAGACTTCCCGGTCGAGGATGAGTTGATATTCCTCAGCGAGGATTTTTTTAACCTCGCCCATGGAAATCTCAGTGCCGGTCTCGCTCTCGAGGCTGGTCATGCTGACATCGGAAATCCCGCAGGGGGTGATGGCTTGGAATGCGGGGAGGCACTTCTTTTGCACATTGAGCGCAAGTCCATGAAGAGTGACCCAAGAGCGCACGCCGACGCCAAGTGAGGCGATTTTTCGATCCTCTATCCACACCCCGGTGAGGCCGTCTCTGCGCTGCGCATGGACTCCGAAATGATGAATTGTTTCGATGATTGCTTCCTCCAGATTCCGGAGATGGCGGTGGAGGTCCTTGTGGTAGTTGGCGAGGTCTAAAATGGCGTAGCCTACGAGTTGTCCCGGTCCGTGATAGGTTCCCTCACCACCGCGATTAATCTCCACGAGCGGGTGGGGGAGTTGGCTCTGGTCTCTCAAGCTGCTTTGATCACGCGTGCGCCCGATTGTGAAGACGGGGGCGTGTTCTAGGAGGAGAAAGGTATCACCGATCTTGCCTGTGCGGCGCTGAGCTACGAGTGCTTCTTGCTGGTCCCAAGTCGCTTGGAAGTCGAGTCCCGAGCCGAGGTCTTGCAGGTCGAGTTTCATCGTTTCGATTTTGGGAGAGCGAGCCACTCTTGTATTTCTGCAAGAGTGCGGGTGTTGAGGACATCGTCACGGCGGAGCCATCCCTTGCGGGCAAGGCGCACGCCGTAGGCAAGGAATTGCAGTTGTTCTGTCTTGTGCGCATCAGGATTGATGGAGCAGAGGACATTCTTATCACGGGCGCGCTTCCACCAGCGCCAGTCCATGTCGAGTCTCCACGGGTTGCAGTTGAGCTCGATGATGGTTCGAGTCTCGGCCGCGCAATCGATAATTTTTTCGATATTCACGGCATAAGGATCACGCTTCAAAAGGAGTCGACCGGTGAGGTGTCCGATCATGGTGACGTGTTCGTTCTCCATGGCGCGGATAAAGCGCTTGGTCATGTCATCCTCGCTGAGGGTGAAGGCATTGTGGACGGATGCGACACAGTAATCGAGTTGACTCAAAAGGGCGTCATCGAAGTCGAGTGAACCGTCTTTTAAGATGTCGACCTCACTCCCAGGAAGCAGGGCGAAGTTTTCGAAGCTCTCATTCAACTTCTGGATCTCTTCGATCTGGGACTGTAATCTTTCTTCACTCAATCCATTGGCTTGGAAGGAGGCTTTGGAGTGATCGGCGATCCCGAGATACTGCAGGCCGTGTTCTTGTGCAGCCTCCGCCATTTCGAGGAGTGAGTTCTGGCCGTCGGATGCGGTGGTGTGATTGTGAAAGGTGCCCCGGAGATTCTCTTTCTCGATTAACTCAGGAAGGGTTCCTGCATCTGCAGCTTCAATTTCACCGCGATTCTCGCGCAGTTCTGGAGGCACGAAAGTGAGTCCAAGCGCACGGTAGATATCACCTTCTTCATGGACTTCAGGAATGTCACCTTCTCCGGTGAAGTCGTATTCATTGAGCGAGAGACCTTGCTTGAGCGCGAGCGAGCGGAGGGCTACGTTGTGTTCTTTGCTGCCGCTGAAATATTGCAGGGCAAAGGGAAAGTGGGCATTCGAGACGGCTCGGAGGTCGCATTGCAGTCCGTTCTCTAAGCGGATCGAAGTCTTCGTGTCACCATGCACGATGACCTCGTGCACTTCGGGGAGCTCGGTGAAGAATTTTGTGAGTTCAGCGGGCTCGGTGGTGGCGACGAGAAAGTCGAGGTCGTGCAGGGTTTCCTTGGAGCGACGGTATGATCCGGCAATGGCGGCCCGGTCTACTTTAGGGTGATCTTTGAGCCGTTCTAACAAGGTTTCAGCGAGGGGAGCGACGTCACCGAGGCGGAAGCGGTCGGCGAATTTTTCACGGTTCGCAATGGCCGCGAGAACTTTCTCGGCCGTCTTTGCTCCGAAGCCTTTGAGAGATGCCACGGAGCCATCTTCGCAGGCCACTTTAAGTGTAGAAATGGAGTCGACGTTGAGTTGGTCGTAGACCGCTTTGATTTTTTTTGGCCCGAGCCCTTGCACCTCGAAGAGTTCGAAAAGGGTGGGCGGGAACTCGGCGCGAAGGTCTTCGTAGTAGCCTAGCGATCCTGTCGATGCGAGCTCGTGAAGTTTTTGCTGAAGAGCATCGCCGATGCCTTTGATTCCTTTGATATCGTTGTCCGCAGCGCGGGCTACGATGTCGCCATCGAAATTTTGCACGATCTCCGCGCCATTGCGATAGGCGCGGGTCTTGAAGGGGTTTTCGCCCTTGAGTTCAAGAAGAAGGGCAATTTCCTCAAGCGTCTTAATGAGGGTTTCGCGAGTGACGTCGGCCATGTCGAGAAGATGAAGCGAGGGACCTTTTTTGCAAGACCAAGCACCCGTGGATGATGAAGTTAGAGCGTCGGCTTCTTCTTGAGGACCAGCGCGGTCCGAGAAGGAAGGTAAACCCGGAGTGCATGGTGATGTGCGAGATAGCTTTGATGAGAATCAATGCGCTTCTGGCCGCCAAAATCCACTCTATCGGTATCGAAGATGATCTCATACTCTCCGCTCTCGGGCACAGGGAGCTCCAGGCCGGGGAAGGATTTGTAGGGGTTGAAGTTGAAGGCCAAAAGGAGATCACCTCGGCGCGCGAAGAGGATCTTCCAGTCATTGTGCACATAGAGAAGCTCAATATGACGCTCGCTGAGCACACCTTCGGTGACTGCGAATTCTTGAAGTGCTTGATCGAAGGAGTTCATGTCGCCGTAGCGAAGCTCAGGATTGTCAACGAGTGACCACTGACGGCGGCAGTAGTGGTAGGACCAGTTATTGCCCTCTCGCGGGAAATCGAGCCACTCGGGATGGCCAAATTCGTTCCCGATAAAGTTCAGCCATCCTTCTCCGCCGAACGAGAGGGTGATGAGGCGAATCATCTTATGCAGCGCGATGCCTCGGTCGACTCCCGCGCTCTCGGTCTCGCGTCCCATGTTCCAATACATCTCGGAGTCCATCAGTTGAAAGGCAAGAGTCTTATCACCTACGAGCGCTTGGTCGTGTGATTCGGCGTAAGCGATGTTTGCCTCGTCGTGCTTGCGATTGGTGAGCACGCCCCAGATTTCTTCCATGTTCCAGTGCTCGTCCTCGGTTGTTTTCAGGAGCTTAATCCAGTAGTCAGGAAGGCCCATGGCCAGGCGGTGAGTGAAGCCCTGACCGCCTTCTTCGATGGGGCGGCAAAGTCCCGGCATCCCACTCATGTCCTCTGCGATGACGATCGCATCGGGACGCAGTTCGTGAATGAGCTTCGAGGCGAGTTTCAGATAGAGAATGGCATCATCATCAACTCCCGGACCAAAGTAGGAGTGATGATTGCCAAAGGACTCCGTGCCTCGGTGCCAGTAGAGCATCGAGGTGATGCCATCGAAGCGGAAGCCGTCAAAGTGGAATTCTTCTAGCCAATAGCGGAGGTTGGAAAGGAGGAATTGGCGCACCTCAGGGCGGCCATAGTCAAAGCACTTGGAATCCCACTGAGGATGCTGGCCATTCTCACCTTGGTGAAAATATTGCCCGCCTGAACCATCGAAATTGTTCAGGCCTTCCTCGATATTTTTGACCGAGTGTGAATGGACGACATCAATGAGTATTGCGATCTCTAACCCATGCGCGGTATCGATGAGATGCTTCAGGTCCTCGGGAGATCCAAAGCGTGAGGAGGAGGCAAAGAAGTTCGCGACATGATAACCGAAGGAGCCATAGTAAGGATGCTCGGCGATGGCCATGAGCTGGATGATATTGTAGCCCTGTTTCGCGATTCGAGGGAGCACTTGGTCAGCGAACTCACGGTATGAATGAACGCAAGTCTCTTCTCCCGCGAGCCCCACGTGAGCCTCGTAGATTCGGACGGGGGAGCCATCGTAGCGGAACTCATTCTTCCACTTGTAAGTTTCTTCGGGTTGCCACACTTGGGTGGAGAACTCCTTGTTTTCGGGATTCTGTTCCACTCGCTTGGCGTAGGCGGGAATGCGGTAGCGGTGCGAGCCATCTTCCCCATGAATGAAGAGTTTATACTTCTGCCCGTGGCTGAGGATTTTGGCCGGGAGAGCGATCGACCACACCCCATGTTCATCACGTGTGAGAGAATGGCTCTCGCAATTCCAATCATTAAAGTCTCCCACAAGGTGAATCGAGCGTGCGGCTGGTGCCCATTCGCGGAGGGTCCATTCGTCATCACTGAGATGGAGTCCGAAGTAATGATGACCCAAGGCGTGCTCTTTGAGCGATCCGGCATTCTTTTCGATCTCAGAGAGGGCGTCTAAATAGCGCTGATGTCTTCCCTCAATGACGGGGGCGACAGGTTCAAGCCAAGAGTCGTTTACGATAAGCGCGAGTTGAGAAGCCACGCGTGGAGGTTATCGTTTCCTCAGAAAAAATCACCTCTTATCCTAAAGCTGTTAGCAGCTGATGAGTGTGCGGAGCTCTTCCTCTAGTTTTTTAATCGCGTCTTGATCCGTCAGCTTTTTGCCATCATGGGTGCTGACAAAGATGGAATCGAGAGCCGCTCCTTTTTCGGTGCAGATGCGACAGTGCACCGTCTTGAGATTATGAGTATTGACCGCTCTGAAGACGTCATGAAGAAGGCCAATCCGGTCAAGGGCCTGAAGTTCGATCACGGTGAAGTGAGGGTCGAGATCATTACTGATCCAAGCCCGTGTTGGGAATTCTACAATCTGCTCGGTCTCTGGATTGAGGTAGTTGACCTTCTTCTTGAGATATTTTGAAGCATCATAGCCACCGCTTTCATTGATGGCGTAGAGAGTCTCTACCGCAGCTTTCTGACGATCTTGGCTTTCCTCCGCTTTGAGATCCTTCGTGCACACTCGGAAGAGGTCGAGCACGACGCCATCGGGCCGCGTGTAAATATCTGCCGAGAGAATGCTGAGCTCGTGTGCTGCTAAAGTGCAGCAAATTTTTTCCAAAAGAAGGGGAGCTTCTTCGGCAGCGATGATCAACTCGGTGTAACCGAACTTAGGCCGCTCAATCCACTGCACCGCGCACTCGAAAGGGGTGTCGGGGCGCCGTTTTCTGCGGTCGATGAATTGCCAGAGAGCCACGATGTGCTTGTTGATGCTGCGCCTGCTCCGGAAGCGGAAGTAGCGCTTCGGCATGAGCTTGAAGTGCTCTTCAAAAATGGGGTGATACTTTTCCTTAAGGCTTGATTTGACCTCCTCGTAGATCTCATTAAATTCTGCGGCCAGTTCCTCCTTACCTGCATTCGGCGAGTCGGAGAGATACTCGCGGGTGTTGCGGTAAAGCTGGAGGATGAGGGTTTCCTTCCAGGGCGACCACGCCTCTTCATTGGTTCCGTTTGAATCGGCAAAGGTAAAAAGGAGAAGGGTGTCGAGGCGGTGACGATCTCTCATGAGTCCTGCGAATTCTGCGATAACCTCGGGGTCGTCGATGTTCTTCTTCGTCGCGAAGCGCCACAGGGTGAGGTGGTGGTCGACGAGGAACATGATGAGAGAGCGGCGTCCTCCCGTGATCTTCAGACGCTTGCAGAGTCGCACCGCGAGCATGGATGAACCATCGATATGTTCACGAACATTCTCGGCTCTCCCGGTGTCGTGCAGAATGAGAGCAACGTAGAGTGCGTAGGGGTCTTGATGTTTGAGAAAGAGATCAAGATAGAGGCCGTGCTTCGGGTTTTCTTCCGCGAGAAGTTTGTCGAGTTGGTCGATGCAGCGCAGCGTGTGTTCATCTGCAGTGTAGCGGTGGAAGAACTCGTGTTGCACGAGGCAATCCAGTGCTCCAAACTCGGGGAGGTAGCGGCCGAGAACTCCTGAGCGATGCATGAGGCGGAGCGTCTTTGCGACCTGTCCCTTGTGCTGTAAGATTTCGCGGAAGGCTTCCCGGTTTTCTTCGCGGGTGCGGAAATGTTTGTCGATAAGAGTCCAGTTTCCTTTGATCAGTTTTCGAAGTGCTGGAGAGGGGCTGACCTGATGCTGCTGGCAGTAGACGAAAAGTCGAATGAGTCGATTGGGGTTCTCCTCAAAAATATCCTTTCTCTTCGCGAAGAGGCGGCCTTGGCGGATGGTATAATCGTCGAGTTGAATCGTCTTGGGCTTCTTTCGCGTGAAGGGAAGAAAGCGGATTCCGCTAGGCTCATCGCCATGCTGCAGCTCGAAGATTTCGAAAACCGATTTGGTGTGATTGTGAATGTGACGTGCGTGCGTGTAGTAGTCCCGCATGAAAACTTCGATTCTTCGGAGGATGGTGCGCTGGGGGTATCCGAACTCGTTTGCGAGCACACCTTGGAAGCGGAGGGTTAAGATGTCGTTCCCTTTATCATGATAGTGTAGGGCGTTGCGCACGCGGTGCATGAAGTAGAAGGCGTCCTTCAACTCTCGCCGAGCCATCCTTGTCAGAATGCGCTTGCCGATGAGCTTGGTCATGGAGCGCGTTCCAGCCTCGGTGTCTAAAATCCAGTCGAGATTGTGATAGTCGCGGAGGGTGCCGGGGCTTTCCTTAATGTTGGGTTCTTGGAGAAAGACGGTGTGCGACCACTTGGCATGCCGCCTTTTGATGTCGAGACTGCGCTCTTCGAAAAATGCTTCTTTATCCTTCTCGATGCACTCTTTGCGAAAGCGCGCTTTGAATGAAGCGCAGAGCTCTTCATCGCCCGTGAGGAAACGGGAATCTAAGAGAGCTGTTCGTGAGATGGGCTCGTTCTTTGCCTCGGTGATCGATTCGGCGATCGAGCGAGTGGAGGGGAGAAACTTAAAGCCGAGATCCCAAACCGTCATCTGGATGGCTTGAATCAGTTCGCTATCTAGCTTCGCTAATTTGTGGGCTGGGCTGAGAGAGAGAAAGAGGAGATCGATATCTGATCCCGGGTTCATGATGCCACGACCATATCCGCCATTGGCGACGATCGCAAAACGAGGCGCGCGCTCGGGGGAGCGATAGGTTTCATAGAGAGCGATGATGAGCTCATCGACCATCCCTGACCGTGCTTGG
This sequence comes from Akkermansiaceae bacterium, assembly GCA_023299815.1. Classification (GTDB taxonomy): domain Bacteria; phylum Verrucomicrobiota; class Verrucomicrobiia; order Verrucomicrobiales; family Akkermansiaceae; genus SW10. The sequence continues at coordinate 9,673 of JALZWA010000248.1, forward strand.
GCATTCTTAAGCCCTGACTCTCCAGCCAAGTGTCGCTCGTGGAGCGCCTGATGGGTCTCTTCGATTTTCTTCTTTAATAACGCAAGAAGCTCCCCGGAGCCGAGGCCGCGGAGAGCTGTGAGGTCAAGATCAAGTAGCACTTGAGGAGGGAATCAAACTCTCCTTAGATGTCGATCACCAACGTGTGGCAGTTGCACGGGGGCGGCCACCGTGGCGGGCATAGTAGGAACGACCAGCTTTCGTTGTATCAAGGGAACCTCGGATGATTTGGACATCAGCACCGACGCCAACCCGATTATAAAGATCAATGACATGAGAGGATTTCATGCGAATGCAACCATAGGAGGCAGGGCGGCCGATCTTGTTTTCCGCAGCAGTTCCGTGGATGTAAATGCAGCGGGCCATGGTGTTACGGTTATGGCTTTCTTTGCCGCGAAGCCAGAGGATTCGGGTCACGATAGAATCTCTTCCTGGGGTGTTTGGACGAATGACTTGACCGGTGCGTTTGCGGCTTTTGAAAACAGCGCCAGTAGGAGCACCTCCGCCAACCTTCTTAGCAACTTCGAGTTTGCCAAGTGGGGTGCGGTTGGTTCCTGCGCGACTTCCTAGACCAAATTTAGATGTTGATACCGGATAAGCCTTCACGGGCTTTCCGTCTTTTACCAAGAGCATCTTCTGGTCACGAACACTGACAACCATCTGGTTTTTGTTGTCATATTTCTTCGGAGCGCTACCGCACGAGATTGTGAGAACCGCGAGAGGCGTAAGAATAGAGAGTTGAATCAATCGAGAGATCATAATTTTAAGTAACAAAATTAACGGCGAGAAAGGAAAGCTGGTAAGAATTGGTCGATGCTGACCATTTGCTTCAGCGAGGACATGGAAGTATAAAAGAAACCGACAGGGAAGGGAAGTAGCAAGATCGCAGAAGGCCAGTTACCGATCCAAGCAGCATCTAGAACGACGTAAGCAAAAAACAGGCCAAACATGAGCTCGAATACAGGAGTGAGACTCTTGAGTGCTTTGTAGCGGCTCTTTTTGATCTCCATTTTATTCTGTCCTTCGATGCCATACTTAGGAGTGCGGACGAAACCAGTCTCGTGACCCACGATGGCTTCGAGGACAGCTTTGGCATTATTGACGGCCATTCCGATTCCGAGTGCGAGCAGGAGAGGGAGGTAGACTATTTCCTTGAGCCAGGTCTTCGGGTGCAGCGCTTTCTGCGCCACGGTGTAGAAGATGACCACCGAGCAGGAAGCGAAGAAGAAGATCGGGAGATCGATCATCAGGCGCTCCCAAAAATCAAGCTGTGGCCCCCAAGCATTCTTTGGAAAAATGAGGAAGCAAAGTGCGATGAGAAGGAGGTAGGCAAAGTTGGATGTGAGATGGGCGGTCGCTTCCAGTTTGATATTCAGAGAATACTTGCTCTTCCAAATGTTGAGGAGGCATTTCTTGCAGCACTGGATCGAACCCTTTGTCCAGCGGTGTTGCTGATTCTTGAATCCCGCCATGTCGACAGGAAGTTCAGCAGGGGTCTCAACTTCGCGAAGGAAGATGAATTTCCAGCCTTTGAGCTGAGCGCGGTAGCTCAAGTCCATGTCCTCAGTAAGAGTGTCGTGTTCCCAGCCACCAGCATCCTCGATGGCTGACTTGCGCCAGATGCCGCCGGTGCCGTTGAAGGTGAAGAAGCGGCCAGAGCGATTTCGAGCGACTTGTTCGATTTCTAGGTGACCGTCGAGAAAAAGTGCCTGCACGCGAGTGAGGGCATTGTAGTTCCGATTGAGGTGACCCCAACGAGTCTGAACGAGAGCAATTTTCTCGTTCGTGAAATGATGCATCGTCTTTTGGAGGAGATCTGGATTGGGGACGAAGTCAGCGTCGAGAATCAGAATGTATTCTCCCTTGCTGAATCTCATTCCATTCTCAAGAGCTCCTGCTTTGAAGCCGGTGCGGTCCGTGCGGTGGATGCATTCCGCATCAAATCCTTTGCTGCGGAGGCGCTCGGCTCCGGCTTTTGAAATTTCGACCGTTTCGTCAGTTGAATCATCCAGGATTTGGATCTGAAGCTTGTCTTGGGGGTAATCGAGAGCGGCTACCGCATCCAGAAGACGGTCAACAACGTGCATCTCATTAAAGACAGGGAGCTGCACGGTCACGAGCGGCATTTCTTCGAACTCCCTTTCGGGAATCGGCATGTCATTGCGATAACGGAAGTAGAGATACAGGGTCGTTAAACGATGGAAGCCATAACCAGCAAGCCCCAGAAGGACGATGGTGTAGAGGCTGAAGTAGACCCATGAGGCAGTATCGCTTGTCATCGTATCAGTATGTTAGGCAGGAGCACAAAAGCCACAGAATATGACGGTGTGCCCTTCGTGAGTGCCAGTATTGCTATGCCAAGTCAAGATTTGGATGTCGGAAATATACAGCATTCCTAAATAATCGTCCATCATTGAATTTTAATTTTTTTTAATTGGGTTCTCGACAAATTAGGAGGCGCTCTTTTTTCTCCAGTCAGATGAAGATTGATCTTGTTGGAAATTACAGGGCCCAGTGGGGCGAGGGGCCAATCTGGTGGCAGGGCAGGCTCGTATATGTTGATATCGAGAAACATTGTGTCATTTCGGTGGATCCCACTTCAGGCGAAGAGAGGAAGTTTGATGTCGGACAGCGTGTGGGCACAGTCGTTCCTCGTGAGAGCGGGGGATGGGTGATTGCGGGAGACGATGGTTTCTTTTCTCTTAATCCCGATAATGGCGAGCTGACGGTCATTGCTGATCCTGAGCCAGACAAAGAGAATAATCGGTTTAACGACGGGAAGTGCTCCCCGGATGGTCACTTTTTTGCCGGAACAATCAGTTTGGTAAAGAAGGAGGGGGATGCGAGGCTCTATCGCTTATCCTCCGATCTGGAAGTAACCGAGGCTTATGGACCGGTGACGAATTCCAATGGCATTGCGTGGTCCGCTGACGGATCGCTCCTTTATTATATCGATACTCCGAAAAAGGAGGTGCTTTGCTTCGACTACCAGGAGGGGGAATTGAGCAATCCACGTCAAGTGGTCTCCACTGCCGCCCTTGAATCTTCACCAGATGGCATGGCCATCGATGAGAACGGCCACCTTTGGATAGCCTTCTGTCATGGCGCCTGTGTCATTTGTTACGACCCAGAGTCAGGTAAAGAGATGAAGAGAATTGATCTTCCGTGCATGGAGACAACTGCTTGTGCCTTTGGTGGTGAGAATCTCGACGAACTCTATGTCACAACTGGGATTCACAAGACCGAGGTGGAGGAAGACGCAGGCCGTCTTTTCCGGATCACCGGGCTGGGGGTTAAGGGGCTCCCGGCACACAGCTTTGCAGGTTAGTTTGAGATTCTAAATCTCCTCGAAGCACAATATGAGGTATTTGTTTTTCAATACAGCACAACATAGGGGGTTTTTGGCCGTGGTGACTTGATTGGGATCATCTGAGGTCTTAGAGTGATTTGACTAGGAAAGACGACTTTCCTGCCAATTTCACCCCCTAAACCCTCCGAAGACCATGTATCTCAAATCCCTCAACATCCACGGTTTCAAGTCCTTTGCCGATAAGACCCATCTCGAGTTTGCCCAAGGGGTGACTGGAATCGTGGGCCCAAATGGCTGCGGAAAGTCGAATGTTGTCGATGCCATCCGTTGGGTTCTCGGTGAGACTTCGGCAAAAGCACTCCGTGGTGGAGAAATGGCCGATGTCATTTTCAACGGCGCAGAAAAGCGCAAGCCACTCGGAATGGCGGAGGTCACTTTGACGCTCGCCGATTGCGAAGAGATTCTCAAGACGGACCGGAATGAGGTTTCGGTCACCCGCCGAGTCTATCGTGATGGAAAATCTGAGTATCTTATCAATGGCACTCGCTGCCGCCTGCGTGACATCGGAGAGCTCTTCATGGATACCGGAATTGGTCGTTCTTCCTATTCAATCATGGAGCAGGGGAAGATCGATATGCTTCTCTCGGCTAAGCCCGAAGATCGACGCCAAGTCTTTGAGGAGGCCGCGGGCATCACCAAGTCAAAGAAGGAAAAGAAGGAGGCTCTCCGGAAGCTCGAATACACCGAGGGAAATCTTCTCCGAGTCTCCGATGTTCTCGCGGAGCAAGAGCGGCGGATTAATTCGCTCAAACGTCAGGTGTCTAAGGCTCGTCGCTATCAGGCTCTCTCGAAAGACGTCACTATTTTAGACACTCATCTCAGCCATCGCGAGTTTACTCAACTCACTGGAGAGCGCCAGGAACTCACGGTCTCTCTCACATCACTCGAGCGTGAGCGTGGGGGTATTGAGTCGGACATGCCGAGTCATGAAAAAGCAGTCGTCGATGCTCGTGATCTCGCGCAGGCCCTCGATGCCAAGCTCTCCGGTTTGCGTCAGCGCCTTTCTGATAAAAAGAATGCCATTCAGGCGGCCGATAATCGTATCGCTTTTAATAATGAGCGCAAAGGCGAGCTCTCTGAGCGCCTCTCGCAGAACGAGAAGGAAATCACCGACACGGCGGATCGGCTCACGGAACAAAAGGAGTCTCTCGATAAAGCCCAGCTCGCTCTGGTAGACTTGGACAAGCGCATCCTTGAGCAGGAGTCCCGTTTCAAGGAGAGCAAAGAAGGTGCTGCAAAGTTCGTCGAGGAGCGTCAGGTTCTCGACGCCCAACTTCGCAAGGCCCGGGCCGAGGCGAATACCACGCAAAGCATCATTGCCTCCTCCCAAGCCAAGATCGAAAGCGCTCTCTCACAGATGGAAGGAAATCGTGAACGCATGAAGCAGCTCGAGGAGGAAGCCGAGCGTCTCTCAGGAGAGAATGCGAAGGCGATCGCCGAGCGTGATGAGATCTCCAGAAAACTCGAAGAGCACCAGAAGCGCGTCCCTGATCTCGAAGCCGCCCGCGAGCGAAGCGAGCGCGAGTTCCAGGCAAGTCGCGGAAACCTTGATGCGGCTCGCACTGCCGCGGCCGAACTCCACCGCGAGCTCTCTCGCAAGAGTTCACGTCTCGATGTTCTTCGCCAGCTGATTGCCAGCGGTGAAGGTCTTCAAAAAGGAACTCAAGCGGTGCTCAATGGCCTCAATGATCCCGGTCTTATAAAGCCTGGTCTCAATGGTGTCCTCGGATCTCACCTGAAGGTTCCTGATGAGCACGCCATCGCGGTCGAGGCTGCTTTGGGTCACCACCTCCAGGCCGTTATCGTGCGTGACGACACTCTCGCAAATGACATCATCGATCGCCTCACTGAGAACAAAAAAGGAGAAGCCGCGCTTCTTCCCGAGAGCTTTCTTCCCGTTTCGAAAGGCTCCCAAGTAGAGGCTCTTCCTGAAGGTGCCAGCGCATGGGCTCTCGATGTCGTCACGGTAGATAGTAATCTCATGGGCCTAATGGAACACCTCTTGTCTCAGGTGCTCATCGTTCCTCATCGTGAGGCAGCAGGTTCTCTCCGGAAAAGTTACCCTGACCTCACCTTCGTAACCGCTTCAGGTGAGATCCTCAGCGCTGAGGGTCTTCTTCGTGGAGGAAGCTCCGGAGGCCAAAAAGACTCTCTCCTTGTTCGTCAGAATGAAATCCAAACTTTAGACGCCGAGACCCAAGAACTCGAAGCGTCAGAGAACGCCGCGAAGCTTCAGATCGAAGACCTCGAAGGACGCGTCAAAGAGCTTCGTGAAGAAGTGGAGTCGTCGAAAGACAAGGTTCAGCGCCACAAGGTTGAGGAGTCGACCCTCAATGGTCAGCTCTCTCTCGCCAAGCGTGAAGCAGAAGGCTTAGCGTCTAAGGTCGGCAATAACCAGTGGGAGCGTGATGAACTCACGGGTCGTGAAAAGACAGCCTCTGATAGCCGCTCCGCGATGGAGAATGAACTTGCCCGCGCTCGCGAACGACTGACCTCTTCTGAGAATGATAGCCGAAGCCTTCAGAAGAAGGTCGAGGAAATCATGGACCGCGAAAGCTCGGCGCAGGAGCAACTCAACGAAGCCCGGACCGCTCTCGCCGTTGAGAAGCAAGCTCGTGATTCTGCCGCTCGTGAGCAGCAGCCCATGAACTCTCGCATTACTGAACTCACCGAATTGAATCACCGGCGTGAGAGTGAGATCAAATCCTCTCGTGATCGCATCGTGCGTGGTGACGAGGAGAACGAAGCGCTCTCTCTAGAAATGGGAGGTTATAAGGAAGAGGTGGAAAAGGTGGGCGTAGAGCTTAGCCAAGCCGATGGCTCTCGGGTAAACCTCAAACAACTCATCGATGAATCTGAAAAGCAACTGACCGAGATTCGCCAAAAACAATCACGAGTTGCAAATCAGATTGGTAAGGAAGAAGTCTTAGCCACGAAGCTAGACCTTCGTCTTGAAAATCTCGAAAACTCAGCGCTTGAGCGTCACCAGATTGAGCTCAAGGCCTTCAGTCCTGACTACCATGTTCTCATGACTTGCATTACCGAGCGGAAGCAAGCTGAGAAGAAGGGAAGGGGGGCTCAAAAATTCAATGTCGAAGCCCGTGTCGACGGCGAAGAGGCCCTGGACGATGACATCGAAGTCGAAGTCGAGAACCAGAAGTCTGAAGAAGAAAGCATCTCAGCAATTCTCCCCGAAGAGGGCCCCGATTGGGAATTCGTCTCCGCGATTGTTGCCGATCTCAAGCGTCGCCTTGACTCCATGGGCCCAGTCAATCTTGACGCCATCGAGGAATACGATGAACTCGAAGAACGCCACACCTTCACCAAGAATCAGCACGATGATCTCGTGAATTCTAAGGACAAGCTCCTCGAAATCATCGACCGAATCAACACCGAGTCTGAGCGACTTTTCGCCGAGACCTTTAATGCCGTCGCCAAGAACTTTAAGTCCATGTTCAAGCGCCTCTTCGGTGAAAAGGCACAGGCTGATCTCATTCTTCAGGACGTCGACAACCCACTTGAGTGCGGTATTGAAGTGATTGCCAAGCCTCCGGGCAAGCAGCTTCAGTCCATCACGCTAATGTCCGGTGGAGAGCGCTCCATGACCGCTGTTGCGCTGCTCTTCTCGATCTACATGGTGAAGCCAAGTCCCTTCTGTGTTCTTGATGAGCTCGATGCTCCGCTTGATGAATCAAATATCGGCCGCTTCCTCAAAGTGCTCGATGCCTTCATCGACCAAAGCCAGTTCATCATCGTAACCCACTCGAAGCGGACCATGGAGCGTGCCGATGTCATGTATGGTGTCACCATGGAAGAGTTTGGAGTTTCCAAACCTGTCGGAATGCGTCTCACCTCAGAAGCCGAATCGCTGAAGGGCAAAGATCAGGCCAAGAGCGCCGCCCAAAAAGCGGCTCTTAAGCTGGATGCTTAGTCGGAGAACTTGGTCTTTCTTCGGTAGCGCTGACCGGGCGACTGCATCACCAAAGCGCGCAGCTCCATCTTCATGAGGGAGATGGAAATGACGGAAGTGGCGAGACCGGTTGCTTCCACTAGTTCATCGGCTGTCATCTCGTCACGGCCCATCGACGCAAGAATCTTCTCTTCCTCATCGGTTAATCCCGGAGGAAGAACCTCTTCTTTTTCCTCCTCGTGGGCGAAGGAAAGAAGCTGGAAATCCTCTAGGATTTGCGAGCCGTCAGTCACCAGAGTCGCGCCATCTCGGATGAGATCGTGGCACCCGCCTGAAGTGGGTCGATCAATCGGACCGGGAACGGCATAGACTTGTCGGCCCGCCTCATTGGCGAGATTTGCGGTGATGAGTGAGCCAGATCGAGAGGGGCATTCCACGACCAATGTGCCATCGGTCCAGTGAGCGACGATGCGATTGCGCTGCGGGAAGCTCCGCTTGTCTGGCGGCATGCGTAATGGGAATTCCGAGACCAC
>JALZWA010000249.1 GCA_023299815.1 Akkermansiaceae bacterium
ATCCCAGACAACGGTCGGCGGCGTGGAGCAGCCGAGAAGCATGCCGGAGAGAATGGTGCGCTCGATCGCAAATTCATTCAGCACCGGAAGCGCGCCGGGGAGACCGAGGCAAGTCGGGCAGACATTCGAGTTCGGCTCATCACCAAAAGAGGTGCGGCAGCCGCAGAACATCTTGGTGTTCGTTTTGATCTGGCAATGAACTTCAAGACCGATGGTGACGATGTAGTCAGAGAGAGGCACGCGCTTGGTTTAAAGGGTGGTGCCAAAAGTTCAACTCCAGAGTCCAGAGCGCGGCAAAGACACAACAAGCCCCATCAACCATCTCTGTGAACCTCTGAGTCCTCCGCGTCTCTGTGTAAAAAAGACTTCGCCTCGCCCTCCTAGTCCCGCAACCCCAGCGCCTTTTCGATGTTCATGCGCATGAGAGCTTCGCGCGCCTCAGCATCCGTAGTGACATCCCGCAGCTGGTCATTCTTGAGAACCGCAGAGAAATCACCCTCGCGGATCGAGCTCTGAAGCGATTCCTTCACGGGAATGGCATCAAGCACCTCATCGGAGGCGATGTCTGAGATGTCGACGTTCTTTTCCGTGATGATCGCCAGCTTAGCCATCGCGGTTTGCGCAGGGTCGTTCAGGAAATCGATCTTCTGGTGCCATTGCCCGATCTTACTCTCGTCGACCCAGGTCTTGAGCTTCGCAAAAAGCGGCTCGGATTCCGTGCGGTCGAGCGTGCCATTGACACATTCCTTCACGCGCTCAAGCTCGGACATCGTCCCTGCATAGCGCACTCCGGTGAGACCACCGTAAGCGATCACGCAGCCAACCCCAAGACTGAGAATACTTCCGGGAATTCCGAACCCGAGCTTCTTGACCGCGCTATTTTCCTTACTCCCGCCCAGGAACATGCCCAGCACGGTGCGCGCAAAGAAGAAAGCCCCCGCAAAGGCGACCACCCCGACACCCGTGACCATCCAGTCCTCGGGTTTTTCGACCGCGATCTTCGCCAGCGAGTAGCCATTATTATATCCCCACAGCCCGGCCACGCCCCCGACTGCCAGCGCGATGAGGAGGAAGAAGAGCTTCACGAGCCTCTTGATGAATCCAAGGACCGCAAAAAGCGCCAACGATGCCGCGATGAGTCCGTCTGTTCCGAGGTTCGTGAGATATTCCATGGCTTAATCTATGAGGTCAGTTTGGCAAAAGGCGCGGTGGCGCAAAAGATGATCGCAGAGGATGAGATTCGTCATCGCCTCCACAATAGGAACCGCCCTAGGCAGAACGCAAGCATCATGGCGACCACGCCCTTTCAGCTCGGTGTCCTCCTTCTCCTTAGAGACGGTCGCTTGTGATGACATGATCGTCGCAGTGGGCTTAAAGGCCACCCGGAAAAGCACCGGCTCCCCATTGGAAATCCCACCCTGGACCCCGCCGGAGCGGTTCGTCTTCGTGCGGACCTTCACCCCATCCATATAAAAGTGGTCATTGTGCTCCGCCCCCGTCAGCTGAGTCCCCGCGAAGCCAGATCCGATCTCAAATCCCTTCGTCGCAGGGATCGAAAGCATCCCCTTCGCCAAATCCGCCTCAAGACGGTCAAAAATGGGCTCGCCCAATCCCGGAGGACATCCCCGCACCACGCACTCGATCGTCCCGCCGATCGAATTCCCCTCAGAGCGGATCTTCTTAATCCGCTCGATCATCTTATCAGCAGCCACGAGATCTCCCGTGCGCACGATATTTGACTCGATCGTCTCAGAACTCACCGTCAGTGGATCCACATCCGCCACAATATCCTGCACCGTCTTTATATAAGCGAGAACCTCCAGATCTGGGCAAAAGTGCGCCAGCACCTTCTTCGCCACAGCAGCAGCAGCAACTCTTCCGATCGTCTCACGAGCTGAAGAACGTCCCCCGCCCTGCCAGTTCCGGATGCCATACTTCGCATCGTAAGTGTAATCCGCATGGGACGGCCGATATTTCTCCGACATCTCCGAGTAAGCCTCCGGCCGATGATCTTTATTCCGCACCAGCACCGCGATCGGCGACCCCAGAGTCAGCCCCTCAAAGGTTCCCGATAAAATCTCACACTGATCGGCCTCATTCCGAGGCGTCGTCACCTCAGATTGCCCCGGGCGACGGCGATCAAGCTCAACCTGAAGATCCGCCTCCGTCAGAGGAATGCGGGGCGGACAACCGTCAATTACCACACCGACGCCACCGCCATGTGATTCACCAAAGGTCGAAATACGAAATAAATGGCCGTGAAGGCTAGACATGCGCGGAAGCCTAGCAGGGAACTCAGCGGGTGCAATCCTCGGAGAAAAGGAAACTCCCATCACTCAGCAGCCCCGAACTTCCGCAGACTCGCCATCACCCGAGAACGAGCCACTTCCCCATGCCTCAGCGTATCATCCTCCACCCCAAAGCACATCAACACCTCGAACAACCCCTTCGCCACCCCCTGCCTGATCAAATCCTCAGCGGATAAACAATGCCGCCCGCTCCGCTGCGAGAGCTCGAACCTAAACTCCCCCACCCCGTGATAAGCCCGATAAACCACCTCCGTGCACACCAGCCGATCCGCCGTCCGGAAATCAAAGACGAAGTCATAGAGCTTCCCCTCGTGCGTCACCGCCCGCTCCAGCGCCACCCGTAAATCCTCCCGCGCGATCTTCG
>JALZWA010000250.1 GCA_023299815.1 Akkermansiaceae bacterium
CAATTCATCTCCGGCGACCAATGGTTCCGCGGCCTCGACATCCGCACCGGCCCCGAGGGCGCCCTCTATGCCCTCGACTGGTCAGACATCGGCGAGTGTCATGACCACACCGGCGTCCATCGGACGAGCGGAAGGATCTATCGTTTTTCAAAAGGAGATCCCGGTAAACCCGACCTCGATCTCCTCCAAAACATCACCCCCGAAAAACTCGAGCGCATCATCAAGCACCCCAATGTCTGGTATGAGCGCCAGGCGCGCAAGATTCTCACCCCAAAACCTGATCTTATCGCTACTGCGAAAGGGCTTCTTGAATCAAAAGATGCCGTCACCCGCCTGCGTGCCCTCTGGGCCCTTCATGCGCTGAATCCTTCAAAATGTTTCGATTTCCTTTTCAAGAACCCTCCGTCTGACGATCTCACCGTCTCGTGGATGATTCGCTTATTTACCAACGACCTTCCTCTCGATCACGTTCTTGGCCCTCATCCAAAAGCGATCGACAGCGGCAAGGGAGGATTCCTTTTCTCGCTGATGCATCACTTTGCGGAAAATGAACCATCTCCCGCAATCCAGCTCGCTGTCGCCTCAAGCATTCCACGCTTCAATCTATCATCCCGCACCACCCCTCCTTCGTTCCGGGCTGAATTGGCTTCCCTACTTGCGAAGCAAGACAGTGCCTCCGACCACAACCTCCCCAAGCTCATCTGGTTCGGCATCGCTCCCCTCCTCAAAGATCACCCTGAAGGCTTAATCGAAGTCGCCACCGACACAAAATGGCCCGACCTCCTCCGCTACATCGCCCGCGCCATGGCCTCCCAGCCCGACGCCATCATCAACCTCGCCATTTCTAATCCAGAGAAAGCCCCCCACATCCTCCAAGGTCTCTCGGAAGGTTTCAAAGGCTGGCGCAAAGCCCCCCTCCCGAAAAACTGGCCCGCCGCCACCTCAACTCTCTCAGAGAAAAACCCCGACCTCATCCGCGAACTCTCCGCCCTCTTCGGCGATGGCCGAGCCCTCGACTCCCTCCGCAAAATCGCCCTCGATCACAACGCCGGATTCGCCACCCGCCAGACCGCCCTCCAAGGCCTCATCGACGCCCGCCCAGACGACCTCCGCGCCCTCTGCGAAAAGCTCCTCCGCGTCCGCTACCTCAATAAAACCGCCATCCACGGCCTCGCCACCTTCCCTGATCCCGCCATCGCCGACCTCCTCCTCAAGCGCTACCCCGGCCTCCGCCCAGACGAAAAACAAACCGTCATCGACACCCTCGTCACCCGCCCAGGCTGGACCAGCACCCTCCTCAAGCGCATCACCGAAAACAAGATCCCCCGCAGCGTGATCACCCCCTTCCACGCCAGCCAGATCATCGCCCAAAATGATCCCGTTCTCACCAAAGAACTCCAAGCCGCCTGGGGCGACCTCCGCCAGATCGACGCCGCAAAAAAGAAGCGCATCGCCCAACTCACCGCCAACCTCCACCCCGAAGCCCGCGACGCCGCCGACCTCTCCGCCGGCCGCGTCCACTTCCAAAACCTCTGCGCAAGTTGCCACCTCCTCTACGGCCAAGGCGGCAAGCTCGGCCCCGACCTCACCGGCTCTGGCCGCGCCGATCTCAGCTACCTCTTAGAAAACATCATCGACCCCAGCGCCATCGTCCCCGCCGAATACCGCATGACCATCCTCAAGCTTACCGATGGCCGAACCCTCACCGGAGTCATCGCCCGCTCCACCGAAAAAACCATCACCCTCCGCAGCCTCGCCCACGAAACCACCCTCGAAAAAACAGCGATCAAAGAGACCACCATTCTCGAAAAATCCATCATGCCCGAAGGCCTCCTCCAAGCCCTCACCCCCGAACAAACCCGAGACTTCATCTCTTACCTCATGCACCCGCAGCAGGTGCCTCTTGCAAAATAAAAACGATCAAAAAGATTCCGAAACTCTACCAGAGAAAAAACGGCGACAAAGAATCGGCGCCCTGAAAAATTTACAAAGAACGAAGACCAGCCGCACCTTAGAGATCCCCACTTAGCGAGTATTCACTGGACCAACAAGCCCCACCCCACTTCCAACTGGCTGGGATAAGCCATTTTTTAAGGGCAGCATTTCAAAAAGCTGCCTATGCTTTCTCAGACAATGTCCTCCACTACCTCGCATAAGTCCAGCGACCGCCTCATGACGAGGGTCACCCTGCTGCAGCGTGCGCGTGACGAGAAGAATGACATGGCCTGGCACGAACTCCTCGGCTACTACGAACCCTTTATCTCAAAAGTCCTCGGCAGCATGGGCTTCCGTGGCGCAGATCTCGATGACGCCCGCCAGCAAGTCTCACTCCGCCTTTGGAAGGGACTCAAAACCTATGAGCGTGACCCCGAACGGGCAAAATTCCGCACTTGGTTCGCCCGCCTCATCCGGAACACCGCGCTCAATATCATCCGCTCAAAAAAGCGCGAACCGAAGGGCCGCAGCATCGATGACGATAGCGCACCCCCACAGGAACTCCTCGCAGACACCCCGGAGATCGAGACCCGCGTCGAGAAGGAGTGGCAGCAATATGTCGTAGACCTAGCGCTCGACCGCGCCCGCGAAGCCTTCTCAGGAAATGCGGTAACGGTCTTCACGATGTCGCTGAGCGGCCACTCGGTAGAGGACATCGCCCAGCAACTCGGAATCAAGACGAACACGGTCTACATTTTAAAACACCGCGTGAAGACGATGCTTCTCCGGGAGATCCAGGTCCTGAAGCGTGACCTAGAAACCTTCGACCCGCCGCCCCCCTCCGCATGAGCCCCCTCTCGCCCGATTCCTACACGCAGCTATACTCTGAGGCTGACGAGCAACTCCCCCGGGACTCGGAAGAACTCACCGAGGAACTCTGCCCGCTCTACCACGCGCTCGGCAGGATCGAGACCCGCTACACCGAGCCCGAGCAGATCGGAAAAGGCGGAATGAAAGAGGTCTACCGAGTCTACGATGAGCGCACCGAGCGCCACGTAGCCCTCACCCGCCCGAAGAAAGGAATCCCGCTCGCGCGCTACGATGCCTTCCTCCGCGAAGCCCACATCACCGCACGGCTAGAGCACCCGAATATCATCAAGCTCTTCGATATGGGGATTGATGAATATCACCGCCCCTTCTTCACCATGGAGCTGAAAACTGGCCCCTCCCTCCGGCGGATTCTCTCCAATCTCCGCACCGGAAAAGATCTCAACGATTATCCCTACCAGCGCCGCCTCTCCATCATCCTCCGCATCTGTGAGGCCGTCTCCTACGCCCATTCGAAGCGCGTCCTACACCTCGATCTCAAGCCAGAAAATATCCAGGTCGGAAACTTCGGCGAGGTCCAAGTCTGCGATTGGGGGATGGGCGAGATCGAGCGCGGCGATACCGAGGAACATCTCTCTATCTCGCTCCTCGACCCAGACCTCTACGGCGATCAGCTCGAAGCCGTGGTGAAAGGCACGCCCGGCTACATGGCCCCCGAGCAAGAAAATCCCCGCTCCACCAAGACTGCGCAGACCGAGATCTACTCCCTCGGCTGCCTTCTCTACGAGCTCGCCACGCTCGAAAAACCGGGAGCTCGGGAGAGCAAGCCACCCGAATCCAGAGCGCTTGCGGCCATCGTAGAAAAAGCCTGCGCCCCCTCTCCAGCGGACCGCTACTCCAGCGTGAATGCGATGCAGGATGACATCCGCCTCCATCTCGATGGCTTCAGCCCGCGGGTGGAATCCACCGGATTTTTCCGAGAAGCGCGCCGCTTCTACCGGCGGAATCGCCAGCCCTGCCTCCTGACCTTTTTCTTTTCCTCTCTCCTGCTCATCGCGGGAATCTGGTTCACTCAGCAGCTTCGTGAAAGCTATCAGAAAACAAGCGAAGCTCTCTCTACGAGCGAGCAATCCCTCAAGCGAACTCAGGTAGCCCTGACGAATCTTGAGCAAGAGCGCGCTTTTTCCTCCGTCCTCCTAGATCAGACCACGGGGGATGATCTCGATGATGCGACCCTCCTTTTTCATCATCTCATGATCGATGAAGAAATCTCCCTGAAAGCCATCGAGAATTCGCTCCAGTTCATCGACCGCTCGCTCCAGAAAAATCCCAGCGCCACCAATCCACTCTGGACCCAAAAGGGGTTCATCCTCTTCATCACCCAGCGCTTCTCAGAAGCAGAAGCTTGCTACCAGAAGCGCAGCGGAATTCAGGGTGATCTCCTGAAATTGATCCCTGAATTCTCCGGGCTCGTCCGAGAAGATGGACTCCTCCCTGCGCCCGATCTCATCAGACTCCTCCAGCGAACCGGAACCGGAGAAAAAAAACGCACTGAGCTCGTCGAAAAAATGGTCATCTACGACTGCCTCCACCGCAAGTCACTCGCAGACCAAGGACGAATTATCAAATCCGTCCTTAAGCTCTCGAACCCCCAGTGGAAAAATCCCATTTTCGAATATTCACCCCAACAACAGCACCTCCACATCAGCGGCGAAGGCCTCAAAAGCTTCTACCGCCCCTTCGGTAACTTCACGAATGAATCACGCGGCCCCGCTCTCTCCCTCCTCCGGCTCCTTAATCTCCGCACGCTCGATATTCAGAACACCAAGCTGAGCATGAATCAACTCAATGGCATGACCCTCACGAGCCTAGACATCAGAGACTGTGACATCTCCGAGCTTCCCGCCCTTCAAAAAATGACCTCGCTCCGGAAAATCAAGATCAAGCCAAACCAGCTGAACGCAGCGCAACTCCTCATGATTCCAGAGGGCGTGGAACTAAAATATGGAAACTGAGGCCCATCGATTTAATCCTTCCTCACCTGCGCGAACATCCACGGGAAAACCTTCTCATCCTTCGCAAGCTTCCAGTGGATTTGATTGTGCGTCGCCTTAGGGAACGCTTCAAAGTGGGCGATCTTGCCTGCTTCTTGATAAGCCTTCGCCACCTCCTCCGCCTTCTTCATATCGCGCTCGCCGGAGTAGATCATCCAGAGCGCGGTGTCTGTCATCTCAGGCCACTTGCGGTTCGCATCTCCATCCGCAAAGAGAGCGGCCGCGTAAAACTTGGGGCGTGATTTAATCAGCGAGTCACAGCCGCGCGCACCCATCGAGTAGCCGGAAATATAGATGCGCTTCGAGTCGATCGGCGTGGTCTTGACGAGTTCATCAATGATGGCCTCAATCTTACTCACGTGCTCTCCCCAGGACGTATCAGATGGACAAAGCGGGACGATGAGAAGGCTGGGATTCTTTTTATAACGACCTTCCTTCGTCAGCTCTTGCGGAGCGATCTCCACCTTGCCGGCCTTCACATCCTCCGCCCGCGCTCCCGCACCATGGAGATGAATAAAAAGCGGCACCGGCTCCTTGGAACGAGTCATCTTCTTCGTGCCATAGACTTGGAAAACGAGGCCGTAGCGCTCCTTCGGCACCTTAACCCACTCACCCTTGATCATCTCAGCAAAGGGGCTCGTCTCAAAATCCCGCGAGGCCAGTTCGGCACCCGCCAGCTTCTCCTTCACAAACCCGCGATCACCATCCGAAAGCATCGCCAGCGGCACTGTGACAGTCTTGCCATTCCTATTAATCTTCACCTCAGCCTCGGTTGCAGAGATAAATTTCCCCTCAAAGCTCCTTCCGTCCGCTGAAGTCCACGCCCGCTTCACCTCTTCCCCCGTCGCAAAAGAGAACAGCAGAGCAAAGATAAAAATAGTCAGGAATTTCACGCCCTATCCATGAGGGATTTGCCCCGCCCCTACGAGGAAAAACCATACCCCTGACAGGACGATTCTCATCTCCTTCTAGCCTGCCATCATTTGCCTCATCGCCTTCCCCACCTGCACGAGATCACTCGGATTCTTTGTCAGTGCCGCAAAGTTGATCGCACCTTCAAGAGCAGAGAAAACCACCGAAGCAGTCCCTTTGCGCTGCGCTTCGCTCTGGCGAAACAACCTTCAAGGCATCTTGCAGCCACTTAAGATTCTCATCCGTGAATTGCTTCAGAGCGGAGCAGACCACTTCAGGGAGTCGACCAGACTCCGCCGCCAGCACTCCGCACAAGCAGGTGCGCCTATCTGCTTTCAGCGAGTTCTCAAAAGCCGCAATATAGAAACCGATCGGATCCTTGTGATCCTCGGGACGGCCCAAATACTCTAAAAAATTCTCGGTGTAGCGCTTGGTGACCAGCTCACCGAGAGCCTCTTTCATCGGGAAATGGTAGTGAATGCTCGCGCTCTTGACCTCCAGTTCATCTGCAATCTGGCGAAAGCTAAAGGAGTGATACCCCCCATCACGGATCATTCGCTCAGCAATATCAGTAATTTTTTTGCCGTTTCATTCATTTGTTTTCAAGAGATTTTCCCTATTTACTTACCACTAAGCAGACAAATATCTAACAGAGTCAATTTTGCATTCTAGCCCTTCTGGATTAACCTACCTATCGATAGGTTGATTCATAAAAACCAAATTATAACTAAAAAGGGACTCATCATCGGCGTTTCCACAGGAATAGGATTGAACTCAGGAACACGGCTCGCCGCTCGCGGAGTCACCATCATCGGCCGCTCGCAGGAGAAACTCGATGCCGCAGCCGCAGGCTCACCAGAAGTCACCACCAAATCACTCGACCTTGAAAGCGACCGTAACTTGCTCGCCTGGAATGAGGACGGGGGCGAGTTCCTGAGCGATTTCTGCTGGATCGGCTTATGAGGCAGTTCCAAAGAGCGCGTTGACTAATCCCATATCAAGTCCTTCTAAGAGAGAGTGAGTTTGTCAACGCTTTCACTCAGGTCCGGACCTTCCCTTTTTGAGCTGAATGACCATGGGGGGATGGTTGAGGCGGCAGAGGAAATCATGAATCATGAGACTCAACATAAAACAGCCGTGATTTCACAAACCATTCCCCCGAAAACAATTCGACAAGCTGGGAATAAGTCATCACCGTTCTTCATCTAACCGACCAGAATCATGAAAAAAACGACACTCGTCACCACCCTCGCCCTCCTCACCACCTCTCTCAGCTTCGCAGGCGGAGAAGGATGGATGCACGACTTTGAAGCCGCCAAGAAAAAGGCTGCCGCAGAGAATAAAGATCTCCTAGTAGACTTCACCGGCTCCGATTGGTGCGGGTGGTGCATTAAGCTCGTGGACGAAGTCTTCCAGCATGATGCCTTCAAAACAGGGATTGCTGACAACTACATCCTCGTCGAGCTCGATTACCCAAAGGACAAATCCAAGCTCGATGAAGCCACCATCGCGCAGAATGAAGAGCTTAAGAAAAGCTACGCCATTAAGGGATATCCCTCCATCTTCCTCATGGATGCGCAAGGCCGCCCCTACGCCCAGACCGGTTATCAAAAAGGAGGACCGGAAGCCTATGTGAAGCATCTCGCCGAGCTTCAGGAGAAGAAAACATCCCGTGATGAAGCGCTCGCCACTGCTGAGAAGGCAACAGGAGTCGATAAGGCCAAAGCCCTTGCCGCAGCACTCGAAAACATTCCCGAAGGTCAAGCCTCTCACTACGGAACCCTAAGCGAAGACATCATCAAAAATGATCCAGAAGATGTCACTGGTTTTGCTGCCGCTAAGGAGAAGAAAGAAGCGATGGCAAATCTGCAGAAGGAGATTCAAAGCTCGCTGAAAGCTGACGAAGCCCCCAAAGCTCTCGCTGCCGTCGAACAATTCATCACCACCTATAAGCTCGAAGGTGAGGAAAAGCAGCAGATCACCAGCATCAAGGTAAACATTTTAATGAGATCGAAGGACTACGATGGTGCGTCCGCCGTCCTTGATGAAATCATCGCCATCGACCCCGAGAGCCCGTCTGCACAAGCTGCTGCCGGCTTCAAACCTCGCCTTGAGGCGATGAAGGCCAAGGCTGCCGAGAAAGAGTAAACCGCTTCTCTAAGAAATCATTGAGAGCCGAATCCCACGGGATGCGGCTCTTTTTTTATGCCTATGATTGCAATAAATTACACTGGCAGCACGCGAACCATGAGCTAGGCTTTCCCACCCCCAACTCACTTTTTCCTCCCCGCCTAGCCCATGCCCTTTTTCCTACGACTTTCTTCTCTCAGTTACTGCGTCATTTTTGCGCTGATTTCTCCTTCTTTATTATCTGCCCAATCCATTGTCATCTCAGAATTCATGGCGTCGAATTCCGACACTCTGAATGATGAGGATGGCGACGCCGAAGACTGGATCGAGCTCTTCAACCAGAGCACCACCCCGCTGAATCTCAGCGGCTGGCATCTCACAGACGATGCAGGCGAGCTCACCAAGTGGACCCTTCCAGACATCACGCTCGCGCCCGGTGGGTTCCTGCTCGTCTTCGCCTCCAGCAAGGATCGGGACGATCCCGCGAGCGAGCTTCACAGTAATTTCAAGCTCTCCTCCGGCGGCGAATATCTCGCCCTCGTGCGTCCAGATGGCCTGACCGTGGAGCACGGCTACGGCCCCACTTATCCCCAGCAAGTCAGCAATATTTCCTACGGACTTCCTCAAGGGGCATCGTCGGTCACCCTTCTGAACCCCGGAGCTCCCTCCACTTACATCGTCCCCACGAATGGCGATGACGATGTCAATGAAGGCCAGAATCCTAACTCGTGGATCACTCCCGCCTTTGATGACTCCTCCTGGAAGAATGCAACCACTGGTCTCGGCTACGCCACCGGCAATCCAGACACCTTCGACCCCTTTATCAACACCGACATTCAGGGCGATCTTTTTAATAAGGGAAGCACGGTCACCTCAGTCTACATCCGCATTCCATTCACCATCGTGGACCCCACCCTCATCTCTGCACTGACGCTAAAAATGAAGTATGATGATGGCTTCGTAGCCTATCTCAATGGCAACCCGCAGATCGTGGCCGAGGCCCTAAGCGAGCCTTCCAATGAACTCGATTACCAGTCCAGCGCTACCAACTTTCACTCTGACAGCGAAGCGGTGACCGATGTCCCTTTCACCCTCGATCCGGACGATCTCAGCGTGGGAGAGAACCTCCTCTGCATCCACGGCTTTAATAATTTTTCCGGTAGCTCGGATGCCCTCTTTGTCCCGACTCTTGATGCCGATGTGACCGGTGGATTTTCGCCCGCAAGTTACTTGAACTCACCCAGTCCTGATGCCGCAAATAGCGGAGGCACGGGAAGTCCAGGCCCCGTCATTCGCTCCGTCACTGATGGCCTCTTGCCGCTGGAACTTGGCGCAGGAAATGTCGTCATCGAGGCTGATGTCGTCCCCACTCT
>JALZWA010000251.1 GCA_023299815.1 Akkermansiaceae bacterium
AGGCCGAGGGTCGCGGCGATGAGTAAGAGAGGTCGGAAGGTTGGCAGTGGCATTGAGGACTTTTCGCATGGAGGCCGGGGTGCTGCAAGAGGTCTTCCCTGTATTTGAGTTTCTTCGTGTCTGGCCATGGTGGGCTACTCGTAGATGAGCTGGGCGGTGGCGGTGGTGTCTTCTGTGCTGGTGAAGCGGATCCAGTAGGCTTGGAAGGCGGCGGGGAGGGTTTCCGGTGACGGGGGCGTCTGGGGTGACTTTCCAAGTGTGGTGGTGAGGTTCTGAGTCTGGGAGAGTTTATCAAATTCTTTGATCTTGGAGGCGGCATTTGCTGCGAATCTTGATTCGGGGAAGTCTTTGGTAATGCCTTCTAGGATACGAATGGCTTGAACATGGTCGCAGAAGTCTACTTCGTAGATTTCAGCAATATACGAGAGCATCTTGGTGGTTTCGTCTCGTGACCATTCACGGCTATCAAGAAATTACTGGATGCCACCAAGAGCTTGGCGGGGTGTATCGAGATGAATGCGCTGGATTTTGGCGATTTGCAGGACGGCTGCACTGTTGCCGTGGTCACGCTTGAGCCGATTCATTGCGGTAAGAGTGACGAGCTAGCAGAACACCTCGCTTGCCTTGGAAAATGCCATCACCTTTCGCTTGGACTTTCGCTTGTCCGGTTTGGCTAAGAGCGGCGAGTCTCGCTTATACCCGCTATGCCGATGGTGAACCTAAGGCGAGGAGTAAAGCTGGTGGGGCTTTTTCGAGGAGGTGGATTGGAAGTCAGGCGCGCCCTCTCAATGGAGGATTCGCTCGCTGGCGAACTACTGCTGGATGACGGTGTTTTTTCCGATCTCGACTGCCTCGGATTTCTTGGATGTGCCGTCGGGCCAGCGCACTTCGATATCAAGGACGTTGAGGCCAGCGGGAATTCCAATGTTCACCAGTGATGAAGACTGTGAGAGGTAGCCGCTGCCAGCGGTGACCTCGACGCTTCTGCGGGTGCCGTCATCGAAGTTGACATCGATTCGGGAGCCAGCCGCGAAGGTGTTTCCATTTTTACCTCGGAGTTGAATATTGAAGTGTTTTTGGCTGCGAGGTGATTGCTCGAAGGCGGTGAGAGCGTCATTGTTGATTCCGGCAACGAGATCTAACTGGCCATCGCCATTTAAGTCGATCTTAGTGAGGCTCTTGGCGTCGCCACCGACATAGAGGCCGCTGTCGCGGGGTGCTACGGCTGCGAAGGTTCCGTCTCCATTGCCCTTGAGGAAAATGCTTACTCCACCAGCCATGCGTCCGGTCTCAGCCTGTGGGCCGTTGAAGTTCTGAACGGCATAGAGATCGGCATGGTGATCGCTGTCAAAATCACCAGCGACGATTCCGAAGCCTGGGGAGATTTGAGCCAGACGAGGGAAGGGCTTGAAGGTAAACTTGCCACCATCGTTGATGAAGACACCTGATTCCAAGGTGTTCGCTTCGCAGCGCTTTGATTTGTCCAAGGTCTCTGGCTCGTAGATCTCTTGAAGCTCTGCAAGGGCAAATGAGGTATAAGTTCCAAACTTACCTTTCAGGTGAGGCATTGCGCCAGATGAGCAACTGAGACCTCGAACCGGTAAGAGAGTTTTGTCCTCAAACTTGGCCTCGATAATATTGTAATTCCCGTCTTCTTCAAAGTCTCCGTAGTAGAGGAGGGTGGGTTTTTTAGCCGAAGCTTTATACTTGGTGTTTAAACCGAAATTCGTTGCGGCGTAGTCCATGTCGCCGTCGTTATCGACATCAATTGCGGTGATGCCATTCCACCATCCGAGGATCTCGGATAGTCCGGATTCGGTAGTTTGATCGACCAGCTGGCCTTCGTTATTTCGGAAGTATTTAATGGGGCCCCATTCTTGTGCGACGAGGAGATCGATCCAGCCGTCGTTATCGACGTCCGACCAAACGGCACCGGTGACGAGACCAACCTCTTCTAAGTCTTTGGTGGTTTGAGGCGCGTTGATTAATTTGCCTCCATTGTTCTGGAGCAAGCGGGATTTGGGCGTGACGGGATATTCTCCGGGAATGATGCGTCCTCCGACAAAGAGGTCCAAATCACCGTCGCGATCATAGTCTGCGGCGACGACGGAGCTGCCGCTGTCAAAGTTATCGGGGAGGAATTCATCTGCCGCTTTGTTGAATTTACCTTGGCCATCGTTGAGATAGATGCGGTCGCGTAAGACCGGGGTGTTAGGATCGCATTCGACTCCGCCACTGACGACGTAGAGGTCGAGGTCTCCATCGGAGTCGAGATCGAACCAGAGTCCGCCCATGTCCTCGGAATTTTTGTCTTCTTCGGCGGCGGAGAAATCGAGTGGAGTGAATTTTCCGTTGCCGTCGTTGCGATGAATTTGTCCGAGATGAGTTCTTGCTCCACCGAGCCAGAGATCGTCGTCACCATCGGCATCGATATCTCCCCAAGACATGCCTGGCCCGAGGTTCGAGGAGCGGTTTGGTAAGAGGGCTTGCCGCACGAAGTCGTTGTAGGGGATCTCACTGTGGCGAACGTTCGAGAGTGCATCACTCGGTTTGAAGAGGGGGTCGGGGGGGGCAGGAGCCTCTTTAGGAGCGGCCTTGCCCTCGGGCTCGACGATGGTCAGTCGCTGGTTAGCGTCGATGTTCTCGAAAGATTGAGTGTGGCCACTGGGCCAATTGACGGTTAGTTTTTCAATCTGAGCTTGCTCGCCTAAGCCGAAGTGAAGGAGAGGTTCGTGGGATGCCATGTAGCCGCGAATGGGGGTGAGTTGGCGGATCTGTGTTCCTGATTTCGTTTCGATAGTGACTTTGGCGCCGATGCCCCAGCTATTGAGTCGGCCCTTTAAACGAATGACAGTTCTGTTTCCGGTTGCGGTATTATTTTGGTAGACGCTTACGGGTTCTTCCAGATTACAAACGACCAGGTCGAGGTCTCCGTCGCGGTCAAAGTCGGCGGTGGCTGAGGCGAAGCTCATGCCGACATGATCGAGACCCCAGTCTTTACTGACATTTTCAAATTTCAATTCACCGAGATTGCGGAAGGCGAGATTTTGTTCACGCAATTCGGGGGTCTTTGCGCGCATGTGCTTGTCCCATTCGGTTTCACCGAGATAGAGATCGGCTATTTCGGGGTTGTCGGAGACGTTGAGGTTTCGTGACATTCCGTTGCTAAAGAAGACGTCGACACGGCCGTCGTTGTCGAAGTCCGCCAAGCGCACGGTCCAGGTCCAATCGGAATTTGCCAACTTGGTGAGATGAGCGGCTTCCATAAAGCGGCCGCCGCGGCTGTTGATATAAACGGCGTTGCGCATGTATTGACGCGGGATGGCGGTGTTGAGGAACTCGGCGCTGTCGCTCATCGCTCCCATTCCTACCTTTTGTTTAAAGTGACTTGTGCCGGACATATCGGCGATGGCAAAGTCCATTGCTCCGTCGCCATCGAGGTCTGCAAAATCGGAGCCCATGGAATACCAAGTGGTGTGGGGCACCATGTCTTCGGTGGTGTTAGTGAAGGTGCCGTCGCCATTGTTGCGGTAGAGGCGGTCTGGATCCTTAAAATCGTTTCCGACATAGATATCGGGCCATCCGTCTTCGTTATAGTCCCACCATGTTGCGGAGTTGCCCTTGCCCTTGCCTTGGATGCCGGCTTGTTCACTGACGTCGGTGAAGGTGCCATCGCCATTATTGCGAACGAGACGGTCAGGTTGACCTACCGCCTCATGATCGATCGAAATGGTGCCGGGTTGAGTTCCTCGTCGGATTTTGGTAATCTCGTAGTATTTTTCAAACCCGGGCATGATGGAGGGCTTTCCATTGACGATCCCGGAGATGGGCTTGAGTGATTTACCACGGGGGTCGTAGTAGAAGTTCGTCATGAGGTAGAAGTCGAGATCGCCATCGAGATCGTAGTCGCAAAAAGTGGGGGTGTGATCGGCTCCGACATAGTCGATGCCAAACTGCTTGGCTTTTTCGGTAAAGGTGCCGTCGCCCTTGTTGATGAAGAGGTGGTTGGGTGAATCAAAATTGCAGATGTAGATGTCGAGATCGCCATCGTTGTCGATGTCGACCATCGCTGCGCCTGCGCTCCAAGCGCTGCCGGAATCTAAGTTGGAAGCATCGGTGATGTCTTCAAACTTTAGGGGGCTGGTTTGGCGGTAGAGTCGGTTTTTTTTGGGCCCACTGGTAAGAAAGATGTCCGGCCAGCCATCGTTATCGATGTCACCAATGGCAACTCCGCCGCATGCTACGGCGGATGCGTAGAGGTGCTTTTGAGGGTGTGATTGATCAATAGGATTGACGAAATCAATGCCTGTTATCTCTGGAGGGAGCGAGACGAAGACGGTCTCTGTTTCACCGGTTGCTACCGCCTCAAGAGGTTCCGCCGAGATACCAGCAGGCCCCAGGTCGGGTTTGGTGGTGATTGCTTCCGGAGTCGTGG
>JALZWA010000252.1 GCA_023299815.1 Akkermansiaceae bacterium
GCCCTCCAGCTCCTCACCGCCCCCACCCCTTTAGAAAAAGACATCCTCAGCAAATTCTCCTACCAAGCAAATGAAGCGGTCCTCCACACCGACCCACAATTCATGCCCAAGACCAAGCGCTGCTGGGCCTCCTGGAACTACCAGATCTCCAGAGAAAAACACTCCACCATCTACTGGATGAACAGCCTCCAAGGCATCTCAGATCGCGAGAGCTACTTCGTCTCCATCAACCCCTCCGGCCCCATCCCCCAGGACAAGGTCATCCGCCGCCTCGACTACGAGCACCCCCTCTTCGACCTCCCCGCCATCCACGCCCAAGCCCGCATCCCCGAGCTCCACCAAGCCGCCTCAGAATCCGGCCGCTACTTCTGCGGCGCATGGCAGCGCAATGGCTTCCACGAAGACGGCCTCTGGTCCGCCGTCGAGCTCTGCAAATCCCTCCTCGGAAAGGACCCCTGGGCATGACCTCCTCACTCTACGAGTGCCAAGTCATGCACCGCCGCCTCAAGCCCGAGCAAAAGCGCTTCGACTACCGCATCTTCATGCTCAGCATCGATCTCGATGCCATCCCAACCCCCACCTTCCTCAGCCACAACCGCCTCAACCTCTTCTCCCTCAACGACGCCGACCACATCGACCTCGGCCACCCCGGCGGCATCAAGCCCAACCTCCTCGCCTGGCTCGCTGAGCAAAAAATCAAAGTCCCCCCCGACGTAAAAGTCCGCCTCGTCACCCTCCCGAGAATGCTCGGCTACGGCTTCAACCCCGTCTCCTTCTTCTACCTCTCAAAAAGCGACAACACCCCCCTCTTCGCCGTCGCCGAGGTCGTCAACACCTACCGCGAGATGAAGCTCTACCTCATCGATCAAAAAGGCGACGCCTCCTGGCAAAAGCAGATCGCCAAAAACTTCTACGTCTCCCCCTTCTCCGACCCCGCCGACGCCTTCGACTTCCGCCTCGGCCTCCCCACCGAAAAACTAAGAGTCACCATCAACAACATCACCGAAAGCCAAGTCTCCCTCACCTCCACCATCCGCGGCCACCAGCAAGAACTCACCTCCCGCCGCCTCCTCACTTACGCCTTCAAATACCCCCTCCTCACCCTCAAGATCATCACCCTGATCCACTGGCAGGCACTTAAGCTCTGGCTAAAAAAAGTCCCCTACTTTAAAAAAGCGGACCGCCCCGAGGCACAAACCGACGTCCTCCGCCCCCACTCCTCCCTCAAAAAAGACCCCTAAACCCCCAACCGCGCCCCCAACCTCTTAAAAAAAATCCCATCCATCCCATCCATCTGCGGTTCAAAAAACTCCCCAACCAAGCCCCCCAACTTTAGCGTCTTTCGTATATTTAGCGGTTTAAAAAACTCCACAACCCAGCCCTCAACCTTTCGTCCATTTCGTAAGTTTCGTGGTTAACCCCTCCCCCCAACCAAGCCCCGCTGCCCTGCGAGCCCCCCTCAACTCAACTTCAAAAAACCATGACCTCCTCCACCCCATCGGCCCCCGCAAAACACGGCCTCCCCGAGAAACTCGTCCTCGGACTCCTCAAAAAAATGCCCCTCGGCGGCCTCCGCCTAGAATATGCCGATGGCACCACCCACCAATTCGGAGCCCCTAACTCCGAAGTCACCGCAGAGGTCAAAATCAACAACGACCAAGAATTCTTCAAGCGCTGCGCCTACTACGGAAACGTCGGCATGGGCGAAGCCTACACCGATGGCATCTGGGACACCCCAGACATCCGCGCCGTCATCTCCTGGTTCATCTTTAACATGGAAGCCCTCCAAGGCCCCGACACCGCCTCCGACAAACTCCCCGGCGTCAACCTCCTCAAAGTCGTCAACTGGTTCCGCCACCTCAAGCGCGCCAACACCGTCGAGACCAGCCGCCGGAACATCTCCGAGCACTACGACCTCGGCAACGAATTCTACTCCCTCTGGCTCGACAAAACGATGACCTACTCCTGCGCCAAGTTCGAGGACCCCACCGCCGCCTTCGAAGAAGCCCAGACCGCAAAATACGACGCCCTCTGCCAAAAACTAAAAATCACAAAAGACGACCACGTCCTAGAAATCGGCTGCGGCTGGGGCGGCTTCGGCTGCCACGCCGCCGCAAAATACGGCTGTAAGGTCACCGGCGTCACCATCTCCCAAGCCCAAGCCGAATATGCCCGCAAGCGCGTCAAAGACGCCGACCTCGAAGACAAGTTCGACGTCGTCATCCAAGACTACCGCCACATCAAAGGCACCTTCGATAAAATCGTCTCCATCGAAATGATCGAAGCCGTCGGCGACAAATTCCACGAACCCTTCTTCGCCAAGTGCCACGAAGTCCTCGCCCCCGATGGCCTCCTCGCCATCCAAATGATCACCGTCCCCGATAACCGCTACAAGAGCCTCACCAAAGGAGTCGACTGGATCCAAAAAGTCATCTTCCCCGGCAGCCTCCTCATGAGCATCGGCCGCGTCCACAACGTCCTAGAAAAAACCTCCGACCTCTTCCTCCACGACCTCGAAGACTTCGGCGCCTACTACGTCCAGACCCTCGGCGAGTGGCACAGCCGCTTCAATGCCAACCTAGAAAAGCTCCCCGCCCTAGGCTTCGATGAACCCTTCATCCGCACCTGGAACTACTACCTAAAATACTGCCAAGCCGGCTTCGCCACCCGAAACATCTCCGTCGTCCAAGCCGTCTACACCCGCCCCAACAATCCCCTTTTGCAATCTCAACCATAACCTCCCCAGCACCAACGGTGCGTCACTCATCAGCCCAAGGTCAGCAACGAAGTTGCGCAGCCTTGGGTGTCCCCCACCACAAAAACCTAAGCGCTGAAAGTGCGCCACAACCTCACAACCATGCCCACCACTGACGACCAAACCCAAAGCCCTCCCTGGTGGAAGCGCTGGTTCGTCACCCCTGTCATCAACCAACTCACCCAAGGCATCACCCCCGAGAAACTCGCCTACACCATCGCCGCCGGAGTCGTCCTCGGCATCTTCCCCATCATGGGCAGCACCACCTTCCTCTGCCTCATCGCCGCTTGGGCTCTAAAGCTGAATCAACCAATCATCCAAGTCGCCTGCCACGCCGTCTACGCCCTCCACCTCGCCCTCATCCTCGTCTTCATCCGCGCCGGCCAGTGGATCTTCGGCTCCGACCCCATC
>JALZWA010000253.1 GCA_023299815.1 Akkermansiaceae bacterium
TGGATTCATTTTCAAGGTGATCGTAGTTGCGGATCAACTTGTAGTCGCCCACTCGGAGCGTGCTTTCCAAGGCACCGCCATGAGGGAAGTGCCAGGCCATGGTGTCGCGAGTGCTCCCATCGGTATTTTTCACGAAGTTGGGATCACGTGGATTACTTTTCAAAAGAGGGAGGAGGTTTGCTCCGTCGAGGTTCTTTCCCTGAGGTTTCGGGGTCGCGGTCATTGCGAGAATGGTGGGGTAGAAATCGAGCCCGTTGGCCATGACGTCAGTTTGCACGCCTGCGGGGATGCCGGGGCCTGTGATGATGAGGGGGACGCGAGTTCCGCCTTCTTTTGCGGAGATTTTACCCCGATCCAATGGGCGGTTATCGGTGTAACGTTCTTTGGGGCTGCCTTCCATTCCTCCGTTATCGGAGGTGAAGATGAGGTAGGTGTTTTCGTTCAGCTTGTGACCGGGCCAGCGTGGGTCATCGGTTTTTTCGAGGTAGTTAAAGATGGTGCCCATGTAATAATCGAGCTCTTCGATCATGGCTCCGAAGAAGGGGTTCTGTTGACCGGGGGTCTCTTTTTTGAGCGTCTTGGCCGGGTCGATTCCCATACGCTCGGCATACTTTTTCAATAGTGCTTCGGAACGGGTTTGGATCGGGGAATGAACCAACCAAGTCGCGTAGTAGAGGAAGAAGGGCTCGTTCTTGCTTTCTTTCAAGAAGGTCAGTGCATCGTGGTTGGTTTGGTGGAAAGGGTAGCCGTTTTCATCAAGACGGTAAGGGTCGTCCGCTGCATCCTTGGCGAACTCGGCAAGGCGGTCTTTCATGCCGCTTCTTGAGCCTCGGCTGGCTTCCGTGTAGTCGAATCCCATGTCGCCGGGTTGTGGGAAGGCGTGGTGATCGATCGCCATGTGCCATTTTCCAGAGTGTCCGGTGGTGTAGCCATTTTTCTTAAGAGCTCGGGTGATGGTGAATTCGTCCGCCGGGATTCTCCCGCTATACCAAGGGTCCATCATTCTGCTGTTCTTATTGAGAGGGACCGGTGGAGCCCCACCGACGACGTGCGTCTTCTGGGCGCGGGCCCCGTGATTCCCACTCATGATGGCGCAACGCGAGGGCGCGCAAGTTGGGCAGGGAGAATAGGCCTGCCAGAACATGACGCCCTTTTTTGCGAGGGCATCGATGTTTGGAGTTTCGTAGGGGGAAGGCTCGTCGATATCGTAGCACTTTACATCCTGCCAGCCGAGGTCGTCAGTGAGGATGAGGACGATGTTAGGCTTTGCGGGGCGTTCTGGATCGGCGGCGAGAGTCGAGCAGACTAAGGCGAAGGAAATAGCAGCTAAGAGAAGTAGGGGTTTAGTCATGGGAGAGGGTTTTCTATTAATTTTCAGCATCAGGGCAATAAGGCTGTGTCGATAATGTATCTGGTGTGGCTGGGAAATTTAGATGGGTGGGGGGAGGTTTGATCCGGGATCGGAAAAAATGTTCCCGTAGAAAGAGGGGTGTGCGTCAGAGGTCAACGAGAAATTGAGCTGTCAGACAGCAGTTATTTACCTTTTTTCTCTCCCCGAAGCATGGCTTCGATGAAGCCATCGATCTCGCCGTCCATCACGGCTTGGATGTTTCCGGTCTCGTGACCAGTGCGGAGGTCCTTGACCATTTGGTAGGGCTGGAAGACGTAGCTGCGGATCTGACTGCCCCAGCCGATTTCGCCTTTTTCAGAGTAGTCGCGGTCGGCGTCTGCTTTGAGTTTATCCTCTTCGATTTGGTAGAGCTTGGCTCGGAGGGTTTCCCAGGCGAGTTCGCGGTTGCGGAGTTGGGAGCGTTCCTGGGTGCAGCGGATGACGATGCCGGATGGGAGGTGTTTGATGTGGACTGCTGTTTCGACTTTGTTGACGTTCTGTCCGCCTTTTCCGCCAGAGCGCATGGTGTTGATCTCGACGTCGGAGTCCGGGATTTCGATGGTGATGCTGTCGTCGATTTCCGGGGTGACATCAAATGAGGCAAATGAGGTGTGCCTTTTTCCTGCGGAGTCGAAAGGAGAGATGCGCACGAGTCGGTGGACGCCGCGCTCGGCTTTCAAGTAGCCATAGGCGTAGTCGCCCTCGATCTTGATGGAAGCGGAAGAAATTCCGGCTTCGTCAGCTTGTTGGTAATCGGTGATGGTGACCTTGAAGTCGTGATTTTCGGCCCAGCGCTGATACATTTTTAGGAGCATTCCAGCCCAGTCACAGGCTTCGGCCCCACCGGCTCCGGCTTGGATGATGACGTAGGCATTGCTGATGTCTGAGGCGCCGTCGAGAAGGGTGAGGACTTCGAATTTTTCGATGTCTTTCGAGAGTTTTGCGTGTCCCGTATTGGCTTCCTTCGCAGAGTCTAAATCATCGAATTCTTTCGCGAGTTCGATGCTTGCGCGGAGGTTGTCGAGATCGGACTCGATCTGGGCGAAGGGGACGAGTTTGTCCTTCAGCTTTTTTGTTTCGGCAAGGGTCTGGCGTGCCTTTTCTTGGTGATTCCAGAAGTCGGGATGGGCGGCTAAGGCCTCGAGTTCCTCGAACTTATTTTCGAGAGTGGGAAGGTCAAAGATACCTCCTGAGTTCCGAAATCCGGTCCGCGAGGGACTGGGTGTCGAGCGCCAGGAGGTCAGCGATGGTTTCGTTAGCCATGGGCAAGGGGGTAGGGAGCGTCCTCGCTAGGGTCAATTGAATATTGAATTGCTGTGATCACGGGCTGACTCTTCCGGCGGATGGAGCGCGCACGGGGAACGATTATTCGACTCACTAAATTGACTGAGTCTAGCCTCATTGTGCACTGGCTGACCGAGGAGCATGGCTTGATTAAGACGGTGGTAAAAGGGGCGCGGCGGGCGAAAAGCTCCTTTGCGGGGAGGATCGACCTCTTTATCGAAGCCGAGCTTGAGTGGGGTCGAAGCTCGCGCTCGGAGCTGCACACTCTGCGAGAGGTCGATGTGACCGATTTTCGGCAAGGTTTGCGGAAAAGTTACCGTGATGCAGTGGTGGCGGCCTACTTTTGCCAACTCCTAGAGCAAGTGCTCGAGCTGGATCATCCCGTGCCCGAGATGTTTGATCTCTTGAGGAGAGGATTAGGCTACCTTGAGAAGGAGGGGGCGGACCGACGGGGACTTTTTCATTTTGAGAAACAAATTGCGCAACTTCTTGGTTTAGGGAACTCTGCTCAGGCAGCGCTTCTACAATCTTATGGGAAATTACCAGCTTCTCGCGATCACTGCCTTGATCTTTTGCAATAAAGATGCTTAAAACTTGGGTTCACCCTTATAAATCCTAAAATAATGTCCACCCTGACAATGGAATCCGGAACAGCGAACCTTCTCAACATCCTTGAAGATCGAGTGCACAGCCTACTCGATGATGGAAAATTGGAGGAGGCCCGTGAGACGGCCGATAGTGCCGTTGGAAAAGCTCGCTCGACCGCTGGCTCTGATGCTGGCAGCAAAAATGAACTCGCTCTTTCACTCGAGGTGAAGGGGGATCTCCATCGCTCGCTCAGTGAGATGGAGGAGGCCACAAAAGTTTACGAAGAAGCGATCACGCTTCTCGGACACGAACGTGACAACGACGAGGCGATTGGTCGCGTCTGCGCAAGCTTAGCGGTCGTGCATGACAGCGAGGAGCGGACGCTCCAAGCCAAGTCTCTCTACGAGCGCTCTATCGCCTGTTTTGAGCGACTGACTCCTCCAGCACTGCTGGACGTCGCGGATTTGAGTAACAACTTAGCCTTCATTTACGAGGCCGAGGATAACTTTGATCAGGCGGAGACTCTCTTCTTGAAGGCACTCCGCATTTCTCACGACGCCTTGGGTCAGGATCATGAACAGACGGCTAGTTTCTGTAACAACGTGGGAGGTCTCTATTTTAAAGCGGACTACGATGAGCAAGCTCGCGAGATGCACATGATGGCTCTGGAGACTCGTTCAAAGGTCCTAGGAGAACATCACCTTGATACTGCTCAGTCGCACGCAAACCTTGCTCTCGTGCTGGTGAAGAGTAACGACATTGATGCCGCTAAGCGTCACTTTACGCGAGCGCTCGACACCTATGAGGGGAACCTCAAGGAAGGGAAGAGTGGCTATGAAATCACCGTCGCGAATTATCGGGACGTGCTCGATTCACTCGGTGATTCTGCTGCTGTGAAGGCGCTGGAAGAGCGTGCCGCAGCAAAGCTCGGCTAGGGCAGTTGTGCGACTCGCGTCTAGCGAGTCGCTCTGCAATTGTCTCACTCCGTGATGATTCGGAAGAACTGCTTAGGCTCCGTGATTTCGTAGCTCACAGTGAGAGCTACGAAGCTCGCTCCGAGAGGGGAGATTCCCTCGGTAAGAGTAAGGTCGGTTTCCACCCATGAGATCAAATCCGCGCTGCGCTCGGCGGTGAAGGTAAAGGTCGGATCATCAGTCCGGACGTTCATGGTGAAGCTTTGAGTGCTGGCATCGATCACTTGGCTTGGAAATGCGGACCCATCGTTTGGAATCCCTCCGAAGAGATATTCCTGAAGGTTGCTCCAGCCGTCGTTGTCGAAGTCGTTCTCCGGATCATCGGCCGCGACTCCACCGAAGTCACTCGCCCAAGCCGCGTAGGTCGAGGGGATGAAGAGGTAAGCGGAGAAGTTTTGCGCACGATCCACCTCGCCGATACCGGGTGGGAGGAAGATGTTTGGAGCGCCAAAGGTGGAGCTGGAGGACGAGTCATCATAGCCCGGTTGGCCGGTTCCACTGGCATTGTCAGTGATGCCGATGCTGGTGCTGGGATCTGCTTCGAGCTCGAAGATTTCCTCGCTACTGATATTGATTCCGGAAATGACGCCCTCGCCCACAGGTCCAAAGACCACTTGGCCGGCGCTATTTGAAATGAGGAACTGCACGTCGCTCGAATCGATTCTGATCGCGCTCGGGTCCGGATTGGTAATGAGGGAAGTATCTCCGAGATAGATGTTACTCCAGCCCCATCCCTCGCTGCTGAAGCGATCTTCGCGAGCGATATCGGTATCGAGCCCGCCTCCTGCGGTGTTGTTGTTTGTGAAGGTGAGGAGCGTGCCATTGCGCACGGCGGACCAGTTGCTGTCTTGAGAGAGGGTGATCGTGCTCTCGACTTGGAGTGTTCCGCCTGCATCGGGACTGCCGATTTCAATCTGCCAGCCGCGCAGGTCGGTGGTTCCTGTGCCGCCATCACCTACCACGACGAGTTCGAACCAGTCGCCACCATTTCCTGCGATGCGTCCGAAGTGGCTATCGCTGGCATTCGGCAAGGCATCATCGTCCGCCGCTGCGGTGCCGCCATTTAAGAATCTCGTGTCGTCGACGGCATTGTATTCATTTAGGAGAACGGCAGGGGCGGGATCAACTACGGTGAGACGGAAGGCATGGTAGGTTCTGCTGAGATTTGTCGAGCCATCATCGGCGATGACGACAATATCATAGTCCCCGATGTCTGCGACGGTGAGGGGGCGGTTATTCTGAATGGTGGCCGCTGTGCCATCGTCGACGATGCTGAGGAAGCTAGGGAGTCCCTCGGAGGTGAATGTGACAGTCTGACCTTCGGGGTCAGTATAGCTGATTGCTGAGTTGTAGCTGCCGCCTGTCGCGAAGGTGCTGGGCAGAGAGCTGAAGATCGGAGGGGCATTCGATGGAATGAAGTCCGCGAACGATTGGGTAATCGTGTTGCTATTGTATGTGTTAGGGTTTCCAAAGGTGGAACCCGAGTCGGAATCATCATAGAGCCCAAAGAGGGGGTTGACGTTATTCGCCGGATTTTGCTCAAGGTTATAAACCTCCGTGTCACTGACAGAAAGGATGTTGTCAGGGATGCCGTTGGCATTCGAGTCTTTCGCACCTACGGACTCGCCGCTAGGTCCGTAGATCAGGTTACCAGCCGCATTCCGGATCGAGATGCGGGTGTTACCTGAGTTGAGTGAGCGGCTCGCTGTTTGTGTGCTGAGGGTCTGATCGATGAGGATTGGATCAAACATCGAGATGTTACTCCATGTGTAGCCGGTGGTTCTAAAATCGGAGTTGATGTTGAGCTGGGTGGGAACGGTGTCGCTGAAGGTGAGGATGGTGCCGACAGGGATCTCGGAGAGCGCGATGCTGGCGCTCAGCTGAAGGGTCCGAGTCGTGGTGTCACTGAGGATCTCTAGCGAGCTTCCCCGGAGGTCAAACGTCGGACCGGTGCCATCGCCGATGACGATGAACTCGACCCAGTCGCCGCCATTTCCAGCGTCCTGCCCAAAGAAAGTATCGGTGGCAGCATCAGGATCATTTTCAAGATCATCCCCTAGAAACATGTTAGGTCCTACAGCATTGTATTCGTTCAAAATGATGGGACTGATTTCAGGGACGATATGGAGGGTGAACACTTGCGTGACGGCAGGAGTGACGCCTGAGTCATCCTGTGCTTGGACTTCGAAGGTGTGAGCTCCGATCTCATTTTCAGTAGGGACTCCCGAGAGTTGAGCGACGCCATTTCCCAAGTCAGTGATGGTGAAAAAGTCAGGCTGAGAGAGGACGGTGACGGTGACGGTGTCGCCACTGTTTGGGTCGACCGCCGTGACGGGGAACTCCGAGGTGTTCAGGTTTCTTCCGACGGGCCAGTAGATGTCAAAAGGGGGGAAATACTCCGGCGCGACCGGTCCGGGCAGGGCAGGAGCGAAAGAGGGAGAGCCGATGTCATCCGGGCTTTGATTGCTTGAGCTGGCCCCGAAGATGTCTTCCGTGCTCAGGTTTCCTGGAATGGGGGAGCCATCGGAAAACTCGCCAAAAGAAACCCCGCTTGTGGCGGTGCCAAAGCTGACTGAGTCCAATAGCGCTCCATTAGGTTGGTAGAAAAAGATGCTGTCTCCAGTTGCACCCAGGCCCGGAAAGCCACCCATTTCGGTCTCGGTAAAGATTCGAACGGTGGAAGGAAGACCCCAAGCTGTGCGGAAAGGGGCTACCGCTGTCGCATTAGATTCATCGAGAATGATGACCGATTCTCCCGGCTGGATCGTGTAAGCTGGAAAAAGCTGCATGCCGGGCAAGTTACTGGAATCATCCCAGCTGTGGCCTCCGAGACTGACAGCTGAAGCACCATTGTTTGTGAGCTCCCACCAGTCACCATTGATTGTGGTATTGCTGTGGCGGCTGTCTGACATCGCTTCGGTGATCACGAGATCGGCTGAGACTGTGAGGGGGAGGAGAGCAAGGAGGGGGACTTTCATGAAGTTACAAAGTGTCTACAAAAGTAGCACTGATGTGGGAAGAGTGAAAGAAATTCAGTTTGAGCTCCTTCAGATGAAATGTGACCCTGCGGCATGACAACAATTATAGCAGCGCTGGGCACGGGCGCTTTGGTAGGTCTCATCTTCTCCGCCTTGAAGCTTCCGCTTCCTGCGCCACAGGTCTGGGCAGGCATTGCCGGAATTGTGGGCATTTTCCTAGGGGGGGAACTTTGGAGGGTGATTAGCGAGAAGTTCTTAGGCTAATGCTTTCCGATTGAGCTTTTTCCCCGCATGGAGGAGGCTCGCGACATGCTTCCTCAAGAAATCATCCGACGCAAACGAGACGGTGAGGTCCTCTCGTCAGAGGAGATCCTCTTTTTTTCAAAAGGAATCGGTGATGGATCGATCTCTGAGGGGCAGATCGCGGCTTTTGCGATGGCTGTTTATTTCAAAGGGATGACGCTGAATGAACGCGTCGCCCTTACGGAAGGGATGCGCGATTCTGGCGAGGTCCTGAGTTGGCCTAAGATGGATGGACCGATCATTGACAAGCATTCGACCGGTGGCGTGGGGGATAATGTTTCTCTCATGCTCGGTCCTCTTGTCGCGGCCTGCGGTGGTTATGTGCCCATGATCTCCGGTAGAGGGCTGGGTCACACGGGAGGCACTCTCGATAAGCTCGATAGTATCCCAGGCTACCAAACCATGCCTGA
Source organism: Akkermansiaceae bacterium (assembly GCA_023299815.1). GTDB lineage: Bacteria > Verrucomicrobiota > Verrucomicrobiia > Verrucomicrobiales > Akkermansiaceae > SW10. Next base: position 7,928 of record JALZWA010000253.1, read on the forward strand.
AAACACTCAGTTTCGTGAAGTGGTGAAGGGCTGTGGCGTCGCTATTATCGGTCAGACGGGTGATCTCGCCCCAGCGGATAAGCGCTTTTATGCCACGCGGGATATCACCGCCACGGTGGAGTCGATCGACCTCATTACGGCTTCCATTTTATCCAAAAAGCTCGCAGCCGGACTCGATGCGCTGGTCATGGATGTGAAGACCGGAAGCGGGGCTTTCATGGCCGAGTATAACGACGCGCTCGCTCTCGCCCAGAGCATTGTGGGCGTGGCAAATGGCGCGGGCGTGAAGACGAGTGCGTTGGTGACTGATATGAATGAGCCTCTCGCGGGGAGCGCCGGAAATGCGCTGGAAGTGGCGGAGGCGATTCGCTTTTTGCGGGGAGAGGGCGAGCGCTCTCGTCTCGAAACCGTGGTGATGAGCCTGTCAGCGGAATTGCTTGTTCTTGGAGGACTGGCTGAGGATCGAGATGAGGCAAAACGAAATCTCAAATCAGCACTCGCTACCGGAAAAGCCGCAGAGGTCTTTTCGAAAATGGTCGCCGGACTGGGTGGTCCCTCTGACTTGATCGAGCGCTCTTCCGAGTATCTCCCAGTCGCTCCGATTCGTAAGGAGGTGACCGCAGAGCGGGCAGGGTGGATTCAGAAAATCGACACCCGAGAGCTCGGCATCGCGGTGCTGGAGCTCGGTGGCGGACGTCGCCGAGCGGAAGACGGCATCGACTACTCGGTAGGGCTTTCCGAGATTGTTGAGCTAGGGCAACACGTGGAGGCTGGAGAGCCACTTGCTTGGGTTCATGCTCAGAGTGAGGATGCCTTGGCCCAAGCCGTGAGCCGGGTTCGTGGGGCCATCACGCTTTCCGATGAGCAAGCAGCCGGACAGCCGGTCGTCTACGAGCTGGTCTCTGGTGAAAAAATGATTCCTGACTCGGAGTAGAGAAGAATCGGTCTTGTTTTATTAGCCCTATCAGACTTCTCCAGAAGCGACCTCAGCCTAGCGCGCCTGAAGAATCTTTTCCGTCTCGAGGCCGGTGAGGTTTTTGAGCCCCTTCACCATGCGGGCGAGGATGAAGCCACCGACGGCGAGAAGGGGAACTCCGATGACAACAAAGCCCCAGCCGGTGATTTTTGCGACGTCTGAGTTGTAGAGTTCCTTCCAGTTCTCCGCGGCAGGGTCAAGATCGCCGAGGAAGTAGTAGGCCAGGCAGAGGTTCATGACCGCGGAGAGGCAGAAGGAGCCGAAGAAAAGTTTGGTGGAGGACCAGAGGAGCTGCGCGAGTTCCTCGACCTTGCCATTTTTTTTCACCGCCTTGTTGATGCGCGATTGGTCAAAGATTCCCTCGTTGTAGATGAAGGTGTTGAAAAGCGGGCTAGCACTCTTTGCGGTGAGGAGGAAGAGGGAGCCAAGAATGAGAGGCTGGATCGCTTCTTTGATGCCAAAGAGGAGAGGTGCATTCTGGCGGACGCCCGGCTCTTCTGAAGAGTAGAGGTAGATGGAGATAATACCTGTTAGCAGGACGTTTCCGATGCCGACTCCAGAAAAGATGTTCAGCTTTTTGTGCTGAATGAAGTGCCAGATCCCGTAGGCGATGGGGATGGCCAGAGCCAGCATCATCGCCTTGTGAGGTCCAAGGTGCCACAGGCTATTTCCGTCTTTGCTGCAGTAGCTCAGGACGAGCACGGGGGCGAGGACGTTGAGGATGATATTGGCCAGTGGATTGTCCTGCTGGCCGGCGGTGGTCTTGTTTTCTGGCATGAGAGAAAAGAAAGGCCCGCCATTTAAGGCGGGCCTTAGTTAGAATTTTAAGAGCCGTTTAGGCTTTGTAGATCGTGTTGCCAGTGGAGCGGAGCTCGTCGCAAGCTTGCTTCATGCGGTCACAGAGTGACTGCTCGGCTTTCTTGAGGTAGCTACGTGGGTCGTAGGACTTCTTGTTGCCGACTTCGCCATCGATCTTAAGCATCCCCTCGATGTTCTCAGCCATGTGAGTCACGATCGGACGGGAGAAAGCATACTGAGTGTCAGTATCGATATTCATCTTCACGACGCCGTAGTCGAGCGTCTCCTGGAGGTCGTCGGAAGAAGTTCCGGAGCCACCGTGGAAGACGAGGTCCATCTCAGCGTCAGCGCCATACTTGTCGGTGACGACTTTTTGTCCGTCACGGAGGATGGTGGGCTTGAGCTTCACGGAGCCGGGCTTGTAAGCGCCGTGCACGTTACCAAAGGTGGCAGCGAACATGAAGCGGCCGATCGGGTTGAGGGTCTCGTAGACCTGCATCATGTCCTCAGGAGAGGTGTAGAGCTTCTCGGCAGGGAGGCCGGAGGTGTCGTGACCGTCTTCTTCTCCACCGACACAGCCGGCTTCGATCTCGAGGATGATGTCGAGCTCAACGCACTCCTTGAGGAGTTCTGCGGAGATCTTCATGTTCTCATCGAGTTCTACGACGGAGCCATCGAACATGTGGGATTGGAAAAGAGGGCCTTTGCCTTCTGCAATTCGCTTACGGGAAGCGTCGAGGAGGGGACGGAGGAAAGAGTCAACCTTATCAGGGTGGCAGTGGTCGGTGTGGAGGCCTACGAGGATGTCGTATTTCTCAGCAAGAATGTGGACCGCCTCAGCAAGAACGATCGCGCCAAAAGCGGCATCATTGACCGCGGTGCCGGAAGCGAACTGGCCACCACCGGTAGAGACCTGGATGATGCCATCTGACTTACTTTCGGCGAATGCCTTGAGCGCACCGCTCGCGGTGGTCAGGGAGGTGATGTTGATTGCGGGGTATGCGTAACCACCCTTTTGGGCGGCATCGAGCATCTCTTTGTATTGTGCTGGGGTAGCTACTGGCATGACTGCGGGAGGATTAGACTAGTTATTCAGGAGAAGCAAGAACCGCTTGAATGCAGAAAGAAAACGGCGCATTCCGTAAAGAAAGAGGCGCTCTTTTTTGAGAAAGGGGAGTTCTATTTCGCGGTAGCGCTGTATTTTGCTCCGGGGATGGTATTGATGGCAGTCACGAGAGAATCAGCGAAAGTGGTGCTCCTCACTTTGACAGAGCCAGGCATGGTCGCTTTTACGGCTGTGATCCCATCACCGTTGTTCAGTAAAGCCTGCACTGTTTTTTACACAACCGATACCTCATGTCATTCCTTCATGGAAAGACTGAGTCCAAATTAGGAAGACCACCCCACGCTGGCGATCAGGATTTTGTATAGGGCACAACTCGCTTGATTAAGGTGAGAGGAGAGATTCCTCGCTCCTCATTAAAATGAAGGAGGCGTGGTGAAGGTCATCCGTTCACCGCTGCTGGGGTGGCTGAAGATAAGGATTTCAGCGTGGAGTTTCATCTTTCCAGGGAGGTCGCCATTTCCGTAGAGGGGATCATCTGCGATGGGGATGCCGAGGCCCTTCTCATGTGCCGAGTGAACTCGAAGTTGGTGAGTGCGCCCCGTGATGGGCTGAAAGGCGATGCGGGTAAGACCATCTTCGATCCCGATCTTATTCCAGCGCGTCACGCCGACCTTCCCGTGGACTTCATCGTAAATTTGGTGAGGTCGGTTCTCAACATCGAGCCGGAAGGGCAGGGTGATCGTGCCTTCCTGGTCTTCTAGAATTCCGTCCAAGAGCGCCACGTAATGTTTCTCGGTAAGGCGATCCTGAAACTGCCGCGAAAGATGCCGATGAGCCTCGGGGGTGAAGGCTAAGACCATCAGTCCTGAGGTGTCCATATCCAGCCGGTGGACGGACGGCTGAGGAATACACTTGGGGAACATTCCTACGATTCGGTGCGTGACCGAATCGATCTTTTCCGGACCACGACCGGGGGTCGAGAGGAGTCCGCTCGGTTTGTTGACGACAACGATGTCATCGTCTTGATAAAGGATTTCCACCTTATTTTACCAATTCCCGCTCACCGCCTTCTTTGACAATCGTGAGTTGTCCACCGGTGCTCTTGGAGAGGTCCTTGAGATCCTCGATCGCCTTGGGAACCATCATGGCAACACAGTTGATAGTGACTTTCATCTTCTTGGCCCGCTTAGAGATTTCTTTCACCCATTCTTGGGAGCCTCTAGCAGAGCCATCAGTCATGAAGTAGATAGTTTGTGGCGGTGGGTTCATATCGAGGGCCATGTTGAGTGGGTTATCCCAGACCGTTCCTCCTGAAAGGGGGGTCGTTTTGACAATCTTCTGGAGGCGACGGACTTCAGGGTCGGTGATGTCGAACCAAGGGACTGGCTCTTTATCACCATCGTGATCCCAGACATTGTGGCCACCTCCATTTTTCCATTTGTAGGTTTTTCCGTCCTGACTCTTGATGATGCCCTTGCTCTGAACCTTGCCGCCAGCAACCCAAGCGGGGCCGGAGAAGAAAATCATGCCAAGCTTGGTCCCTGGATACATTTTCTCCAGTGATTCGTGGAGTTCCTTGCGCATGAGTTTCTCGCGATTTTGCGCCTTCATGGATGCAGAATAGTCAATGACGTAAGCGACTCGGTCGGCAGCGACAGTCTGTCCGAAGAAGGTGGTTCCGCCACCGCTCCCAAAGTCGCCGTCTGCGAAGCCAGAGCCGAAGTCATCTCCGTCTCCGTAGGTTGTTGATACGGGAGCTGTGAACTTTGGGACGGGGATCGCGGTCGGACTTACGGTGTTCGCTGCAATGACGCGAGCCTGTGAGGAACTCGGAGACGAGGGCTTGCGCGCGACGCTGGTCTTGATCTTGGGCTTGTCGAGGGTTTGATCTTCCTCAGCAGCAGCAGAATAACTGATGATGGTAGGGATTTCTTCCGTCTTAGTCACCATCGCGATGATGGCGAGAATGCAACCAATGAGCGCGATCATCAGGAGTGAGATCACGAAGCTGGTGATGCTGGCAAAACGGCGCTGCCGATCGTAGGTCTGCTCGGCCGTGATTTGTTCAGGAGTTTTAGGAAGATTCATCGTAGGTAAGACGAATGAAATTACGTTTTCTTAGGGAAAGATCCACAAAAAAAAACATTAATTCATGAGTGATTTAGTCATCTTTTGAGAGGGGGAATGCCTCGATGCTAGCCTTCAAGCTGGAGTTCAGTTTGCGCCGTGCTTTTGATGGCTGCGATTTTTTCCTCCGAGTAGGATTTTTTCACATCACAAGCCCAGACGGTGCCGGGCCATGCGGGGTCGGACTCGGAGCGCCCCACGATGTGGAGATGCATCTGGCGGACGACATTTCCGATGCAGGCGACATTGAGTTTTTCGGTTTGGAAGTGGTCCGAGACGAAGTGTGAGACCGAGCGGATGAGGAATGCTACCTCGGCGTAGCGCTCGGGGGTGAGCTGGTGGAGGTCTTCAATGCCTTTCTCGACCTCCGGAACGATGATGATCCAGGGAAAGGCGGCATTGTTTTTCAGAAGAATATGGCAGCCCTTTGTGAAACCGAGGCGATGCGTTCCGGCTTCTAGGCGGGGGTGGAGGGTGAAATTCATGCGTGGCGAGGGAGTCGGGCGGTGAGGAGGGTTGCGATGGCGAGCATGGCGGCGCTGACCCAGAGGCAGGCGGGGAGGCCGCCGTAGTAGTAGGAGAGGCCGGAGGCGAGAGTGCCGATGAGGCGGCCGGCGGCGTTGGCCATGTAGTAGAAGCCGACGTTGGCGGCGACGTCATCGTCCTCCGTGAAGGCGAGGATGAGGTAGGAGTGGAGGGCGGAGTTCATGGCGAAGACGACTCCGTAGATGAGAAGGCCGACGATGATGGTGGTGACGATGGCGATCTCGAGCTGGATAAGGGTGGCGATGGCGGCGGCGAGGAGGGTGAGGACGAAGACCCAGATGAGAGCGGCGCGGGAGGCGTGGGTGGTGCCGGCTTTTCGGATGAGCGCGGGGGCGGAGGCTTGGATGAAGCCGTAGCCGATGACCCAGAGGGCCATGAAGCCGCCGACTTGATCGAAGGACCAGCCGAGTTGCGCTTTTAAGAACACGGGAAGGCCGACGACGAACCAGACATCGCGCGCGGCGAAGAGGAAAAGGCGGGCGGCGGAGAGTCGGTTGATGGCGGGGGACTTGGCGAAGAGTTGGGTGAACTTGAGCTTCTTTTTCGCGGTGCCGAGATCAGAGGGCACGCCGAAGACGGAGAGAAGGAAGATGAGGAAAAGGGAGCCCGCCATGAGGTAGAGCGCACCTTGGAATCCAGCGAGGGTGAGGAGGAGTCCACCGAGGAAGAAGCCGACGCCTTTGAGGGCATTTTTTGAGCCGGTGAGGAGGGCGACCCAGCGGAGGAGCCCGCGCTCTTGTTTCTCGGCAGGTTGGTCTTTCGGGACGAGGACTTTGACGGCGGATTTGGCCGACATTTTAGTGAGGTCCTTGGCGATACCGGAGAGGGCCTGAGTGCCCATGATGGCGGCGATGACGACCCAAGGAATCCAAGTGAGATTGACGAAGGCGAGGAGGATGAGAGCGACGACTTGGAGGAGGAGTCCGGTGGTGAGGGTGCGCTTGAGGCCGCTGCGAGAGGCCCACCACCCGCCGAGGAGATTGGTGAGGATGCCGCAAAATTCGTAGAGGAGAAAGAGGGCGGCGAGGGTGATGGCGTCCATGCCCTGCGCGTGGAAGTGCAGGAGCACGAGCATGCGGAGCGCGCCATCGGTGAGGGTGAAGCCCCAGTAGGATGCGGTGACGATGGCGTAGGCGCGGGAGTTCATTTCGAGGGTGGGAAGGTGTGCGGGGCGGCTTTTAGCGATTAGCGGTTAGCTTTTAGCTCACGCTGGCGCGAGGGTGGTGGACTTTTTCGAAAGACAAAGATCGTAGTTGTAGCGTAGTTATTCGAATGAAGAGATGATTCTTAATGTCGGCAACGTTCCTCATTGTTTGCAATTTGAGTCCGTATCAAAAATCTCCTCGAAATGATCGTAGGATGTTTCAAAAAAGTCGTCGGAGTTCTGATTGGAATCAAATTCATACTCTTCGTGAGAGAAGGTTACTAAAGTAGGATGATCACCTCGTTGACGAACCAAATAACCAGTGTATTCCCCACAATTCCAATCGATAAAGGCAAAGAATCTCTCAGCTTCGTTAGGATGAGTTTCCCTGAACCAATCTCGCGCTTTCTTGGTGACAGTCGCGATACGATCAATCGGAACTACAAACCATGAAATCTTTTCGGAACTACTGTGCTGAACTCCGAATCCGTCAACTTCTTGGTAAAATGCTCTCACTGCACTTGGGAATTCGAATCCAATGGACGCTTCGACGGACTTGATTTCAGCCAATAAGCGACCATCTCTAAAACGAAGCTGGTAACCATCATTCTGGTGCGCCCATTCGTGAAGTGTTTTAACTTTGTCGATCCAATATGACATTAGAAGAAAATGGCTGGGAGGGCTTTGGTAAGACTTCGAATCAGGTGCTTCAGAAATTCGGGCGCTATAAGCTAATCGCTAACAGCTAAAAGCCAAGGTGGAATGGTGAGACGACTTCGCTACTCCAAAAGGCTGGCCACTTTTTGGGTGAGCTCGGCCATTCTTACGGAGTAGCCCCATTCGTTGTCATACCAGACGTAGAGTTTGAGTTGGGTGCCGTTGACGACCATGGTGGATTGCGCGTCGACGATGCCGGAGCGGGGGTCGTTTGTGTAGTCGGCGCTGACGAGGGGTTTTTCTTCGTAGCCTAGGATGCCGGCGAGTTCGCCTGCGGCGGCGGTTTTGAGGGCGGCGTTGATCTCGGCTTCGGTGACTTCTTTTTCCATCTCGAAGACGAGGTCGGTGAGGGAGGCGTTGAGCAGGGGGACGCGGACGGCGAGGCCATTGAGGCGACCTTTTAACTCCGGGAAGATCATGGTGACGGCGGTGGCCGATCCGGTGGAGGTGGGGATGAGGGAGTTGACGGCGGAGCGGGCGCGGCGGAGGTCCTTGTGCGGGGCGTCGACGATGGTCTGGGTGTTGGTGAGGTCATGCAGGGTGGTGAGCATGCCGTGCTTGATGCCGAACTTTTCGTGGATGACCTTGATGACGGGGGCGATGCAGTTGGTGGTGCAACTGGCGTTGGTGATGATGTGATTTACCTCGGGATCGTAGAGGTGGTCATTACAGCCCATGACGATGTTGAGGACGTCGTCTTTGACGGGGGCGGCGACGATGACTTTTTTGACTCCAGCATCGAGATAGGTTTGGAGGGAGGCGGTGTCGCGGAATTGGCCGGAGCACTCGAGGACGATGTCGACGCCGGACCAGTCGGTTTTTGACGGGTGGTCATCGGAGGTGAAGGGGAGGGACTTGCCATCGATGATGACGTTATTTTCATCATGTGAGATGTCGTTTCCCCAGCGGCCGTGGACGGTGTCGAACTCAAGGAGGTGGGCGGCGCACTCGGCGGTGGCGTGGGCGTCGTTGATGCGGACGAACTCGAGATCGGGGTGATCGAATCCAGCGCGGAGGACGAGGCGACCAATGCGGCCGAAGCCATTGATGGCGACTGTGGTGGGCATGCGAGGATTTTGCCCGATGGATGCCGGATGAAAAGGCGGGAAGTGTGTCAGTTTTGACTTAATTCGATGCTCTCGTAGATTTCGGCGAGGGGGAGTGCTGTCTCGGCTTCGGGAAGTTCGATGACTTCGCTGAGATTGCGGTAGTGCTCTTGATCGAATCCTCCATTGACGCGACGGCGGTCGACCTGGGCCCAGACTTTGGAGGGATCGACGGTGATGAGGACTTTTAAAGAGGGGATTGCGAGGTAGGCGTCTCGTTTTTCTCCAAGGTCGATCCGGCGGGTGGACTCGCTGAGGACCTCGATGACGACGGTGGGTGAGTCGGTGAAGGTGCTTTCTTCATCGACGGGGCCGCAGATGATTTGAAGGTCGGGGTAGTAGAAACGAACGTGGGCGGGGAGCTCGATTTTGACCTTGGTGTCGCTGTTGAAGGGCTGGCAGGACTTTCCTTTGAGTGATGCAAATAGCGAACCACTCATGTTCATGGTCGCTTTGTTGTGACGCATTTTAGCGCCAGCCATGGCATGGACTGTTCCTCCGAGGTATTCGTGCTTCACTTGGGACACGAGTTCGCCAGCGAGGTAGTCTTCGATTGAGACGAACTCATCTGCTTCTTCAATACCCATGAAAGAAGGTTAGCTGAAATGAGGGAATATTCAAGAGTGCCTTTCTTAGGGAGTTTAAGAAGGGATTTGGATGTTATCGATGAGGCGAACTTGGTCGAAGAAGCAGGCGGTGGCGAGGGTGACGGGGGAGGTGACTTTTGCGACGGGTTGTAGTGTGGTGGAATCGACGAGCTGAAGGTAGTCGATACGGAAGTCTGCGGGGGCGTCTTCTAAAAGGTGGTGCTTGGTGGCGGCGAGGTAGGTCTCGGGGTTTTGTTCGCCGGTTTGGTGGAGGTCACGGGCGGCGGTGAGGGCGCGGCGGATGCGGGTGGCATCAGCGCGGTGCTCGGGGGTGAGTTTTCGGTTGCGCGAGGAGAGGGCTAGGCCGTCCTCTTCTCGGACGGTGGGGTGGGCGATGATCTCGGTCTGGACATCGAGGTCGCGGACCATGCGCTTTATAAGGGCGAGTTGTTGGAAGTCCTTTTTCCCAAAGATGGCGAAGTCTGGCTGGAAGATGTTGAGGAGCTTGAGGACGATGGTGAGGACACCATCGAAGTGGCCGGGGCGGGTGGCTCCGCAGAGGTGCTGGGTGAGGAGGGACTCGGTGACGAGGAGGGAGTGGTCTTGCTGGTAAAGAGAGGCAGACTCGGGGACGAAGGCGATATCGACGCCTTCTTTTTCACAAAGGGCGAGATCGTCTTCGAG
>JALZWA010000254.1 GCA_023299815.1 Akkermansiaceae bacterium
TTTATCACAGACACGCATGACCTCGCGCTGGAGCAGGCGGAGCGATCAAATGACCCGGCAGAACAAGAGCGCCTCATGACCGTCGCCATCGTCGGCGGTGGTCCCACCGGCGTGGAACTTGCGGGGGCTTTTTCCGATCTCGTGCAGCGCGCGCTCAAGAGCGAATATCGAAACATCGACCCCGCGAAACTCCGCGTCGTCCTGATCCAATCTGGCGAGCGCATCCTCAAAGCCTTCACTCCCGAGCACTCGGAATACACCAAGAAGCGCCTGACGGACCTCGGAGTCGACATCATCCTCGGCTGCCGGGTCGATGACGTGCAAGAGGGCCGCGTCCACCTCAATGACGACCGCTGGATCGAGGCCAACACCGTCATTTGGGCCGCCGGAGTGCAAGCCACTCCCCTTACCCGAGACCTCGCTTGCCCGCGCGACCGTGGCGGCAGGCTTGAGGTCAGCCCGAATCTCTCATTACCAGACCACCCGAACATTTTCGCCGGAGGAGATCTCGCCAAGCTCACTGATAAAAATGGCAAGCAAGTCCCCGGACTCGCACCTGCCGCGATGCAGATGGGCAAACACATCGCCGCTGTCTTAAAAGAGGACCTCCGACTCCAGAAGACTCGCTATGCCGATCGCTACGAGACGCTCCGCCCCGCTTTCCAATACCGAGACAAAGGGATCATGGCGATCATCGGAAAGAACACCGCCGTCACCGAATCGAAACAGCTCAACCTTCAGGGATTCATCGCCTGGCTGGCTTGGCTTTTCATCCACATCGCCTTCCTCGTGGGCTTCCGGAACAAACTCTCGGTGCTCCTTTCTTGGGCCTTCGCTTATCTCTTCGATAAACCCGGCGCGCGCGTCTTCAGCAGAGACGATTCTACCACGACACCTTAACCTCCTGCCGGTGGCCGCCGCGGTCATCGTATTTGATGAGACCGTGCTTCTGACCGTATTCGAAGACCTCCTTGGTCACCTTGACATCGTAGCAGCAATATTCCGCAATCTGCATCAGCGGGTCGAGATTCTTGGTCTTCTTATATTCCTGCCACCACTTGAGCGCATCGAGACCATCTGCGGTTTTGGTTTCACCGAGCGTCGCCTTCGCTGCTGAGTCGAGCTTAAGGCGGAAGCCAAGGGTTTCCTCCAGCTTGAGCATCATATCACAATTAATCGTCTGCACTGGGAGATCGTAAATGGTGTAACCCAGAAGCACGGGGTAATCGAACTGGATATGATTCCAGCCCACCACCAGATCCGCTTTCACAAGTTGATCAATGAGCTCCTCCACCTGATCCTCGCCATAGATGTGATATTGCTCCGTCTCAGTCGAGTAGGTCACCCCTACTGACATCCCCATCTTATCCTTATTCGCCGCGCCTCCGACATCGCCAAAGCTCCGCTGCGTCTCAAGATCAAAGTAAACCGTTCCAGCCACAGCTTAATAATAGAGGAAGCTTTTCACCCCCGCAAGTCATGAAGCGGCTTTCGCCTTTTCCCACTCCTCCATAAACCCTGGACCAAACTCAGGCCAAACAATGACAGTGTTGAGCACAAAGAGTCCGATCAAGCAGAACACGAAAACACCTATCCGAAGCCCCGTCAAAGGTCTCCCGAGCACGCGATAGCCTGTCACAAGGTCCCAAAGCGGCGCTCCTCTTTTCTTAACCATCCACAACGAAATGACGTGTCCAAGAAGAGTAAGCGGAAGCATCCGCATTCCTACACCAAGCACCCAGACCCGCATCGAGCGCATGAGCGCGGCGCCCAGAGCGAGTCGCTTTCCTTCGCGATCCTCAACCTTCATCATCAACAGCATCTTACCCGGGCTCGCCCCGAAGAGGTGAAGTAAGACACCCTCGAAAATAATCGCCGGAGCAAACTGCGCAAAAAACGACCACTCAGAAAGCGGAGTTTCAGGCGTGGGAATCATGGCATGCCCACCCAGGCGCATCACAAAAAGAATGAGACCGCTATAAAGCGCAATATCGAACCAGCGGGCACCCAGCCGACGCCAGAGCATCCCCGTGCTGACCTTCATCGGCAGCGGTGGCGGCGTAAGGATGACGGGCTTCAAGCCCTCAAATTCCTTTTCAAAAAAATGGACCTCACGTGCCGGAAGCCAGCCCGGGGCGCCTTCATACCAGCACTTCGTCTCGCCCGTCAGCTCGCCCGAGCGAATCTGCTCGCGGACCTCATAGTCCTCCAGCGGGCCCTTTTTTTCGCCATCCTCAATGATCCAAATCTTCATCTTACTAGAGATTGCGAAGGGACTTCGCAGGATCGCGGAAGGCCGCCGTCAGCGCAGGAATAAGCGCAGCGATGATACAAAGGATCACCGCGACCACACAGATCACCACAATTTGCTCAGGGATAATGCGGGCCGGAAGCTCACTCATGCCGTGGAAGTCTGGCGGGAAAGGATCAATCCCGATTCCTCTCAGAAGTTGCACAATCAATCCTCGATAATTCACCGCAAGCAAACCAAGTGCCAGTCCGGTGAGCGACCCCGCAATTCCCACAATGATTCCTTGGTATAAAAAGACGCGCACGATCTGCGAGGGTCGAGCGCCGAGCGCTTTCATCACCCCAATCTCCTGACGCTTCTGAATCGTCACGGTATACATCACCGCCGTGATACTGAAAGCCGAGAGGATCGTAATAAAGGACAGGGCAAAGCTCATCATCACCTTCTCGGTCTTCACCAACTGGAACTGCTGCTCGTGGGTCTTCATCCAGCTCCGGACCAACCACTCATCGCCCAGCTTGGCCTTCAAGCGATCAGCCACTTCTTGCGCATGATAAGGATCTTCTACACGCACCCCTACAGCCTCCACGGCTTCCTTCAGACCTTTAAGCTGCTGACCTATCGGCAGCGGCACAAAAGCATGTGGCCCCTGCGATCGCTTGGTGTCTGCATAAACTCCATGCACCGTCAGCTCCACCGGAGTGACAAATTCCTCAATACCCTCAAAGGCCTTCAGGTCCGCCTCTTTCAGATCAATGTCACGGAGCTGGGCCAAAATTTCTTGGATCCGCTTCTGCGTCCCCGCCATGTAGTAGTCCTTCCCAGCATCCTGCCGCTCAGGGTTATCCAGAACTCCGAAAAGGATCTCTTCAATCAAATCCCGCTCCCCCGTCCGCATCGGCTCGCCATCTTCGTCACCGAGAGGGAGCAAATTCTGAATCAAGCGAAAGGCCCCCGTCACTTTTTCAGCTGAAACGACCTCTTGCTCACCCGCTTTCAAGAACATCTCCCCCACCATCTTTTCAAAAGGCAGCAGCTGTTCTTCGTAAAGCACCCATGCCCGGTCTTGCTGCTTGATGCGGTAGACGTCCATCACCGCGTCAAGATTTCCCGAGGCGATGAAGTTCAGCTTATCGCCCACTTCCAGCTCCAAGCTATCGGCCAGCTGACGTGACACCACGGCAACCTCATCCAAGCCCATATCAGCCTTACTATCCGGGTGCTCTTTTAAATCGAGCAGTTCACTCAGCGCCTCGACCTGTGATTCATTCTGCGCATTGATCGCGCGGAAGGACACCGGCTGACGCCAGCCTTTGGTATCCAGCATGACGTATCCCTCAATGAAGGCATAAGCGCCGATCACACCCTCTTCTTCTGCAAGGCCTTCTTCCATCCCCTCCCACTCGATGATCCCCGCGCCATAAGCCGACTCCACCCGGACATGCGGCGCATACCCAAGCAGGATCTCTTTCAGATTCCGCTCAAAGCCCGCGTGCACCGAGAGCACGACAATAAGAACCATCACCCCAGCCGCCACTCCGAGGAGTGAGATGAGCGTAATGATCGAGACGAATGTCCGGAGCGGATTCAAATACCGCA
>JALZWA010000255.1 GCA_023299815.1 Akkermansiaceae bacterium
CGGAACGGGTGGCGCTTAATTTTCTCCAGCGACTCTCTGGGGTGGCGACGAAGACGAGCCACTTTGTGAAGCTCACGGAAGGAACGAAGGCGCGCATCTTAGACACGCGGAAGACGACGCCCGGCTGGCGCTCGCTTGAAAAAGGGGCTGTCTTAGCCGGTGGGGGAACGAATCACCGGATCGGTCTCTATGATCGGGCGATGGTGAAGGACAATCATCTCGTGGCAGAAGGGGGCTTGCGCGCACTGCAGGACGCCATTTCCCGCTTGCGGAAAGAGAAGCCCGGAGTGGAGGTGGAGCTGGAAGCGGACCGTCTCGATCAGGTGGAAGCCTTTCTCGATCTCGAAGGGGTGGATTACATTTTGCTCGATAACATGTCGCTGGACCAGCTGCGAGAAGCGGTGGCGATGCGGAAGGAGGGGGGACCTTTGCTGGAGGCAAGTGGAGGGGTGAATCTCACCACGGTGGCCGAAATCGCGAAGACGGGAGTGGATTTTATTTCGGTGGGCGCGGTGACTCACTCGGCGGTGGCGCTCGATCTTTCTCTGGAATTTTTCGAAGATGAATCCTGACTTGGAATGGGATGGGGCGAAGCTGGAAGCGCTTGCTCCGAGCTGGGCCCAGCGGGTGATCTTTCTGGAGGAATGTCGTTCTACGAATGATGAAGCGCGTGAGATGGCCGCGAATGGGCTCGCGCACGAGAGTCTTATCCTGACTGAGAAGCAGACGGCGGGACGCGGGAGGCGCGGGCAGGCGTGGAGCTGTCCGCCGGGCGAGAGCATCGCATGTAGTCTCGTCTTGAAGCCCTCGGAGAAGATGGCGCTGTGGTCGCGGTTTTCGCTGGCGGCGGGGCTGGCGGTGGCGGAGGCCTTGGATCGCTTCGGGCTTTCAGCTGAGGTGAAGTGGCCGAATGATGTCTGGGTCAAGGGCCGGAAGATTTGCGGGATTCTCGTCGAGAGCGCGCAGGACTCGGTGATTGTGGGGATCGGGTTGAATGTGAATACGGTCACTTTTCCCGAAGGCTTGGCACATCCGGCGACCTCGATCGCGCTGGAGACGGGTCAGGAGGTGGCACGTGAGGAGGTGCTGGTCGCGATTCTGGATGAGGTGAGATTTCGAGCCGGGCAGATCGGGAGTGGATTTCCGGATCTTTTAGAAAGCTGGAACACGCGCTGTGTCCTCCGTGGCAAAGCGGTGCGGCTGGAGACGAATGGCGAGACGAAGACGGGTGTGATGGAGGGGCTCTCGCCTCAGGGTGAGCTCGTTCTTCTGACGGACAAAGGGCGGGAGAAGATTCTCCACGCGGATTTTATTCGGCTGGCATGAAGCTCTGGATCCATTCGTCGATGATTTGGCGGATCTTCTCGCCGTCTTCGCCGACAAAAGGTTCGTGGAGCGCGTCGGGAAGTTCGTGGTAGCGGAGGCCGCCTTTTGGAAGCTTAGCGATGCGCTTGCTGAGGATCTCGGCGGGGCAGACGGGGTCGGCTGAGCCTTGTGTGAATAGGAGCGGACGGTCGGTGGGGAGGGAGGCAAAGGTGTCCTCTAACTCAGCGGCGCCTTTTAGGAGATAGTTCACCCAGCCGAGCGAGATTTTGCTGTGGTAGAGGGCATCGACTTCCGGGCTGGCGCTGTCACTGGGCTGACGCCGACATTGCTCTGCTTTCACTCCCGTGCTCCGGGTGATCCATGGGAAGAGGCGGGCGATCTTTGGCAGGAAGAAACGAGCGATCGGAGAGCCTTGCCGAGCAGGCGCAAGAAGAGGGGAGCTGATCCAGGCGAAGGAGAAGCGACTGGGGTTCTTCAAGAGAGATCGCAGCGCGAGGAAGCCGCCCATGGAGTGGCCCGCGATGCCGACGATGCCCGGGACTTCGCGGAGGGAGTCCTCGAGGAGTTCATCGGTGAACTCGAAGCTCGGAACGTGGCCCCTTTTTCCGGTGGATTGTCCATGGCCGGGAAGATCGGTGAGGATGCAGGTGATGCCATGCTCGACAAAGATCTCTAGGATGGGCGGGTAGCGATCGATGAAATCGCCTTGGCCATGATAAAAGATGAGGGTCGCACGGGGAGTGCGATTCGGCCTGAGAATCAAGCGGTGCAGCTGGTGGTCGCCGAGTGTAACTTTGGATTCCTCGATGATCATGACCGGATTGTCAGCATGAGTTCCTGCACGAGCTTGGCGTCCTCGATCCGGTGCACTTTGGCGAAGGCGAGGTGGAGGTTGGTGAGGAGGCGCTGGAGCATTCGAGCGAGGGTGCAGGGTTGCTTGAGTGCTTCCCGGGCATCTTGAGAGATTTCCGGATGATCACGGAGGAGCTGGCGCACTGAGGTGAGGCGTCCGTTATGGAAGGGGTCTACGACGGTGGCTTGGCCCTCGTGATCGATGAGGGAGAGGAAGTGGCCTGGGTAGTTACAGCCAAAGATGGGGATCTCTAAACGATAGCCGACGAGCATGTAGATGAGGGAGAGGCCGAGTGGGTTGCTCTCGCCTTCTTGGATGCACCAGGCGAGGTCTGAGTTGAGGATGTTGAAAGGGGCGAGGCGGTTTCCGGTGAGGATGGAATTTCCGAAAAGGTGCTGCGCGAGCTCGCTGGGAGAGGTCACTTTTTCTGCTGCGCCCTCGGCTAGAAGGTCGAGTTCATCAGAGAGGGTCTGACGCATCGTGATGCCATCGTGCAGGAAGTCGGAAATGAGTCGGAGAAGGGCTTCGAATGATTCCCAGTCACCATCGACGCCATCGAGCTGGCCCGCGGGGTAGGCCCATTCTTTTCTGAGAACAGCGCGGCGTCCGGGGTGGAGGGATTTCGAGAGGAGTTTCGCCTCCTTATTCTTTAGGCGAAGACCAGCGGCGGTGAGGTCATCGGTGGCGTCGCCTTGGTATTCCATGAGCGCCTGCTGGACTCCGGCACGCACTTCCTTGGTGTCGTCATCGAGGAGGTTGAGCAGGGAGGTGATCTTCGCAGTAGGCATCGGCTGTCGTTTCCTCAGACTAGTCGTGCTTCGCGAAAAAAGCAAAGCGAGAGGCGTGGGAAAAAGCGAGAGTTGGGTAGCAAAAAGCGCTGAATCCAAAGAAGGAAACAGCGCTTTTTAGAAAGATGGTGCTCGACGTAGGATTTGAACCTACGACCCCCACAATGTCAATGTGGTGCTCTACCCCTGAGCTAGCCGAGCTTTTTTGAGGTGCGCGGAGGCTAGGAGCGATTTGCGGAGCTGGCAACTCAAAATTTAGAGGATTTTTAGGGAGCCTGACGTGGTGACTCAGGAGAAAGAATGAGTGAGTGAAGTCTGAGCTAGTAAGGCCGAGGAGAGCTACGTATTCTTTGCCTCATGCATGACGATATTGAAAAGATTTTAGTCGCTGAAGAGATTATCGAGAAGCGGCTCGATGTCATCGCGGCGCAGATTACCGAGGACTTCCGAGATGAGGAGACGCTTCAGGTGGTTGCTATTTTAAAAGGCGCGCTCGTCTTCATGGCGGACCTCCTGAGAAGGGTGCCGCTGAAGCTGGAGATCGAGTGTCTCAATGTCGCGAGTTATCACGGTGGGACCGAGTCCTCGGGGCAGGTCGATTTTCTGGATGCGAAACTTCCTGATGTGAAGGGCCACACCATTCTGCTGCTTGATGATATTCTCGACACTGGGCGCACCCTGCAAGCGGTCTCCGCAAAGCTCATGGAAATGGGCGCGAAGGAGGTGAAGACCGCCGTGCTTCTCTCGAAGGACAAAGAGCGGGCCGCGGATGTGGAGGCGGATTATTCGGCCTTCGAGATCGGCGATGAATTCGTAGTGGGCTACGGGCTCGATTACGATGGAAAGTATCGTAACCTGCCTTACGTTGGTGTTCTCGATCCTAAAGTTATCAAATCATGACCTGTTCCATCGTCCGCGAACTCGATTCGCTCGAAGCACTGCTTCGTCAACAAGGGCAGCTAAATTGCTGCGTCATCCAAGGCCTCGATCTCTCTGAGGCAGGCCTCGATTGGAAAAAGATGACCTGTGAGGGTGCCATCTTTTTGGGCTGCCAATTCCCTGATGGGATCGGCGCTTGTGAGCTGAGTAAAAAAGGCGCTCTCGTTTTTCCTGAATTCAAGGGGCTTCCCTTCAACTCCTATCGTGGGCAGCTCTATTCGCGTGAGGAACTCATGGAAGGCTGGACTCCGGAGGAGGACCTCAGTCTGGATAAGAAGATTTACGATCACTTTGTGAAGTTTGGAAAATCATCGCCAAACATCGTGGAAGCACTCGCGGAGAGGCTGCATGATCACGCGATCGATGACGCCATGACGGATCTTTTAGAAGGACGCGTGGAGGGCGACGGCCGGAAGAAAGTGGTCGCCGTGATGGGCGGACATGGCACGAGCCGGGCCGATCCGTGGTTCCGAAAAGTGGCCCACCTGACGCGTCGGCTGACCATGGAGGGCTACTTCATCGCCAGCGGTGGGGGACCGGGCATGATGGAGGCCTCGAACCTAGGCGCTTACCTTGCCGGAGTCTCGGTCGAGGAGCTTGATGCCGTCCTTGATGCTTTAGGAGAAGCTCCGGTTTACACGAGCAAGGGCTACGTGGACGCTGCGCAAAAAGTGATCGATCAATACCCCACGGGCCACTCTAGTTTGGCGGTGCCGACTTGGTTCTACGGCCATGAGCCGACGAATCTCTTCTCGGCACATGTTGCGAAATATTTCTCTAACAGCATCCGCGAAGACGGCCTGCTCGCGATCGCGCAGCACGGCATCGTCTTTTCCCCAGGAAGTGCGGGCACGACGCAGGAGATCTTCCAAGACGCGACGCAGAACCACTACGCGACCTTTGAGAACATCAGCCCGATGGTCTTCTTTAGCAAAGATCGTTACACCGTGGAGACGGGTATTTGGTCCTGCATCAAGGATCTCGCGAAGGGCCGAGATTATGAGCGCTACCTCTGCCTCAGCGATGAAGTCGAGGAGGTGGTGACCTTTATCAAAGAGAATCCACCGGTCGCGAGCACGGGTGAGTTGGCATAGGTGCCGGTGAGGGGCACGCGAAAGCGCACCGCTGCTTTCGCAACGGTGCGCCACACACACAATACAACCTAGCAAAGTTAGTTCGCGAGGATATCGATCCGTCGCGGGGCCAGCTCTTTTCTTTTCGAGAGCTGGAGGGTGAGGACGCCATCTTGATGGCGGGCCTCGATCTTGTTGGGATCGAGGTCCTCATGAAGGTTCACCTTGAGATGGTAGTCTCGCTCTTCCGCGCCGCCCTCGAAGCGGCGCTCTCCGGTAAGAGTGAGAAGACGATCTTCAAGATTTACCGTGAGCGCGTCTTTAGGCACTCCGGGAAGGAGGATGGTGAGTTCCAGGCCGCCTTCAGTCACGCGGGAGCGGAGGCGGGGACGTTCGGTGGGAATGGTATTTTCAGACATAATTTTCAAAGGTAGGGGGTTAGGAAATTTCGATGTTACGAGGGGCGGGTTCGATGACCTCCGCCTTCGGGAAGGTGAGTTCAAGGATGCCATTCTCAAGCTTCGCGGAGATCGCCTCCCGCTCGATGGTGTCGGGCAGGGTGAGGCTCTTTTCGTAGCTCGCGTCTTGGGTCTCGCTCACGGCTTTGATGGTGAGTTCGTCACCCACCGCGCTGAGCGTGACCTCTTCTTTTGAGAAGCCTGGGATTTCAAGGCGGAGGCGGTAGGCTTTCTCATCCTCATAGCGGTAGGCTCCCGGAGCACGGCTGGCTGGAGTGGGGCCGAAGCTTCGGATCGCTTGGCTGACGAGGTCTGAGAAAAGGCGGTTATCGAGTCGGTTGATAGTCATTTTAGTTTTCGTGGTTGGTTAATTACGACTTCCCTATGGCAGGAAGCGGACCAAACACGAAAACCCTGTAACTACGGGAGATTACGACCTTAGGGGCTCTCGCAGGAGACACGGAATGACCCAATGCGAGACAATGTGTCACACTAAAGTGACGCGGTTGAAGGCGCCTTAGCGGATGCCTAAAAAGTCGGCCAGCTCATCCATCGAGTGGGATAAAGGGCAGTCGTCAGGCGTCCCATAGCCCCAGGATACGATGGCAGGGATCATCTCCGCCGCGCGGGCGGTGGCGAGATCCACGGTGGAATCACCGACATAAGCGACTTCTTCGGGCGTGAGGCCCCATTTTTCCACAATGCGAAGCGCGGTGGTTGGGTCCGGCTTCTTAGGGAACTCCTCGCGGTGTCCCTCGACGGGATCGAAGAGTTCCGTCCCGAAAAGTGTGTGCACGATCTCCTGCGTGTAGGCGTGTGGCTTGTTTGAGAGCACGCCGATCTTGAAGCCCTGCTGAGCTGCTTTTTCGAGAAGCGCCTCGAATCCCGGGTAGATCGTGGTGCCAGTTTTCCACTCCTCTTGGTAGTGGTTCTGGAAGCCTTTCAAAAGGGCGGGGCCGAGTTCGTCTTTCCGAGAACCTAAGGCTCGCTCGGCGAGGACCTGAGCGCCATTTCCGATGAACTCCGTGACTTCTTCCTCAGTGAAGGTGGCGAGCCCGTGATCGATCAAAGCGAGATTGAGCGCCGCTGCGATGCCAGGGAGCGAATCGACGAGGGTGCCATCGAGATCGAAAAGAAGTCCACGAATCATGTGGGGGAGTGGTAGCTCTTTTCCTTCTCTTCTGCACAGCAGAAAGTTTGACAGATCGGGGAGCATTCGTCAGTAGTTCTGCAGTATGACTGCTACTACTTCATTCAAATCGCTGGCTTTTGTTTTCGTTCTTGGCTTTGGCTCTGTTGCTCCCACCACGGCGGTTGCAGATGACACTCCTCTTGCTGAACAGATGGACGAGCTGAGCGGATCCTTGAAGCGCCTTCGCCGTGCGGAATCAGTGGATGAAAAAGTAGAGCTCATCAAGAAAGCTCAAGAAGCAGTCATTAAGGGGCTCCAGTATCTCCCTGCGGGATTTGAAAAGATCGAAGACGCTAAGAAAAAAGCAGTCATGACTGCAGGTTACAAGAAGCTGACAGGCCAGAGCTACGTGCTCCTCTGCGAGCTTGAAGAAGCGGTTCTTGCGGAAGACGAGGCTAAGTATGACGAAGTTTACCTTAAGATTAAGGAGATCAAGAAAGAAGGTCACCAAGCCTACAAGGCCGAGGAGGACTAAGTCTTCGCCTGCTACTCTTATTTATTTTTTGTGAAAACACCCGGTCGAAAGGCCGGGTGTTTTTTATGAACGTCTATGTGGAGGCAGCCCATCCCACCGCGTGCGAGATGATGCTGTGAACTGAAAATATTCCTATGAACCCAAGAATCCACCACAAACTTTACTGGCGGGAAGGGCTTGGCCTCCCATGCCGTGTTCTCCAGTTTATATTATTAGTAATCTAGAGCAACATACCAAAGTGAAGCTCCATCTTTGGCTATCCCTATATACTCTATTACTGTTCCTTCATGTCTTTCGTAGATCACTAAAAACGTTAAGGGGGGCTCAGGAGCCCCTTCAAAATTAAGATGGGAAATCCGATCATCATGCATGGTTTCAGAGGTCTGCTTAAAGCTGCTATTCGAGATGATCTCCCTCAAAAACTCAGGATCACCTTCTAAGTAGATGTAGGCAGTAAAATCCATGCCGCCTATAAACTCTGATTCGATGCGAGTGATCTTGTCAGACCACTCTGCATCAAGGAATCGCTTGAGCATTCTTTTGGGGCGAGTGTCCCACCAATCTACGGCAAAGAAAATCGCAGAAATAGCAACTACTGTGACGATGATCTGCTTAAGACATCCTGATTTTTTCTTTGGCTCATCGAGCATTATTATTTCAGGAGAACGTCTAGGAACTGGCGACCCATACTGCATGGTGCCGAACAGCTTCCGATCACCAGAGAATACCCTACGAACCTCTGGACTCAATCTCAACTTTCAGCACGGGATGTGGTCGCTAGCTTCCGCTTGTGTGAGCCCAGCATGGGCACGTTGTAAATGGGGTTCAAATCCCCTGTTTATAGAATGAACCGCCTAAAAGGCTGTGCCCACGCGGTGCGATTGAAGAAGCGAACGACGAA